>NZ_JBJZOM010000003.1:0-310140 GCF_047200695.1 Streptomyces callyspongiae
CACCCGCCCCCCCGGGCGGCCCCCCCCGGGGGGGGCGGCCCGGCGGAGCGGCGGCGCCGGGCCGCGGCGCGACCCGGCGCGGTACGCCCTAGCTGCGGGCGAGGAAGGCGAGGAGGTCCTGCCGGCTGAGCACGCCGGTGGGCTTGCCCTCCTCCAGCACCAGGGCGGCGTCCGCCCCTTCGAGCACGGCCATCAGGTCGCCGACGCTCTCACCCGCACCGACCTGCGGCAGCGGATCGCACATGTGCTTCTCCAGCGGGTCGCTCAGCGAGGCGCGCTGCGCGAACAGCGCGTCGAGCAGTTCCCGCTCCACCACGGAGCCGATGACCTCGGCGGCCATGACGTCCGGGTGCCCCGCTCCGGGCTTGACGACGGGCATCTGCGAGACGCCGTACTCGCGCAGCACGTCGATGGCCTCGCCCACGGTCTCCTCGGGGTGCATGTGGACCAGCGAGGGGATCGGGCCCTCCTTGTGCCGCAGCACGTGGCCGACGCGGACCGAGGTGGCCTCGCCCTCCTCGAGGAAGCCGTAGTCGTTCATCCACTCGTCGTTGAAGATCTTGCTGAGGTAGCCGCGGCCGCCGTCCGGCAGCAGCACGACCACGACGTCGTCCGGACCGAGCCCCTCGGCCACCTTCAGGGCACCGACGACGGCCATGCCGCAGGACCCGCCGACCAGCAGGCCCTCCTCACGGGCGAGGCGGCGGGTCATCTGGAAGGAGTCCTTGTCGGAGACGGCGACGATCTCGTCGGCGACGTTCCGGTCGTAGGCGTCCGGCCAGAAGTCCTCACCGACGCCCTCCACCAGGTAGGGGCGTCCAGAGCCGCCGCTGTAGACGGAGCCCTCCGGGTCGGCGCCCACGACGCGGACCCTGCCCTCGCTGACGTCCTTCAGGTAGCGGCCGGTGCCCGAGATGGTGCCTCCGGTGCCGACTCCCGTGACGAAGTGGGTGATGCGGCCCCCGGTCTGCTCCCACAGCTCCGGTCCGGTCGACTCGTAGTGCGAGCGCGGGTTGTCCGGGTTGCTGTACTGGTCCGGCTTCCAGGCGTCGGGCGTCTCGCGGACCAGGCGGTCGGAGACGTTGTAGTAGGAGTCGGGGTGCTCGGGGTCGACGGCCGTCGGGCAGACGACGACCTCCGCGCCGTACGCCCGCAGCACGTTGATCTTGTCGGTCGAGACCTTGTCCGGGCAGACGAAGATGCAGCGGTAGCCCTTCTGCTGCGCCACGATGGCCAGCCCGACACCGGTGTTCCCCGAGGTCGGCTCGACGATCACACCGCCCGGCCGGAGGGCGCCGCTGCGCTCCGCCGCCTCGATCATGCGGACGGCGATCCGGTCCTTCACGGAACCGCCCGGATTGAAGTACTCGACCTTGGCCAGAACGGTGGCCTTCAGGCCCTTCGTCACACTGTTGAGCCTGAGCAGCGGGGTGTTGCCGACAAGCTCGATCATCGAGTCGTGATACTGCACCTTGGTTCTCCACGCCTTTCGGGGATCTTCCCTTGGTCGGGACGCCGGGGGGATCACCCCCAGGTGAGTCGGAGGCGGCACACGCTCCCTACCCGTGGGGACAGCCTATTGCGCACCACCCCACCCTTGGGGCGCGTTGTACGGAGGGCCACACGGGGCAACACAGTGTTGGGGAAGAAACATCCGACGTGTCCGAGCGAACGGCGCGTTCGGGACGCACCGACCACTGGGAGGCGGACCACCACCATGCCGATGTCGAAGGCGGCGACAGCCAGAGTGGCACGCCGGATCGCTACCGCGGCCGCGTACGGCAGCGGGGGGCTCGGGCTGCTCGGGGGCGCCGCGGTGGGGCTGTTGTTCACCGAGGCCCAGCTCGCGAAGCGCCGCGTGGGGATCTCCGACACCACACCGCCGGTGGCGGACGGCCTCTACGGGGCGGCGTACGCGGGCCGGGCCGGCGGCGGGGGCCGCGCCGGGGGGCGTGCCGCCGCGCCCGCACGGCCTCTGCAGCTCGCCATGGTGGGCGACTCGACGGCCGCCGGTCAGGGCGTCCACCGGCCTCGGCAGACCCCGGGGGCCCTGCTCGCCTCGGCGCTGGCCGCCATCGCGGAACGCCCGGTGGCGTTCCGCAACGTGGCGCTCTCCGGCGCGCAGTCGGACGACCTCGAGCGCCAGGTGACGATGCTGCTGAGCGGGCAGGACGACGCCCCCGACGTGTGCGTGATCATGATCGGTGCGAACGACGTCACCCACCGGATGCCGCCCGCGCGGTCGGTCCGGCTGCTGTCCGACGCGGTGGCGCGGCTGCGCACCGCCGGCTGCGAGGTGGTGGTGGCCACCTGTCCCGACCTCGGCACGATCGAGCCCGTCGCCCAGCCGCTGCGCTGGATCGCGCGGCGGCTGAGCCGTCAGCTGGCCGCCGCGCAGACGATCGCGGTGGTCGAGGAGGGCGGCCGCACCGTCTCGCTGGGGGAACTGCTCGGGCCGGAGTTCCAGGCGAACCCGCGGGAACTGTTCAGCCCGGACAACTACCACCCGTCGGCCGAGGGCTACGCCACCGCGGCGATGGCGATACTGCCGACGGTCTGCGCCTCGCTCGGCCTGTGGCCGGCGGAGGAGGAGCGCCCCGAGGCAGGACGGCGCGAGGGCATCCTGCCGGTGGCCCGAGCAGCCGCCGAGGCCGCCGAGGAGGGCGGCACGGAGGTCGCCTCGGTGCGCGGGCCGTGGGCGCTGCTCAAGCACCGCCGGCGCCGCCGGCTGCCCCCGGCCGAGGACAGCGAACCGGTGCGGCACGTGGACGCGGACGCACGCTGACCCGCCCGCACCGCCGGGTCGGCGGCAGCGACCGGCCTGACGGCGCGGGGACGTACGCTCGGGAAAGAGGCTCGCGTCACACGGTGAGCCACGTGACCCATCCGCTACGTGCGGGTAGCTTCACGTCACAGATCTGCCAGCCACGCGTCCGATGGAGCCTGTGATGCCCGAAGCCGTGATCGTCTCCGCCGCCCGTTCCCCGATCGGCCGCGCCGGCAAGGGTTCCCTCAAGGAGGTCCGGCCCGACGATCTGACCAGTGAGATCGTGCGGGCCGCGCTGGCGAAGGTGCCGCAGCTGGACCCCGCGGAGATCGACGACCTCATGCTGGGCTGCGGCCTGCCGGGCGGTGAACAGGGCCACAACCTGGGCCGCGTCGTCGCCGTGCAGCTGGGCATGGACCACCTGCCGGGCTGCACCATCACCCGGTACTGCTCCTCCTCGCTCCAGACGACCCGGATGGCGATGCACGCCATCCGGGCGGGCGAGGGCGACGTCTTCGTCTCGGCCGGTGTGGAGACGGTGTCGCGGTTCGCGAACGGCTCCTCCGACGGCATGCCGGGCACGCACAACCCGCTGTTCGCCGACGCGGAGGCCCGTACCGCCGAACGCGCCGAGCACGGCGCCGAGACCTGGACCGACCCGCGGGAGAGCGGCGAGGTGCCGGACGTCTACATGGCGATGGGGCAGACCGCGGAGAACCTGGCGCGGCTCAAGGGCGTCTCCCGCCGCGAGATGGACGAGTTCGGCGTCCGCTCGCAGAACCTGGCGGAGCAGGCCATCGCCGACGGCTTCTGGAAGCGCGAGATCACGCCGGTGACGCTGCCCGACGGCACCGTGGTGTCCCAGGACGACGGCCCCCGGCCGGGCGTGACGCTGGAGGGCGTCGAGGGCCTCAAGCCGGTCTTCCGCCCCGACGGCCGCATCACCGCCGGTAACTGCTGCCCCCTGAACGACGGCGCCGCCGCACTGGTGATCATGTCCGACACCAAGGCGCGGGAGCTGGGCATCACCCCGCTGGCACGCGTGGTGTCGACCGGGCTGTCCGCGCTGTCGCCGGAGATCATGGGGTACGGGCCGGTGGAGGCCTCCCGGCAGGCACTGGCCCGCGCGGGCATGACCATCGGCGACATCGACCTCGTCGAGATCAACGAGGCGTTCGCCGCGCAGGTGATCCCCTCCTACCAGGGCCTCGGCATCGACCTGGACCGGCTCAACGTCAACGGCGGCGCCATCGCGGTGGGCCACCCGTTCGGCATGACCGGCGCACGCATCACCGGCACGCTCCTCAACTCGCTCCAGTGGCACGACAAGCAGTTCGGCCTGGAGACGATGTGCGTCGGCGGCGGCCAGGGCATGGCCATGGTCCTCGAGCGGCTGAGCTGACCGGCCGTCCGGGCTCCGACCGCTACGACCGCTCCGTCCCGTCGCGTCCCACCCCGACCGGAAGACCGGAAACGTGACCCCAGCGTCACTCCCCGATCACTTTCGGCAGGGCACGCGAGGCGAACAGATCGGAAATTGCCACTGGGCCCATATTCTTCATAAAGCCCCCACCGAAGCGCCCCCGGGATGTGATATATCCCCTGGGGGCGTTTCGTTCGCCCAGGTCACACGCGTCCGACCCATGGTGCTTCCTCTTCCCGCCTCTCCCATTGATGGCGCTTTGCACTACGGTCGTGCAAGTCTTACCGGAGAAAGCTGCGGTAGAAATTCGGGGATCGTAACGGAACCGGGAGTACCTCAGTGAGCGCCATATTGATTCTCCTGCTGACGGCTGCGGGCCTGGCCATAGCCATGGGCGGCGCCGCACTCCTCCTGCTGCGGGGGCTCCACCGCGAGGTGGCTGCCCTCGGCTCCCGCCTCGACGCGGCCGTCCCGACGCGCAGGGCCCAGGACGGGTCGGTGCCCGCGGCTCGCTCAGCGCCGGGCGAGGAGATCCGCGTCGCCGTCGCCCAGGCACTGGCCGAGGAGCGGGAGCGTGAACTCGCCGAGGCGCGCGCCTTCTGGGCCGCGCAGGAGGCGCGGGACGAGGACACCCCGCTGATGGCCGGGCACGGCACGGAGTACGAGGTCTCCCCCGAAGCGGACCGTGCGCTCCTCGAAGCGCTGCTGGAAGGGCGTCTCGACGGCACCGAGGGACTCACCGGCACGGGGAACGAGGGCGAGGTCTTCGTACCGCGCCAGCCCGGCGCCGAGGACCTGCTCGCCGACGCGGACGACCCCGAGGCGTTCCTCGGCGTCGAACGGCTCGACACCTCCGGCACCGAGGCGGAGCCGGAGGAGGACTCGGACGCCGACGCCGCCGAACTCGCCGCCGCCCGCCGCCGTCACCCGTCGCACCCCGACTTCTCGCTCTCCGGCGAGCCCATCGGGCCCGCACCGGTCCCGGCGGCCGGCACGCCCACGCTCGCCGAGCACGAGCGGACCGTGCGGCGCCTCGGCGAACTCGCCGAGTCCCGGACCCCGCTGCTCGACGTGCGGCCCGGCCCGCTGGGAACCCTGGACGTCTACGCGTTCGAGGACGGCACCACCGTCTGCATGTCCCCCGGACACCGGGAAACGGCCGATCAGCTGGCGGACGCGCTGGACGCGGGCCTGTCCCCGCTGCTGCTGGGCGGCTCCAGCGTCTCCGGCGCCTACTCGCTGACCTTCGAGGTCGGGGAGGACCGGATCTACCTGCTCGCCGACCGGGTCATCGCCTCGCTCTGACCCGCGCCACGAGGTCCACGGCCTCCTCCAGTTGCCGAGCGGTGCCCGAGGTGCCCAGCACCTGCGCCAGATCGTGGCCGGCGACGGCCACCTGGTCGCCCACGGCGAACGGCCCGGCGTCCGGCAGGGCCTGCGGCGCGCGGTCCGGGAACTCCAGCAGCTGCGCGCGCCGGGCCAGCTCGCCCGCCAGCTCGCGGCCCTCGGCCGCGGCGCCGCGCAGCAGAGCACTCTGCGGCAGGGACCGCAACCGGTCCGCCAGCAGATCCACCTCGGTCGTCAACGCCGTCACCTCACGCACCCGGCCACCCTACGCGCCGTACCGGCGGCGCTCCCGCACCACGATGCGCCCCTGATCGTCGGGACCGGAAGGTTGCCAACGGCCCCCCGCTGGGGCACCGTGGCGGGAAGGACTCACATACGGCAGCGTCCGGAGGCGCCGATGTCCCAGACCTTCTCCGCCGAGACCCATCAGAACCTGCTCGCCCGCATTCCGCAGTGCACCGGCCGCGAGATCTCCGAATGGATCCGCACGGTCGACGACGGCCCCGCCCTCTTCCGCTTCGAGGAGAAGGTGAGCTGGCTGCGGGGGGAGCACAACCTCAGCTACGGCTACGCCAAGGCGATCGTTCACGAGTACGACCTGCGGCGCGCCGCGCGCCACCTGTGACCAGGCCCTCCGGAAGGGCACACGCTCCCCCACGCTGACGGACGAAGGGCCCGCGAGGCGATCGCCTCGCGGGCCCTTCGTGCGGTCGCACGCGCCGCTGCGGAACGGTGCGTCAGTCGCTGTTCAGGATCGACAGCAGCCGCAGGAACTCCAGGTAGATCCACACCAGAGTGAGGGTCAGACCGAAGGCGGCCAGCCAGGACTCCTCGCGTGGGGCACCGTAGGCGATGCCGTCCTCGACCTGCTTGAAGTCCATGGCGAGGAAAGCGGCGCCGAGCACGATGCCGATGATGCCGAAGAGGATGCCGAGGCCACCGGTGCGGAAGCCCAGGCCGTCGCCGCCGGCGAAGAGCGCGAACAGCAGGTTGACGCCCATCAGGAGCACGAAGCCGAGCGCGGCCGCCATCGTGAACTGGTAGAAGCGCCGGGTCACCCGAATGATCCGCTGCTTGTACATGAACAGCACCGCGGCGAACACCGCCATGGTGCCCAGCACCGCCTGCATCGCCACGCCGTTGCCGACGTAGGTGTTGAGGTAGTTGCTGATCGAGCCGAGGAACACGCCCTCGAAGGCGGCGTATCCCAGGATCAGCGCGGGCGAGGGCTTGCGCTTGAAGATCTGGACGAAGGCCAGAACCATCGCGACCAGGGCGGCGCCGATGGCGATGCCCAGCGTGACGCCGGTGATCCAGGCGGCGGCCGCGGTGAGGATCACGGTGCCCAGCGTCATGCCGGTGCGGGTGACGACGTCGTCGATCGTCATGCGGCCCGTCTGCGACGCGACCGGCGGGGCACCCTGCTTGGGTGCCTGACCCGGGGCGGTCTGCGTCTGGGCGTACGGGTTGGTCGCGTACGGGTTCGTGGCGGGGCCCGCCGCGTAAGGGTTCCCGGCCTGCTGGTGCTGGCCGGCGCCGAAACCGGCGTGGCCGCTGTCGCGGCCGATTCCCCGTCGCGAGAAGACCGGGTTGCTGCTCCTCATCTCACTCCTCCATGACCGCACGGCGCGGCCTTGCCTCCAGAGTAATGCCTGGGCAAAAACAGCACGCTAGTGCAGCGGTCCCAACGAGCAAAGGGACGTAATTGTTCCGAGACACGAGAGGTGTCGGCACGTGGCGGCACGTGCCCTGCCCGGCAGGTGCCCGGAGGGGGCGTGGCGCATGCATCGCCCCTACCCCGCAGCGCCGTGCGGCACGTCACATTCACCCGCGACGGCGAGGCCGGAAGGGGCAACTGGGCGTCAACCGGACCGCGGGGTCTCACGGTCGCCTCCGCACGCCTGCGCGCCGGGGTCGGTGCGAGGGGAGAGGTGCGAGAAGGAGCGAAGGGGAGGAGGGGCGCCGATCCTCGAGGGGCTCACGCCCACCGCGAGGCAGGGGCGTAGGCCGATCGCGTGAGGTCGCACTGCCCCGTGGAGGTGGGAGTGCCCGGAGCCGGACTCGAACCGGCACGACCCGCGAGGGTCAACGAGGTTTAAGCTCGTCGTGTCTGCATTCCACCATCCGGGCACGGCACCCCGCGGCCTGCCCGACGCCGCCGTGTGGGGCCGCGATCCACGCGGGTGCGGTAAGAGCCTATCCACCGACGGGGCGTCTCAGGCCGTCGTGAACTCCGAAGTTGTCTTATTTTAAGGCTACCTGACGCCCCGTCAGCGCTGCTGGTGGGCCGTCCTCCCCCTGCCTCCTGCGGCGCCGGGCAACCGGGAATTGACGCAAATTCTCCGCCCCTTCCCCTCCTCCCTCCGTCCCCGTGGTCTCTCGGGGACGCCGGTCCTCCCCAGGGAGGACCGGACCGTCGCGGGGTACCTCCCAGGGGTCCCCCGGAAACCGGCACCCGGGCTGATCCGCCGGGGCATACGCGGAGGCACGATGGACCGGTCCCCTCACAGAGCTGTCCGACAGGAGCCGTCCTCGTGACCATCACCCACACCGCAGTCTCCGACGCCGCGCCCGGCCAGGGCGACGGCGCGGCCGCCCGAGCCACGGAACTCACCAAGGTCTACGGCCGGGGCGAGACCCGGGTCGTGGCCCTGGACCGCGTCTCCGTCGAGTTCCGCCGGGCGGAGTTCACCGCCATCATGGGCCCGTCCGGCTCGGGCAAGTCGACCCTGATGCACTGCATGGCCGGACTCGACTCGGTCAGCAGCGGCAGTGCGCTCCTCGGAGACACCGAACTCACCACGCTCAAGGACAAGAAGCTCACCCGCCTGCGGCGCGACCGGATCGGCTTCATCTTCCAGGCCTTCAACCTGCTGCCCACGCTCACCGCGATGGAGAACATCACGCTCCCGATGGACATCGCGGGCACGAAGCCGGACCAGGAGTGGGTCGACGAGGTCGTCGCGACCGTGGGTCTGGGAGACCGGCTGAAGCACCGCCCCAACCAGCTCTCCGGCGGGCAGCAGCAGCGCGTCGCGGTGGCACGCGCACTGGCCTCGAAGCCCGAGATCATCTTCGGTGACGAGCCCACCGGGAACCTCGACTCCCGCTCGGGCGCCGAAGTGCTCGGCTTCCTGCGGAAGTCCGTCAGCGAGCTGCGCCAGACGGTCGTCATGGTCACGCACGACCCGGTGGCCGCCTCCTACGCGGACCGCGTCGTCTTCCTCGCGGACGGGCGGATCGTCGACGACCTGGCCGACCCCACCGCCGAGACGGTGCTGGACCGCATGAAGTCCCTGGACACCACGGGCCGCACCGGCTGACGGCGTACCGCCTCCGCCCCGCGGAGCCGGTACGCCCTCCCGTGCCCCCTCCTTCCACTCCGCCCCGCGCCCCGGGGCACCCGAACCCAGGACTCGCCCATGTTCAGAACTGCCCTGCGCAACGTGCTCGCGCACAAGGGCCGGCTGCTGATGACCCTCCTCGCCGTGATGCTCGGCGTGGCCTTCGTCGCCGGCACACTCGTCTTCACCTCGACCGTCTCGGAAGCGTTCCAGCGAAGTTCGGAGAAGGGGTTCGAACACGTCGACGTCTCCCTGCGCCCCGTCGGGGACGCCGGCGGCCCGGACCGGGCGTCCGCCGCCCCGGCAGGACTGCCGCGCGAGACGCTCCAGCAGGCGGAGGAGCTGCCGGGCGCCGCCTCCGCGACCGGTGTGGTCTCCGGTTTCGCCGCCCTCGCCGACAAGAACGGCGACCTGGTCGGGGACGGCTGGAGCACCCGCGGCGCCAACTACCAGGGGCGGGACGGCGAGGACGCCCGCTATCCGATGCGCCGCGGCCACGCCCCGCAGGAGGAGGGCGAGGTCGCCCTCGACGCCAGGACCGCCGAGCGCACCGGCTACCGAGTCGGCGACACGGTGCGCATGTCGGTGAGCGGGCCGGTCCGCAAGGAGAAGGTCGTCGGCGTCTTCACCACGGACGACGGCAACGTCGCGGCCGGCGGCACACTCGTGCTCTTCGACGACGCCACCGCGCAGCGGCTGTTCGCGAAGCCCGGCCAGTACACCCAGATCCAGCTCGAGGCGGCCGAAGGCACCACGCAGGCCGCGCTGAAGGCGCGCGCCGAGAAGATCCTGCCCCCGAGGACCGAGGCGGTGACGGGCCGGAAGCTCGCCGACGACCAGTCGCAGCAGATCGAGAACAGCATGTCGGGCATGCGGACCGCGATGCTCGTGTTCGCGGGCATCGCGCTGTTCGTCGGCATCTTCCTCATCGCCAACACCTTCACCATGCTCGTCGCGCAGCGGACGAAGGAGCTGGCGCTGCTGCGGGCCGTCGGGGCGAGCCGTCGTCAGGTCACCCGCTCCGTGCTGTTGGAGGCGGCCGGTGTCGGCCTGGCGGCCTCGGTGGTGGGCTTCGGCGCCGGTATCGGGATCGCGGTGGGGCTGCGCTCCCTGGTGTCCCGGCTGGGCACCATGCCCGACGGTCCGCTGGTCGTCTCCCTCGACGCCGTTGCCGCCTCCCTGGTGGTCGGCGTCGCCGTGACCGTGCTCGCCGCCTGGCTGCCGGCCCGCCGGGCCGCCAAGATCCCGCCGGTCGCCGCGATGGGCAGCGTCCACGCGCCGTCCACCACCCGCTCCCTGGTGCTGCGCAACACGCTCGGGGCGCTGCTGGCGGGCGGCGGCACGGCCCTGGTCCTGGCAGCCACCTCGAGGGAGGACGGCGAGGCGATGATGGGTGCGGGCGCCGCCCTGCTGCTCGTCGGCGTCTTCGTCCTCACCCCGCTGCTGTCCCGCCCGCTGATCGCCGCTGCCGCACCGGTGCTGCGGTTGTTCCGCGTCAGCGGCAAGCTGGCCCGGCGGAACGCGGTCCGCAATCCGCGGCGCACCGCGACGACGGCCTCCGCCCTGATGGTCGGACTCACCCTCGTCACGGGCTTCACGGTGGTCGCCTCCGGCGTCCAGCAGGCCATCGAGAAGATGGCCGCCGAGTCGGTCGCGGCGGACTACACGGTCTCCATGGCCAACTTCACGCCGCTCTCCCCCGAGGTCGAGGGGAAGCTGAAGGGGCTGGACGAGGTCACCGCCACCTCGCCGATGCGCACCACGGCCGCCCGCGTCGACGGCAGGAACCGGCAGCTGACCGGCGTGAACGGCGAGACCGTCGACCGCCTGCTCTCCCTGGACTTCACCGAGGGATCCTGGTCCGGCGTCGCCGGCGGGACGAAGGCCGTGGTCGACGCCGACACGGCGGAGGAACAGGGCTGGAAGGCGGGCTCCGACTTCCGCGTGGCCTACGCGGACGGAAGCCGCGAGACGCTGACGGTGGCGGGTGTCTACGACGGCAGCGAGTTCGCCCGCGGCATCATGCTGGACGCCTCGACGCTGACCCCGCACATGCCTCGTGTCACCGACATGCGGGTGCTGGTCGAGACCGACAGCGGCCCCAGCGAGGCGACGCGGGACACCCTGCAGAAGGAACTGGGCAACAACCCCGCCCTGCAGGTGCAGGACCAGGAGGACATCTCCGAGGGCATCGCGCAGCTGGTCTCCGTGCTGCTGAACGTCCTGTACGGGCTGCTGGCCATGGCGGTGGTCGTGGCGGTGCTCGGAGTGGTCAACACCTTGGCGATGTCCGTCTTCGAGCGCGGCCAGGAGATCGGGATGCTGCGGGCGATCGGCCTGAACCGGCGGAGCGTCAAGCGGATGGTCCGGCTGGAGTCACTGGTCATCTCGCTGTTCGGCGGCGTGCTCGGGATCGGGCTCGGTGTCTTCCTCGGCTGGGCCGCCGGTGAGCTGATCGCGAGTACCGGTATGGACACCTACGCGCTGGTGCTGCCGTGGGACCGGCTGGGGGTGTTCCTGGCGCTGGCGGCGCTGGTGGGCATGCTGGCCGCGCTGTGGCCGGCGCGGCGTGCCTCCCGGCTGGACATCCTGCAGGCGATCCGCACCGAGTGACCTCGCTCCGCGAGTCGCGGACGCACGGGACGGCGCCCCCTCCTCGTGGGAGGGGGCGCCGTCGTGTGCGCGGTGGCGCGTGGAGACCGGGTCAGCCCTTGAACCGGCCCCCCAGCCCCGGCTGACCCGCGGTCGGGACGCCCGAGGACCTGGCGCTCATCCACAGCGCGCCGTCGGTGACGATGCGGGTGCCGTCGGACCGCAGGGCCGTGACGGATCCGTTGAACCAGTTCTCGCCCATGGCACCGATGGCGAGGTCGTCGTCGCCGTCGGCGTCGACGTCGCGGAGCAGGACGTCGCTGCCGAAGTAGTCCTGCTTCTCGTTGCTGCCCGGCACGCCGGGCGTGTTCTGGTTGAAGTACTGCGCCCCGGTGGTGGTGATGCCCGCCGGCGAGCCGTACAGCAGGTGGACGGCGCCGGTGTCGTAGGCGTCGCCGAGGTTCTCCTCGGACGAGCCGATGACGAGGTCCTCGAAGCCGTCGCCGTTGACGTCCCCCAGGTGCAGGGTGTCCCCGAACCGGTCGTCGTTCTCGGAGGCGCCGACGACGCCGCTGGTGTTCTGGGTGACCGTCACCACGCGACCGTTCGGGCCGTCCGCGGTGCCGTACAGGACGGTGACCTTGCCGCCCTTGGTGGAGCCGGGCACGCCCTGGTCCCACTCGGTGCCGATGACCAGGTCCCCGAAGCCGTCGCCGTCGGTGTCCCCGATGTCGGTGACGATGCCGCCCTGCAGCGGCTCGCCGTCACCGGCCAGGCCCTTGCCCGCAATACCCGGGAAGTAGAAGTTGGCGTTGTAGATGTAGCCGTTCTCGTCGGGCTCGTTCTCCAGGCCGTTCACGACGAGGTCGTCGCCGGTACCCTCGCCCTCGACCTGGCCGGCGGTCAGGTAGAACGCGCCGTTGAAGCCGGGGGCGAGGTTCGGGCGGACGGTGTAGTCGAAGGCCGGTTCGCCCCACGTGTCGAGACCGCCCGCGAGGATGTGGACCGTCGGGTGGTCCGTGCCGACCGCGATGTCCGTGGTGCCGTCGGCGTCGAAGTCGCCCACGGCCAGGGACTGCCCGAACCGGTCGTGGCCGGAGCCGTCCGGGTCGCCGATGACGGCGCCGCTCACCAGCCCTTCGGAGGAGCCCCACAGCACGGAGAGCATGCCGGCTTCCTCGTCGCCACCCAGGTCCTCGAGGTAGGCGCTGACGAGGAGGTCGCTGATGCCGTCGCCGTTGAAGTCGCCGGTCCGCAGCGAGTTGCCGAACAGGTCGCCCTCCTCCGGGCTTCCCGGCACGCCCGGGGAGGCCTGGCTGATCGGGCTGCGGCGCGCGGGGTCGAGCCCGTCGGGGCCGCCCCAGTAGACGACGATCTGACCCGCGCCGGCCTTGCCGTTCACGTGGGCGTAGCCGGCGGCGGCGACGACGTCGCCGTACCCGTCGTTGTTGAAGTCGCCTTCCACACCGTCGACGGCGACGGACGGGCTTGCGGCCGCCGTCAGCAGACCGCCCGTCAGGACGGCGGCAGCAGCGGTGGCGAGGATCGGTCTGAGGTGCTTGAGCACTCCGGGGATCACCTACGTGGCTCGGCTGAAAACGGGGTACCGGGGGCCGGAACTCCCGTGTACGGACGCTGAGGTGACCTCCGAAGTGCGCCGGGGGTTGTACGGAGTTACCGGGAAGTTGTCCTCGTGGACGCCTGGTCGTCGTTCCGGCCTTCCGTCCAGGCGCGGGGGCGCAGCGGCAGGCCCGCGGCGCCGTCGGAGGTGGGGCGTACCGCGAGGATCTGGTTCACGCCGAGGCGGTTGTGCTCGAAGGCGAGGGCGGAGGCGGCCATGTACAGCCGCCAGACCCGGGCGCGGCCCGGGGAGGTGAGGCGGACCGCCTCGTCCCGGTGGCGTTCCAGGTTCCGCACCCACTGGCGCAGGGTGAGCGCGTAGTGCTCGCGGAGCACCTCGACGTCGCGCACTTCCAGGTCCGCCTCCTCCAGGAGGGCGGTGGTCCGGCCCAGCGGCGCGAGTTCCCCGTCGGGGAACACGTAGGCGTCGATGAAGGCGTCCAAGGTGTACTCCGCCTCGTCCGGCTGGGGCCGCCGGGAGATCTGGTGGTTCAGGAGGCGTCCGCCGGGCCGCAGCAGGCCGTGCAGGGCCTGTGCGTAGGAGCGGTACCGGAGAGCGCCGACGTGTTCGGCCATGCCGACGGAGGCGATCGCGTCGAACGGGCCGTCGGCGATCTCGCGGTAGTCCTGGACCCGGATCTCCACCCGGTCGGTGAGCCCGTCCTCGGCGACGCGCTTGCGGGCGTAGCCGGCCTGCTCGCGGGAGAGGGTCACGCCGACGGCGCGGACGCCGTACTCGCGGGCGGCGTGCCGCACCAGCGCGCCCCAGCCGCAGCCGATGTCGAGCAGCCGGGCTCCGGGGCGCAGCGCGAGCTTGCGGCAGACCAGGTCGAGCTTGGCCCGCTGGGCCTCCTCCAGCGTTCCGTCCTGTTCCCAGTAGGCGCAGGAGTAGACCATGGAGGGGCCGAGGAGCAGTTCGTAGAACGCGTTGCCGACGTCGTAGTGGTGGCTGACGGCGGCGCGGTCGCGGAGGAGCGTGTGGCGGAGCCCGCTGCGGCCGCGCACCTCTTCGCGGGGCGGGCGGGGCGGGAGTCCGGGCCCGGCGAGCGCGAGGAGTTCCCGGACGGCGGCGCGTGCGGCGGGGTCGCGGGCGAGGGAGAGGGCGCCGCGTACCGGCGCGGGGCCGGGGTGGCCGTCGCGTTCCCAGAGCACGCCGGCCAGGCGGTCGAGCAGGACATACAGGTCACCGTCCACGTCGATCTCGCCGGCGACCCAGCCGCGGGCGAGGCCGAGCTCGCCGGGTCGCCAGAGGAACCTGCGCAGTGCCCGTCGGTGCCTCAGGACCAGGGCGGGCGCGTCGGGTGGCCCGGCCTCGCTGCCGTCCCAGGCGCGGAGGCGCACGGGGAGCGGTGTCCCGAGCAGTCTTCCGGCGAGTACGTGGAGCCGCGGGGCGGCACCGGTCATGGCACACCTCCAGGGGAGAAGCGACAACTCGTTCCATGACACAACGAAAGGTGCGGTATGCCCACGGTTTCCGCGGAAGTCCCTCGGGAACGCCGAAGGGGGCGTGAGCCCCACGGATGGCTCACGCCCCCTTCGGCGTACGGGTGGTGACGTGAGTCAGCCGGCCTTCGCCTTGGGCCGCTCGTCCTTGGCCCCGGACGGCGCCGCGGCGGCTGCGGTGACCGGTGCGGCGGCCTCGTAGAACTCCTCGCGCGGCTTCTCCATCGCGCCGAGGGAGACGACCTCGCGCTTGAGGAACATGGCGAGCGTCCAGTCCGCGAAGACCCGGATCTTACGGTTCCAGGTCGGCACGGCGAGGCCGTGGTAGCCGCGGTGCATGTACCAGGCGAGGCGGCCGCGGAGCTTGAGGCGGAGCTTGCCCATGACGACCATCGCGACGCCCTTGTGCAGGCCGAGGCCGGCGACGGCGCCCTTGTTGGCGTGCTTGTAGTCGCTCTGCGGGAAGCCGCGCATCCGGGAGATGACGTTGTCGCCGAGGACCTTGGCCTGGCGCAGCGCGTGCTGGGCGTTCGGCGGGCACCACTTGCCCTCGCCGGAGGCGAGGTCCGGGATCTGGGCGTTGTCGCCGGCGGCCCAGATGTGGTCGGTGCCGCGGACCTGCAGCGTGGCCTCGGTGTCGACGTGGCCGCGGGGGCCGAGCGGGAGACCGAAGCGCTTCAGCGCCGGGTTGGGCTTGACGCCGGCGGTCCACACGATGGTGTTGGAGTCGACCTCGAGGCCGTTGGACAGCACCACCCGGCCGTCGATGCAGGACTCCATGGAGGTCTTGAGGTAGACCTCGACGCCACGGTCCTGCAGATGCTCCTTGCCCCACTCGCCGAGCTTGGGGCCGACCTCGGGGAGGATCTTGTCGGCGACGTCCGCGAGCAGGAAGCGCATGTCCTCCCGCTTGACGTTGGGGTAGTACTTGGCGGCGTCGCGGGCCATGTCCTCGACCTCGCCGACGGTCTCCGCTCCGGCGAAGCCGCCGCCGACGAAGACGAACGTCAGGGCGCGGCGTCGGACGTCCTCGTCCGTCGTGGAGTCGGCCTTGTCCAGCTGCTCCAGCACGTGGTTGCGGAGGCCGATGGCCTCCTCGACGCCCTTCATGCCGATGCCGTGCTCGGCCAGGCCGGGGATCGGGAAGGTGCGCGAGACGGCTCCGAGGGCGACGACCAGGTAGTCGAAGGGCAGTTCGTACGCCTCGCCGACCAGCGGCGACACGGTGGCCACCTTGCGGTCCTGGTCGACGGTCGTGACACGGCCGGTCAGGACCTCCGCCTTGGGGAGCACGCGACGAAGGGGAACGACGACGTGGCGGGGGGAGATGGATCCGGCTGCCGCTTCGGGGAGGAAGGGCTGATACGTCATGTACGAGCGGGGGTCGACGACCGTGACCGTGGCCTCGCCGTACCGCATCTTCTTGAGGATGCGGCGAGCCGCGTACAAGCCGACGTACCCGCCACCCACTACGAGGATTCGAGGACGTTCCGTGGTGCTCATGCCATCGAGTATCCAGCACCCGGAAGGGGGGTGCTCGTGAGGGTCTTCACAAGAACCCCGGCCACTTGTGCTACTATGCGCCGCCACTACGCCGCCCGATAGCCGAACGACGGTATACCACCGGCCCCGGCACACCCGACACACCCCTCGTGAACTGCACTCCTTGCGCGTGCAACGCATGGACCACTCCCCCGAGGCGGACCCGGCGGCCCCGACGACGCTCCGCCTTCGCGGCGCCGTGCGGGCGACGGAGCGTCTTGATCCCGCGCTTACTTCACCGATCCGGGGGCGACTGCGGAGAAATCCTTGTGAAGAACTTCACGAAGTTCGTCGACCGCGTCCGCGGCCCGGCCCGCCCGGGGCCGCCGGAGCCCGCTCGGACTGCCGGGCGGACCGCTCGGACGAGCCCGGAGCACGCCCGACAGGCGCGACCGACAGACCCGGCAGGAAGCTCCCGAAGGGGTGTGCACGAAGCGCGTGCCCCGACTCGGCTCAGGGCCGCGGGTTCTCGGGGGCGCAGCTCCGGGCGATGCCGTCCAGGATGTCGTGCTCGCTCACCACGACCTCCGCCGCACCGATGCGTTCCATGATCGTGCGCAGCACCAGGGATCCCGCCGCGATGACGTCGACGCGCCCCGGGTGCATCACGGGGATCGCGGCACGCTCCTCGTGCGTGGCCGCGAGCAACCGCTCGCTGATGGCGGCGACCTGTTCCCGCGTCACCGACGAGTGGTGGATGGCCTCGGAGTCGTAGGTATCCAGCCCGAGAGCGATTCCGGCGACGGTGGTCACCGTGCCTGCCAGGCCGACGAGGGTGCGGGCCTCCTCCAGGGGCACCGACTCGGCGACGCGGTCCAGCGCCTCCTCGACGTCCGCCCGCATGGCGTCGATCTGCTCGCGGGTGGCGGGCCCGCCCGTCAGGCCGTGCCGCTCCGTGAGCCGGACGCAGCCCACGTCCACGGAGCGGGAGGACCGGGCATGGGTGTCCCCGACCACGAACTCGGTCGAGCCGCCGCCGATGTCGACCACCAGATAGGGGCGGGCGTGCGAGGAGTCGGCGAGCTCCCCGGTGGCCCCGGTGAAGGACAGCTCGGCCTCCTGGTCACCGGTGATGACCTCCGGCTCCACGCCGAGGATGTCCACCACGCCCCGCACGAAGTCCGCGCGGTTCTCCGCGTCGCGGGACGCGGAGGTGGCGACGAAGCGGAGGCGCTCCGCGCCATGGGCCCGCACCGCCTCGGCGTAGGTGCGGCAGGCAGCGAAGGTCCGCTCCAGGGCCTCGGGCGCCAGCCGGCCCGTGCGGTCCACTCCCTGACCCAGCCGCACGATCTCCATGCGTCGGTCGAGGTCCTCCAGCTCACCCGTCCCGGGGTGCAGGTCGGCGACCAGCAGCCGGATCGAGTTCGTGCCGCAGTCCACGGCGGCCACACGGGTCATGGTCTCTCCTCGTCCCTCGTCCCTCGTCCCGGGTTCTGGTGCCCGGTGGCTGGCCTCTGCGGCCGGCCCGGTCCGCCCGGCTCCGACGCCGCCGCCGGGCACGGCCGCGGACCGTCAGCCGTCGTTGTCCGCCCCGTCGGGACGCACGCACGGTCCTTTGCGCCACCACTCGGGCAGCAGGGCCAGAGCCTCGTCGCCCAACGGGTTCACGCCGGGGCCGGCCACCAGGGAGTGCGCCACCAGTACGTGCAGGCACTTCACGCGGTCCGGCATGCCGCCCGCGCTGGGGAACCCCTGGAGCACCCCGATGGCGTCCCGCCGGGCGAGATAGTCCTCGTGGGCGGCGCGGTAGGCGGCCGCGAGTTCCTCGTCCTCCCGCAGGCGCGCCGTCATCTCCCTCATCACGCCGTCGGCCTCGAGGGTGCCGATGGCCGAGGCGGCGCGGGGGCAGGTGAGGTAGTAGGTCGTCGGGAACGGGGTGCCGTCCTCGAGGCGCGGCGCGGTCTCGACGACGTCCGGGTTGCCGCAGGGGCACCGGTGCGCGATCGTGCGCAGACCCCGGGGCGGTCGTCCCAGTTGCTGCTGGAACGCCTCGATGTCGGCGTCGGTGGGCGGAGTGGGCTCGGTCTGGGGAGGAGGGGTGTCCATCGCTCGGTGTTCTCTTCGCTGCGGATGTCTCTCGGCACGGGCCGGGCCGTACCCGGAGAGCTTACGGGTCGCTGCGCCCCGCGTCGGAGGCGTCCGCCTCGTCGAGGCCCCGCCACAGGGTGCGGTACCAGGGCCGGTCCACCGCACCGCCCGGCGGGCGGTCGAAGCTCCGCTCGCCGTGGCGCATGAGGTAGCCGGTCTCGCCGGGCCGCACCATGTGCAGGCGGGCGCGGGCACGTTGCTCGACGAACGCGGGGTCCTTCCAGCGGGCCGCGAGACGGCGCAGTTCCTCCACGCGCTCCTGCCGCTGCCGGGTCTCCTGCCGCAGGTCCTCGATCCGGGACTGCTGGGCGACGTACTGGCGCAGCGGATAGGCGAGCAGCACCACCAGCGAGCACACGACGAGCGCGAGCAGCGCGGCCCTGCCGGTGAGGCGGCTGCGGCGCGGGGTGCGCAGTCGGCGGCTCTGCGCGCGGTAGACCCGCTCCGCGGCCTGGGACCCGAGGACCCGGAGTCGCGCCGTGGTCGAGAAGCGGTCCGCAGGCACGTTCCTCCCCTGGAGACGTCACGGAGTGCGGTCGCGCGGCCGCACGCGTGTCCCCGCCACCGTACGGCAGCGGTGGCGGGGAGGGACGCGGAGCGCGCGGGGTGTTTCCGCCGGTCGGCGGTTCTCAGCCCTTGAAGCGCGGGAACGCGGAGCGCCCGGCGTAGACCGCGGCGTCGTCGAGAATCTCCTCGATGCGCAGCAGCTGGTTGTACTTGGCGACACGGTCGGAGCGGGCCGGTGCGCCCGCCTTGATCTGACCGCAGTTCACGGCGACGGCGAGGTCGGCGATGGTGACGTCCTCGGTCTCGCCCGAACGGTGCGACATCATGCACTTGAAGCCGTTGCGCTGTGCCAGCTCGACGGCGTCCAGCGTCTCGGTCAGCGAGCCGATCTGGTTCACCTTGACCAGCAGCGCGTTGCCGGCCTTCTCCTCGATGCCGCGCGAGAGACGCTCGGGGTTGGTGACGAACAGGTCGTCGCCGACCAGCTGCACCGTGTCGCCCAGCTTGGCGGTCAGCGTGGTCCAGCCCGCCCAGTCGTCCTCGTAGAGCGGGTCCTCGATGGAGACCATCGGGTAGGCCTCGGCCAGCTCCTCGTAGTAGGCGGCCATCTCCTCCGCGGTGCGGTTCCGGCCCTCGAAGACGTAGCTGCCGTCCTTGTAGAACTCGGAGGCGGCGACGTCCAGGGCGAGTGCGATGTCCTGCCCCGGGGTGTAGCCGGCCTTCTCGACGGCCTCGAGGATCAGGTCGAGCGCCTCGCGGTTGGAGCCGAGGTTCGGGGCGAAGCCGCCCTCGTCGCCGAGCCCGGTCGCCAGGCCGCGCTCCTTCAGCACGGACTTCAGGGCGTGGTACACCTCGGCGCCCCAGCGCAGCGCCTCGGAGAACGACTCGGCGCCGATCGGCGCGATCATGAACTCCTGGATGTCCACGTTGGAGTCGGCGTGCGAGCCGCCGTTGAGGATGTTCATCATCGGCACCGGCAGCTGGTGCGCGTTGGGCCCGCCGAGGTAGCGGAAGAGCGGCAGGTCGGAGGCCTCGGAGGCGGCGTGGGCCACGGCGAGGGAGACGCCGAGGATGGCGTTGGCCCCGAGCGAGGACTTGTCGGCGGTCGCGTCGAGGTCGAACATCGCCTGGTCGATGAGCCGCTGCTCGGTGGCGTCGTACCCGACGAGCTCCGGGCCGATCTGCTCGATCACGGCCAGGACGGCCTTCTCGACGCCCTTGCCGCCGTAGCGGCCGGCGTCGCCGTCGCGCAGCTCCAGGGCCTCGAAGGCACCGGTGGAGGCGCCGGACGGGACCGCAGCACGGCCGGTGCTGCCGTCGTCGAGGCCGACCTCGACCTCGACCGTGGGGTTGCCTCGCGAGTCGAGGATCTCGCGGGCCACTACGACGTCGATGGACGGCACGAGGGTCTCCTTCGTATGTGTCTGGTACCTGCCCCCGCAGCCTAACCGCCCGGTCGCACGATGCGTTTGTTCCGGCAGTGAAGAAAACACTCCGTTACGGAATCGCACCGTAACGGAGTGTTCGCCGGTCGGTCACGCAGCGCCGCGGAGCGGCGTGCGCGGCCGGGTCAGCGCAGCTCGCCACCCGTCCGGAGGTCGAGCAGCTGCCCCGGCCGGATCAGGTCGGGGTCGTCACCCACCGTCTCCCGGTTGTCCTCATAGAGGGCCGTCCAGCCGCCCGCCGTGCCGTACGCGTCCGCGATGGCCGACAGCGAGTCGCCGGGGCGCACCCGGTAGGAGTCGTCCGCCGCGCCCCCCGAGCGGGTGCGGGCACCGCGCCCGGTCCGGCCCGGCTCGTCCCGGGCCTCCGCCTCCCGCCCCGCGTCCGGCGTGTCGGTGCGACCGGACCGCCCCGGGTCGGCCTGTGCGCCGGCGCCGCCCGGAGCGGCGGAACCCTCGCCGGAGTCGTCCTCGCCGGAGGCCCCTCGGCCCTTCTTCCCGTCGCTCGCGCCCGACGCTCCGCGCGCCCCCTCGTCCCCGGCGGGCGCCTGCCCGGAGTCGCCGGAGAACCCGGGCACGCCGGGAACATCCGGGACGTCGGCCTCCGGCACCTCCACCTCCGGCGCCTCGGGGGCGTCAGGGATGCCCGGGAGGCCGGACTCGACGTCCTCCTCCGACAGTCCTGCACTGATCGCGCAGCTCGGCCACGCCCGGGGGCCCTGGTCGGCGAGGATCTTCTCGGCGACCTGGATCTGCTGGTGCCTGCTGGCGAGGTCCGGCCGGGTCGCGAAGTCCGCGCCGCCGTACTGCTTCCACGTCTCCAGCGTCAACTGGAGCCCGCCGTAGTAGCCGTTGCCGGCATTGGCGCTCCACAGTCCGCCGCTCTCGCACTCGGCGACGTGATCCCAGGTCGCGCCGTCGGCGGCCTGTGCGCCACCCGCGACGAGCAAGGGCATGGCGAGCCCGGCACTCGCCACCCCTGCGCTCACGAAGAGTGCGGGTGCCCGGCGGGGGCGGCGGTGTCGACCGTTCCCGGAACGCATGCGAAGCCTCTCGTCGACCACGATGGACGGTGCTCGAACGTATCCGCGGAAGCAGGTCCGTCACAAGGCGATGTCACGATCATCACGTGAAGGTCACGGGCAAACTGCGCAATCCACGCATGATGAGCCCACCGCGCCACCGCAAGTCCTCCGGATCGACTGCGAGTTGCAGGTCCGGCAACCGCCCGAAAAGTGCGGACAGTGCCCGTTGTCCCTCCAGCCGCGCCAACGGCGCCCCGAGGCAGTAGTGGACGCCGTGCCCGTAGCCGAGGTGCTGATTGTCCGAGCGGCTCAGTTCCAGCACGTCGGCATCCGTGAAGCGCTCCGGGTCGCGATCCGCCGCCGCGAGGACGACCAGCACCGGTTCGCCCGCCGCGATGCGGGCCCCACCGATTCGGAGAGGTTCGGTGGCGAACCGCCAGGTGGCCATCTCCACCGGCCCGTCGTAGCGGAGCAGTTCCTCCACCGCACGGGCGAGCCAGGCTTCGTCGCCCCGGTCCAGAGCATCGTGCAGAGCGGCGCGTTGCACGGGATGGCGCAGCAAGGCGAGCGTGCCGTTGCCGATGAGATTCACGGTGGTTTCGAACCCCGCAAACAAGAGGATGAAGGCCATGGCCGCGGCCTCGTTCTCGCTGAGGTGCTCACCGTGGTCGGAGGCCCGGATGAGGCCGGAGATCAGGTCGTCGCCGAGGTCCTCCCGCTTGCGGTGGATCAGTTCGGCGAGATAGCTGCGCATCTTCTTCACGGCCCGTCCGACGCCGCCGCGCGGCGCGTTGCCGTGCCGGAGCATCATCGCCGCCCACGCGTGGAAGTCGGCCTGGTCCTCGGAGGGCACACCGAGCAGGTCGCAGATGGCGTAGATCGGCAGCGGAAAAGCGAATTCGTGGATCAGATCCGCCTGTCCGCGAGCAGCGAATTCGTCGATGAGCCGGTCCGCCAACTCCCGCACCCGAGGTTCGAAAGCGGCGACGCGACGCGGGGTGAACGCCTTCGACACCAGGCGCCGCAGCCGCGTGTGGTCGGGCGGGTCGATATTCAGCAGGTGCGTCATCAGGTTCGCGCTGCGTTCCCCGGGAATGCCGACCTTGCCCTTGCCGTGCGCGGCGCGTTCGGTGTGCCGCTCCGGGTTCTTGCTGAGGCGCTGGTCGGCGAGCGCCTGCTTGGCGTCGGCGTAGCGGGTCACCAGCCACGCCTCCACGCCGGAGGGCAACGTCGCCCTATGGACGGGGGCGTGTGTGCGGAGCCAGGCGTAGGCGGGGTAGGGGTCCGCGGCGAACCGCCAGTCGAAGAGCGGCGGCATGTCAGGAAGTGGAGCGGCGTCGTGCACGTCTCCGACCGTATCCCGGCAGGTGCGCCGGACCGGAGCAGTGGTCAGCCGTCCTGCTCCGCGCCGCGGAGGGCGTCGCGGTACGCGCGGGCGGCGCTGCGCAGCGCGGTCTCCGGGTCGGTGCCCTCGGCCTCGGCGCGGGCGGCGAGAGCGAGGAGTTCGGCCCCGGTCCCGGCCCGGTCCTGCGGCGGGGCGGGCAGTCCGGCGCGGCGGGCGCGGCCGGACAGTTTGGCCGCGAGGGCGAGGGCCGGCTGTCCCAGCGGCACGCCGTCGGTCACCGACTCCCGCCGCTTCTCGGCCGCCTTGGTCCGCTGCCAGTGGGCCTGGACCTCCTCGGGGGTTTCGGCTGCCTCCTCGCCGAAGACGTGCGGATGCCGGTGGATCAGCTTCGTCACGATCCCGGCCGCGACGTCGTCGACGGAGAACGGCTCCTCCGGGTCGTCCTCCGCGATCCGGGCGTGGAAGACGACCTGGAGCAGGACGTCGCCGAGCTCCTCCAGCAGTTCCCCGCGGTCTCCGGCCTCGATGGCCTCGACGAGCTCGTACGCCTCCTCGATGGCGTACTTCGCCAGACCCTCGTGGCTCTGTTCGCCGCTCCAGGGGCAGTCCGCGCGGATGCGGTCCATGACCTGTACAAGGTCCAGCAGCCGGGCGCCCGGGAGGTCGTAGGCGCCGGGCAGCAGCTCCAGTTCCGGCATCTCCTCGCGGCCGGACCCGGCGAGGCGGGCCAGGCCGTCGGTCAGCTGCGGTTCGCCCTCGGCGGTCGCCAGCACCACCACGGTGCGGTCCTGCGACACGCAGTCGTCGACGAGTTCGCGGGCCGACGGCCGGGCGATCTCCACCTCGACGCCGGCCTCGCGCACGTGGGGGAGCTGCGGGTGCGCCGGGTCGGCGCAGAGCACCCGGTCCGCTCCGTGCAGGGCCTGCCAGGCCGGCCAGGACAGCATGCCGGGTGCGACGCGGTGACTCGTGGTCAGCAGAACGATGCGGGACACACCCGCAACCTAACGCACCCGGCGCCCGGGCTCCGCTCCGCTCCGCGCGACGCGGGCCCCACGCCGTCGGGGGCCGGTTCAGCCCTGCTGCTGGATCTCCTGCTGGGCGCCGACGTCCTTCAGCCACGGCATGTCCGCCGGGGCGAGCGTGCTGCGCTCGGTGTCCCAGGTGCCGTACCTGGGGTTCACGACGATGTCCATCTCCCCGGACAGCTCGGCGAACCGGGTGTTGAGCGTCTTGTTGCCCTTCGGGGTCTTCGGGTCGACGCCCCAGGCGTCGGCGACCTTCTGTACCGCGACGTTCAGCCAGACCCAGTCCTCGGCGGCGGAGGGGGCGACGCCCTGCTGCTCCAGCAGGGCGTCCTCGAAGGCTTTCGGGCCGCCGGTCTGCTGTTCGTAGGCGTCGCGCTGCTCCTGCACCTCCCGCCGGGAGACCGAGGCGTCGGCGTCGGCGAGGGCCCGCTCGACGATGCGGTGGCGGATCATGCCGTCGAGCGTCGTGCGGGGCAGCCGCCCGGTCTGGCTGATCAGCTGCTCACCGTTCTGCGCCTCGCGCTGCGCGTCACGGGTGGCGACGACCCGGTCCTGGAGCTGGGTGAGGCTGATCGCGTCGCCGTCGACCACGGCCGCGGAACCCGGATACGTGTCGCCGCCGCATCCCGTCAGCAACGGGGCCGCCAGCAGCACGGCTGCGGCGGAGGAGACGGTGACGACGGACCTTCGGCGGTGCATGGACCCTCCAGGGCGGCGGCGATTGTGCGCTGTTTCACAACCTGTCGGTGATCGATGGTAGGGAGTCGGGGCGCCTGTGACCACTGGTTCGACGCACCGGCCCGGGAATCTCACGCCGAAGACCGTCGTGGGCGCACGCAGCGGGGGACGTCCGCCGCTCCGCCGTCACCGGGCGCAGCTGTCCAGCATGCCCTCCAGCGCGTCCTTCTCGTCACGGGTGACGGACAGGTCGTAGTGCGCCTTCACCGTGATCCACTGCTGCGCGTAGGTGCACCAGGAGGAGCGGCGCTCGGGTTTCCACTCGTCGGGCGGACTGTCCCCCTTGGCCTGGTTGACCTCGTCGGTCACGGCGAAGAGCTGGGGTCGCGAGAGGTCGTTGGCGAACGCTTCGCGCCGCTCGTCGTCCCAGGAGCGGGCGCCACTGCGCCAGGCTTCGGCGAGCGGCACCATGTGGTCGATGTCCACGTCGGAGTCGTCGGTCCACACTCCGTCGTCGTACGGGCTGCGCCAGGTGCCGGAGACGGGTTCGCAGTCGTCGTCGGTGCGTACGTCCTCGCCGTCGCGGCGGAGCACGACGTCGCGGGTGTCGCAGCGGTCGCCCTGGTCGGACCAGTGGGGGAACCGGTCCCGCGCGTAGCCGTCCATGGTGCCCGGTGCGCGGACGGTCAGGGCGTCCAGGGCGTCACGGGCGCCGCCGGAAGCGCCCGGCTCCGGGCTCCCGCCGGAGGCCTCCGGCGTGCCCGATCCCGAGGCGCCCGGCTGGATCTCCACGGGGCCGCACGCGGCGCACCCCCACGCCAGCAGGAGTGCACCGAGCGCTGCCGCGCCCCTGCTCGTCGCCGTCCTCGCCCTCACGCTGTGCCCCTCCCGGATGGCCGCCGTCCCGTCCGGCTCCCGCCCCGCGGCCGTCGCCGGTGTTCCTGGCCCTCTCGTGCCCCGAACGGGAACGGTGAACCGTGCCCCTGCCCCTCCGGGCGCACCTCCATTCCGCCCGCTCGCTGTCGGACCGCCTGGAGAAGCAGCGGCTGCTGCGTTCGTTGTTCTCCTGGGTACCGGTGCCCGAGCAGGCCTTCGAGCGGGCGCAGCGGACCGGCTGATCGCGGCCACGGTCGAACGCGAGAACAGCAGCAGGACTGAGACCGCCCTGGCGCGGGTGGCCGCGCGGGCTCTTCGGACGGGTGCGCCGGCTCCCGGCGGGCCTCAGGCTCCCGGCACAGAGGTGAGGAACTCCCCCACCCAGGCGAGCAGGTCCCGGCCGACGACCGGCTTGCCGCCGATGCCGCCGGCCTTCGGCCGCGGCACCAGTACCTGGCCCGAGGCCTGCTTGAGGATCGAGCGGGGGTACAGGCGTTTCAGCCGCAATTCCTGCGATTCCCGCAGCTCCACCGGGGAGAAGCGGATGTTGGTGCCCTGGAGGGTGATGTCGGTGACGCCGCAGGAGCGGGCGAGGAGCCGCAGGCCGGCGACCAGCAGCAGGTTCTCCACCGGCTCGGGCAACGGGCCGTACCGGTCCGTGAGTTCCTCGCGGACGGCCGCGATGTCCTCCTCCGAGTTCGCCGAGGCGATCGCGCGGTAGGCCTGCAGCCGCAGCCGCTCGCCGGGCGCGTAGTCGTGGGGGACGTGCGCATCGACGGGCAGCTCGATCTTGACCTCCAGCGGTGCCTCTTCGACCTCGCCGCCGGATTCGAGTGCGGCGCGGTAGTCGGCGACCGCCTCGCCGACCATCCGCACGTACAGGTCGAAGCCCACACCGGCGATGTGGCCGGACTGCTCGCCGCCGAGCAGGTTGCCCGCCCCGCGGATCTCGAGGTCCTTCATGGCGACGTACATGCCGGCGCCCATCTCGGTGTGCTGCGCGATGGTCGCCAGCCGTTCGTGCGCCGTCTCGGTGAGCGGTTTCTCCGGCGGGTACAGGAAGTACGCGTAGCCGCGTTCCCTGCCTCGACCCACCCGGCCGCGCAGCTGGTGCAGTTGGGACAGGCCGAAGGTGTCGCCGCGCTCGACGATCAGGGTGTTGGCGTTGGAGATGTCGATGCCGTTCTCGACGATCGTGGTGGACACCAGCACGTCGTACTTCTTCTCCCAGAAGTCGACGACGACCTGTTCGAGTGCCGCCTCCGACATCTGCCCGTGCGCCGTGGCGATGCGCGCCTCGGGCACGATCTGCCGGAGCCGTGCGGCAGCCCGGTCGATGGAGTCGACCCGGTTGTGGATGTAGAAGACCTGCCCCTCGCGGAGCAGTTCGCGCCGCACGGCGGCCCCGATCTGGTTCTCCTCGTACGGGCCGACGAAGGTCAGCACGGGGTGCCGCTCCTCCGGCGGGGTGGTGATCGTGGACATCTCGCGGATGCCGGTGACCGCCATCTCCAGCGTCCGGGGGATCGGCGTGGCCGACATGGTCAGCACGTCCACGTTGGCGCGCAGCTTCTTCAACTGCTCCTTGTGTTCGACGCCGAACCGCTGCTCCTCGTCGACGATCACCATGCCGAGCTGCTTGAACCGCACTTCGGAGGAGAACAGCCGGTGGGTGCCGATGACGATGTCGACGGAGCCGTCGTGCAGCCCGTCCTGCACCGCCTGCACCTCGGCCTCCGACTGGAAGCGGGAGAGTGCCCGCACGTTCACGGGGAACTGCCCGTACCGCTCGGTGAAGGTACCGAAGTGCTGCTGCACCAGCAGTGTGGTGGGGACGAGCACCGCGACCTGCTTGCCGTCCTGCACGGCCTTGAACGCGGCGCGGACGGCGATCTCGGTCTTGCCGTAGCCGACGTCGCCGCAGATCAGCCGGTCCATCGGGACCGACTTCTCCATGTCCTCCTTGACCTCGGCGATCGTGCTGAGCTGGTCCGCCGTCTCCATGTAGGGGAAGGCGTCCTCCAGTTCCCGCTGCCAGGGCGAGTCCGCCGCGAAGGCGTGGCCGGGGGCGGCCATGCGGGCGGAGTACAGCTTGATCAGGTCGGCCGCGATCTCCTTCACGGCCTTCTTCGCCCGCGCCTTGGTCTTCGTCCAGTCGGCGCCGCCGAGCCGGTGCAGCGAGGGCTGCTCGCCGCCGACGTACTTGGTGACCTGCTCCAGCTGGTCGGTCGGCACGAACAGCCGGTCGCCGGGCTGTCCCCGCTTGGCGGGGGCGTACTCCACGAGCAGGTACTCGCGAGTGGCGCCCTGCACGGTGCGCTGCACCATCTCGATGTAGCGGCCGACGCCGTGCTGCTCGTGGACGATGTAGTCACCGGCCTGGAGGGTCAGCGGGTCGATGGTCTTGCGGCGGCGTGCCGGCATGCGGGCGCCCTCGCGTCCGGCCGCCTTCTGTCCGGAGAGGTCGGTCTCGGTCAGGACCGCGAGCTTCAGCTGCGGGTCGACGAGGCCGGTGTCGAGAGAGCCGCAGGCGACGTGCACGACGGACGGCGCGATCTCGCCGAGGTCGCTCTCCAGCCGGGCCGCGATGCCTTCGCCGCCGAGTACTTCGACGGTGCGCGCGGCGGGGCCGTGGCCCTCGGTGACGTACACGCAGCGCCAGCCGTCCGCCAGCCGGCCCTTGGTGTCGGCCAGGGCGCGGGCGGTGTCGCCGCGGTAGCTCTCCGGGGCGCGCATGCTGAGCTGGAGCACGTCGTCGCCGTCGTCCGCGGAGGCGTCGGAGGCGAACGGGCTGATCGACCACCACGGCATGCCCAGTTCCCGGGCTCGTTCCCGCACGTCGGCGAGGCCCCACAACGAGGCGGCGCCGACGTCGATCGGTGCCTTCCCGCCTCCTGCCGTGGCGGCCCAGGACGCCTGCAGGAACTCCTGGCTGGTCGCGACGAGGTCCGCGGCCCGGGTGCGCACCCGCTCCGGGTCGCACACCACGCCCATCGCGCCGTGCGGCAGGACGTCCAGCAGCAGTTCCATCTCGTCGACCAGTGCCGGTGCCAGGGATTCCATGCCCTCGACCGCGATGCCCTCGGCGATCCTGCCGAGCAGCTCCTGGAGTTCGGGGTGGTCCTCCGCGAGTGCGGCGGCGCGGCGGCGGACGTCGTCGGTGAGGAGCAGTTCGCGGCAGGGCGGTGCCCACAGTCCGTGGTCGGCAACCTCCAGCGACCGCTGGTCGGCGACCTTGAAGTAGCGGATCTCCTCGACCTCGTCGCCCCAGAACTCGATGCGGAGCGGGTGCTCCTCGGTGGGCGGGAAGACGTCCAGGATGCCGCCCCGGACGGCGAACTCGCCGCGCTTCTCGATGAGTTCGACACGCGAGTACGCGGCTGCGGCCAGGTTGTCGATGATCTCCTCGAGGTCCACCTCCGAGCCTTGGCGGAGTGCCACCGGCACGAGGTCCCCCAGGCCCTTGACCTGGGGCTGGAGCACGGAGCGGATGGGGGCCACGACGACCGACACCGGCCCGGTGGCCGGGTCCGAGGGGTCGGGGTGCGCGAGTCTGCGCAGCACGGCCAGGCGGCGGCCGACGGTGTCGCTGCGCGGTGAGAGGCGCTCGTGCGGCAGGGTCTCCCAGGACGGGTACTCGACGACGCCGTCCGGGGGCAGAAGGCTGCGGAGTGCCGCGGCGAGGTCCTCCGCCTCGCGGCCGGTGGCGGTGACGGCGAGCACCGGACGGCCCGTCCGCCGGGCCAGTGCGGCGACGGCGAGGGGGCGGGCCGCGGAGGGACCCACGAGGTCGACGTGGGGGCGGTGGCCGTCCGAGGCGGCCTCGACCGCTTCGTCGAGGGCGGGGTCGCGCAGGACCGCGTCCAGGAGACCGTGCAGGCTCATGGGTGCATCCGTCCGGGGTGGCGGACCGGTGGTCGTCCGGTCCGGGTGGGCAACACGAAGAGCCCGACATGCGTCGGCAGGCCGGGGTCTCCAGCGTACGACTGCGCGGGGCGGAGCGTTGCCCGGCCGGGAGCGGGGCCGCGTGCGGGGCCGTGAGCGGCGTCACGGCCGCCGGCGGGTGCGCGGCGGTTTTGAAGGAACGTTTCGGTGTCAGGCGGCCGTGAGGCGGGCGGGCGGCAGACCGGTGATCAGCGTGGTCAGCGCGGCGTCGACGTTCCCGCCGAGGTACCAGTCGCCGAGCGGATCGAGGCAGTAGACCCGGCCGTCCGCGTCGAGCACCAGCAGCCCCGCGGCATCGTCCGGGTCACCGTCCGGAGGCACCTCGGCGCCCAGCGGCGCCACCTCGGACTCCAGCGCCCGGCCGAGAGCGGCGAGCGTCCGCGCCGCGTACAGGCCGTGCAGCGGGTCGATGTGGAGACCGCTCGGGGCGACGTCGCGGCCCGGCCCGCCGGGGGTGATCTGCAGCCCGCCGAACTCCGCCCACGCCTCGACCGCGGCGGGGAACACGACGTGCCGGTGACCGGCCGGTGAGGTGTGCGCACGGAGGGTGTCGGCCCACATCTCGGCATCCCTGATCTCCCAGCGGCCCGGGCGCCAGCCCGCACCCCGCAGTGCCGCGTCGACGGCGACCGGGAACCGGGTGGCGGAGGAGGAGGTGTGCGGTGCCGTCACCCCTTCTCCTCCGCCGCCGGCACGCTGCCGGGGTCGACCGCGGCGACCCCGAGGTGCGCCAGCAGGCGGGCGCAGGACCGGCAGGGCGGCGCGTACGAGCCGTGGCGGGGGTCGCCGTCCTCCCGGAGGTGCCGGGTCGTCAGCCGCGCATGCTTCAGCGCCTTGCGGGCGTCGGACGCGGTGAACGGCCGGCCCGCCTTCCGGCCCGAACGGGCTTCCTCCGCCGAGGTGAGGTAGCGGGACAGCAGGAGCGGTTCGGGGCAGCGGCCCGCGTGCCGCTCGCGGTCCGCGACCGGGAGGGCGTCCAGGAACTCCTCCACCAGCGGGTGGAGCTCGGGCCGGACGTCGGTTCTGCTGCCCGTGCCGGTGAGGGTGGTGCCGCGCACCGAGAGGGCCCCGGCGACCGCCGGGAGGATGCCGTCCCGGCGGCGCCGCAGCAGCGGAGCCGCCGTGCCGCGGGCGCCGGGGACGTCCGGCCCGAGCTCCGGCGGGGCCGCTTCCCGCGCGGCGTCGCCGGCCCGGAACCAACCCTGTCGCGGGTCGTCCTTTCCTGTCCCCGTCGGCGGCGCGGACCGCCGTGATGCGATGTTCATGGTGGTGCTTTCCTCCTGAAACCCCCTGGTGCGGAGGCCCCCGCCAAGTATGCAGGGTGACGCGGGAGGCGGGCTTCAAGGTTCCCTCCCACGAGTGACTCCGGGTCTTCCGGGTGACGATGACCGCGCACGCTGCTACCGCATAGGCTGTGCACGTCAGCACGCCGCAGCAGGGGAGCCAGGTCCATGACGACAGGTCGGCGAGGGGCGACGGCCGCACCACCCAACGCGGCGTACGCCGGGCAGGTCGTGGGGTTCCCGGACCCGGTGCGCGCCGCCCGGCACCCGCAGGGGGTCCGTGTCGACGCGGCGGGGCTGCCCGACTTCTCTCCCTACGCACGGGCCGTCGCGGAGATCGCCGATCCGCCCGAGGGCTTCGGCGGCGACGAACTCCGCCTCACCGACCTGGTGTCCGCCAACGCGGCGTCGCACGCCGCCGGCCACGCACTGTGGCGGGACCTCCCGCCGGTCGCCACGCCGCACGGCTGGACCTGGCACCACGTCGCGCACTCGAGGCGGTTGGAGCTCGTCCCCCTCGAGGTGAAGGCGCTGCTGCGGCACCACGGCGGGCTCGCCACCGCCGCCGTCGACCACGGCAAGCACGGCACCCGGCCGCTGCTGGACACCCGGGCCGCGCACTTCACGGTCCCCCACGACGTGGCCGTGACGGAACGCCGGGTGCTCGATGCCGAGGAGCGCCTCGGCTACCGGCTCCCGGACGCCTACCGCGCGTTCCTCAAGGCCGCGGGGGGCAGCGCCCCGCGCGGCTACGCCCTCCTCCCGGAGCTCGGTCTCCTCGTGGACCAGCCGTTCCTCACCCTGCGGGACGAACCGGCGGTCAACGACCTCGTGTACGTCAACAAGTGCCTGCGGGACCACTTCACGAAGGACTACCTGGGCGTGACCTTCGTCCAGGGCGGCATCGTGGCCGTGAAGGTGCGAGGGGAGGCGACCGGCAGCGTGTGGTTCTGCGCCTTCGACGACGCCCGGGACCACGACGGGCTGGACGTGGCGGGGCGCTCGGCCGAACTCCTGCAGCCGTGCGGCACCGACTTCGACGATTTCCTGCTCCGACTCGTCGGCAGCCCGCCGGAGTTGGAGACCGTGGCGAAACTGATGGTCGACGGCGGCTTCGCGCACGCCGTGCCGGTGGAGGGGTGAGCGCATTGGTGACCTTCGCACAGGCCCAGGAGCGCGCCGAACGCTGGATCAACGCGGACGTGCCCGCGGACCGGCGCGGCGACGTGCACGTCCGCGAGTTCGACCGAGGCTTCGTCGCCTGGTCCGGGGACGCGGAGGGCGGACCGGGCCGTCACGGCTCCCGCAGCCGGCTGGTGATCGCACGGGACAGCGGCGACGCGACGCTCTGGCCTGGGCTCCCCGTGGACGAGGTGATCGCCCGGTACACGGAGGAGTACGGCGCGCCCGCGGCACCCGTCGCTCCCGCACCCGGGCCGCAACGGGTCGACCTGGAGGCGACCTCCTTCCTGCTCACGCCGCCGGAGTGGCTGCAGGAGGCGGCCGACCGGATGGGCGTGCCCGGGCGCCGCCGCCCGGAGGGCGAGGAACGGGAGGCCCCCGGTGCCGCCGCACCGGCCCCGCCCCCCCGGGACTCCGGCTCCTGGACCGACACCAGCGGGTCCGGTGCGGGGGGCGCCCAGGACGCGCCCGGGACCTTGGACGCCCCACCGCTGGCGGGCAGCGACAGCGACGACACCCCGCTCCCGGGGACGGACGGCGAAGCTGCCACGGAGTTCCTCGCCGGACGCGCGTCCCCGCGGAGCACCACGGTGTCGCCCGCCCTCGACGGTCCGGACGCGACGGGCGACACCCACGGCGGACCGGAGGGGCGGGCGGGCGACGACGGATCGGGCTCCGCCGGGGGGCCGGCAGGCGGCGTGCACCATGCCGCGACCATGCTCGCCGACCCTTCCGCCGCTGGGTCGGGCACGCCGCCACCGCCCTCACCACCGCCCGGGACGCCGCCGCCCGCGCCGTCCGCTCCCGCCTCGGTTCCCGGCGCGCCCCCGCCGCCCGGCGCACCGCCGGCCCCGGGCGCTCCGGCGCGTCCCGGGAACACCGCGCGGGGCTCCGGACCGTCCGTACCCCCGCCGCCCGGCGCTCCCGGGACGCCCGGGGCGCCGGGCGCGCCGGGCGCGCCGGGCGCGCCCGAGAGCGACACTCCGGGCGGCGGCGCCGGTGGCTACGTGCCGACGCAGCTGGTACCGGCGGACGAAGTCGCGGCGCAGGGCAAGGAGTCCGGCGGCACACCCTCCGGCCGCGACGACTCCGCCGAGGGCCCGGGCGGCGGCGTGCACGCGGCCGCCACCATGCTGGCCGGGCCCGCGCCGGGCGGGCCCGCCGCACCACCGGCCCCGGGACCACAGGGCGTCCCCGGACCGCAAGGCGTTCCCGGACCGCAAGGCGTCCCCGGGCCGCAAGGCGTCCCCGGACCGCAAGGCGGACCTCCCGGGATGCCGCCCCCGTACGGCCACCCCGCTCCGGTTCCCGGCGCGCCCGCCGGGCCCCCGCCGCAGCCGGGAGGTGCGCCCACCGTCGGGCCGGGCTACATGGCGGTGCTGCGCTACCGGACGCCCGACGGCTCGGAGCAGCAGCTCATCCGGCGCTCCGCCCCCGGCACCCCGCACCCCGAGTGGCAGATCCTGCACGAACTGCGGGCCATGAACGTCCCGCCGCAGCAGGTCCTGGAACTCCACACCGAGCTGGAGTCCTGCGACCTGCCGGGGGGCTACTGCTCCCGCATGGTCCGCGAGACGTGGCCGCAGGTGCGGATCAGCCACACCGCCCGGTACGGCACCGACCACGCCTCCCGCCAGGAGGGCATGCGGCATCTGATCGAGCACCAGGGCGAGCTGCACCAGGTCGCCGACGCTCCGCCGCGCCCCGCGCCGCAACGGGTGCCGCTGCCGCCGCAGCACCAGATCCAGCCTGCCCCGCCGATCCCGCCCGACGGCATCGGTCACGAACTGATGCAGGCGTACGGCCCGCAGGGCGTCTTCCGGTTCGACCAGCAGGCGGTGTCCCGGCAGGGCGTCCCCGACGTCGTCGGGCAGGTGCTGGTGTGGGCGGGCGTCCCTCTCGATGCGGGGCCGGTGTTCTGGGGGCAGGCACAGCCGGGGCGGCCGGTGCCCACGCTCGCCGAACTCGCCCAGGAGCGCGGGCTCCGGCCCGGTTCCGACGCGGCCTCGTACCTGGTCATGGGCAACGACTTCGGCCGTCAACTCTGCGTGCAGTACGGCACGGCGCACATCGTGGCGGTGCCGCTGGAGGCCGGCCCCGACGGCCGGTGCGCGGCGCCGCGGTTCGTCAACACGGGCCTGCCCGAGTTCGTGCGCTGTCTCGCACTGTTCGGCCGGATGTGGCGGCTGCGCCTCGGTCTGACCCCGGAACAGGCGGGCCGCTGGACGGTGGACTTCCAGATGCAGTTGGCGATGCTGGATCCGGCGGCACTGTCCTCTCCGGACAACTGGTGGGCGGTACTGCTCGAGCAGATGTGGGACGGTCTGCTCTGAGGGCGGCCGCAGGGTGCCGCGGCTGCTCCGACCGGGTGGCTCCGGCGGCTTTCCACCGGCGGGCGCGTGCCGCTGCGGCGCGGTGCCGCAGCACCGCGGGGGCCTGTTCCCGCAGGGCCTCGGAAGGTTCCGGGTCCCGCTGCCGGACGGCACGGGATGCGCGATACCGATTGCGGACCCGAGGGACGCATGACGCATCCTGGGGTGCGGGTACGGGCGTGGTCGGGTACGCATGTCCGCGTCGCCCGCCCCACGGCATCCGCCGCACGTGGGCACGCAGCAGCTTGAAGTAAGGGGCATCCATGAGCGCGTCGTCGCCGCACGGCTTCGTCGTCGTACGCCGCGGCTATCGGCCCGACCAGGTCGACGGCCGGGTGTCCGATCTGACCGAGGAACGCGACGAAGCCGGCGAACGGGCAGCCAGACTCACCGTCCTGGCGAACGAACTGGCCGAGGAGGCCGAGCGGCTCCGCCGCGTCGTCGCCACCCAGCCGCCGCAGACGTTCGAGACGCTCGGCGCGCGGGCCCGGGAGATCCTGGAGACCGCGGAGGAGGAGGCGTCCGAGGTCCGCGACACCGCGGAGGCGGATGTCCGCCGGACCGCCGACCGGAGCGCGCAGGACGCCGAGGCGACGAGGAAGGCCGCCCAGGACGCGGCGGAGCGGACGCGTGCGGCTGCCGAGAAGGCGGCCGACGGCACCGTGGCGCAGGCCCGTTCGGCCGCGCAGGAGCTGCTGGAGGCCGCCCGGGCTGCCGCCGCGGAGATCCGGGGCGAGGCCGAGGAGGCGTTCGAGGAGACCTCGCGCCGCTGCCACGATCTCCTCTCCGACCAGGAGAAGACGCACAGTTCGCAGAACGACGCGCTCGCCCGCCGGATCGCGGAGAACGAGGCGACGGTCGAGGCCAGGGTGTCCGATCTGGACCAGCGCGGCCACACCCTCCTCTCCGAGGCGAAGCGCACCCAGGCGGAGGCGGAGGAGGCCGCCCGGCACCGGCAGGAGGACGCGGAGGCGCAGTCGGAGTCCCTGCTGGCCCGGGCCCGGGCGGAGCAGGACCGCATCGAGCGCGAGACCGACCGGGTGCTGCGGGACCACGAGGAGCAGTCGGAGGAACTGCGCGCCCACATGGCACACGTCCGCAGCAGTCTGGCGACGCTCACCGGGCGCAGCGACCTGGCCGAGCCGGCTGCGGAGGGCGGTGCGGACGGTACGGAGGAGACGACCGTGAGCGCGGAGGGAACGGGCGGCGAGGACGGCACCCGGATCCCGGAACAGGCCGGGCGCTCCGAGGGCTGACGTCGGGCCGGGCCCGTCCGCGCCGCCGGGAACGGGAAGCGGCGCGGGGACCGCACGGGACCGTGTCAGGCACCGTTCTGCGGGATGACGGCCGATACCCGGAATCCCCCCGCGTCCGTGGGACCCGAGACGAAGACTCCCCCCAGGGCCGTGACGCGCTCCCGCATGCCGACCAGGCCGTTTCCGCCGCTCGGCAGGCCCGCGTCGGCCGTGCCGCGCGCCGGGGGCTCGTTCTCCACCTGGAGCGCGACCTCTCCCTCGCGGTGGGCGAGCCGGACCCGGGTACGGGCGCCCGCCGCGTGCTTGTGGACGTTCGTGAGCGCCTCCTGCACCACCCGGTAGGCCGTGCGCTCCACCCGGGCCGCGTACCCCGTTCCGGGTCGTTCGCCGTGCACCGACAGCTCCACCGTCATGCCCGCGAGCCGCGACTCCCCGAGCAGTCCGTCGAGGCCGTCCAGGGTCGGTCCGCCGTCGGTCGTCGTGCTCCGCGCCGGGGGGACGGTCTCCGCGCCGCCGGTGAAGCGGGCGAGCCGTGCGGTGCCCGTCCCGGCCGCGGCCCCGGCGCCGTCCTCCTCGGTGGCGGTGGCGGCGCCGCTTCCTTCGCCGGTGCGCAGCACACCGAGCATGGTCCGCAGCTCCGTCAGCGCCTGCCGGCCCATGTCGCCGACGAGCGCGGCGTTCTTCGCCGCTTTCTCCGGCTCCTTCAGGGCGACCGCCTGCAGTGCGGCGGCGTGGACGACCATCAGGCTCACCCGGTGGGCGACGACGTCGTGCATCTCGCGGGCGATGCGGGTCCGCTCCTCGTTGCGGGCCCATTCGGCACGCTCCTCGGCTCGGTCGGCCAGCAGCGAGAGCTCGCGTTCCAGTCCGTCGGCCCGTTCCCGGAGGCTCACCACCAGGCGGCGGCGTGCTCCCACGTACAGACCCAGCAGCAGCGGCGGCACCGCGAAGCCGATGGAGGCGGCGAAGGACACCAGAGGGATGAACCACTCGGGCGGGTCGAACGTGGGGTCCCGCCCGACGCTCTCGTGCACGCGGAGGAAGGTGATGATGAGGTTGCCGCCCACCATCATTCCGGCGAGCAGCACGATGATCCGGCGGGGCACCTCGGAGGCAGCGAGGGTGTAGAGCCCCACCGTGCCCAGCAGGATGCCCATTTCGGCCGGGGTGACGGCGACGGCCACCAGCACTACGGCGATCGGCCATCGGCGGCGGAGCACCAGCACCGCTCCGACGAGGATCCCCAGCAGCACCGCGGGGACGGCCGGCACGTCCGCCCGGTCGGCGAACCGCACCCCTTCGAAGGCGCACTCGACGGCGGACGCCGCGGCCAGTCCGACGTCCAGCGCCATGCCGCGGCGCCGTGCCCACCACCACGGTCCGCCGCCCCTCTTCGAGGCTGTGCCGACATCCCCCGTCTCGGTCATACGGCCCACCCTAAGGGCCGGGAGCGGCGTGGTTCCTTCGCGTGCGGCAGCCGGCCCGGTGCGGAGCGGGCCGCATCGTCGATGGGCGGCGGGGCGGCGTAGTAGAGTCAACCGCGGAACCGGCACGCGAGATGCCCGTTTCCTGTGAAACGATCCCCCGTGGTGTAATTGGCAACACTAACGGTTTTGGTCCGTTCATTCCAGGTTCGAGTCCTGGCGGGGGAGCAGCTTCCGTCTGTGCTCCTTCCCCACTCCTCCCGGGCAGCACGGCCCCCCTGCCCGCCCGGCTCTCCGGGGGACCCCCGGTATCCTGCGGGTGTCATCCTCACCCGAAGCCGAAGGGCACCCCGTGAGCGCCAACCGCCCGGCAGCCGTCGTCGTCCTCGCAGCGGGTGAGGGCACCCGCATGAAGTCGGCGACCCCCAAGGTCCTCCACGAGATCTGCGGCCGATCCCTCGTCGGCCATGTCGTCCACGCCTCCCGCACCCTGGATCCCGAGCACCTCGTGGTCGTGGTGGGTCATGCGCGGGAGGAGGTCACCGCCCATCTGTCCGGGGTGGACGAGGGTGTCAGGACCGCGGTGCAGCTCGAGCAGAACGGCACCGGCCACGCCGTCCGCACGGCACTGGAGGAGCTGGCGGCTGCCGACGTCGTCCTCGACGGCACGGTGATCGTGGCCTGCGGGGACACTCCGCTGCTGACGGGTGGGACCCTGCGGTCGCTCGCGGACACCCACACCGCGGAGGGCAACGCCGTGACCGTGCTGTCCGCCGAGGTGCCGGACGCGACCGGCTACGGGCGGATCGTGCGGGACGACGCCGACGGCGCGGTCACCGCGATCGTGGAGCACAAGGACGCGACGGAGGAGCAGCGCGCGCTGCGGGAGATCAACTCGGGCGTGTTCGCCTTCGACGCCCGCCTGCTGACCGACGCTCTCGACAAGGTGCGCACCGACAACAGCCAGGGCGAGGAGTACCTGACCGACGTCCTGGGGATCGTGCGTGCGGCGGGGCACCGGGTCGGCGCGGCCGTGGCGGCCGACCATCGGGAGATCGTCGGGATCAACAATCGGGTGCAGTTGGCGCAGGCGCGGCGGCTGCTGAACGACCGGCTGCTGGAGGCGGCCATGCTCGCCGGGGTGACCGTGGTGGATCCGGCCTCGACGTGGCTGGACGTCACGGTGACGTACGAGCCGGACGCGGTGGTGCACCCGGGGACGCAGCTGCGCGGCTCCACGCATCTCGGGCCGCGGGCGGAGGCCGGCCCGCAGGCGCGTCTGACGGACACGCATCTCGGCGAAGGAGCGGTGGCGGACACCACGGTGGCCGACGGGGCCCGTCTCGGCGCGGGCGTTTCCGTGGGGCCGTTCACCTATCTGCGTCCCGGCACACGCCTGGGGGACGGGGTGAAGGCCGGCAGTTTCGTCGAAATGAAGAACGCGGAGATCGGCGAGGGCAGCAAGGTGCCGCATTTGTCCTACGTCGGGGACGCCTCCGTGGGTGAGCATTCCAACATCGGAGCGGCCACCGTCTTCGTGAACTACGACGGTGAGCACAAGCACCGGACGACGATCGGCTCGCACTGCCGGACCGGTGCGGACAACATGTTCGTGGCGCCCGTCACCATCGGGGACGGCGCCTACACGGCGGCGGGATCGGTCATCACGAAGGACGTTCCCCCGGGTTCACTGGCGGTCGCGCGCGGACAGCAGCGGAATATCGGGGGCTGGGTGGCGCGGAAGCGCCCGGGGAGCGCCGCGGCGCAGGCCGCGCAGCGTGCGGAGGAGAACGACTCCGGCGGCGAGTGAGGCCGCTCTCGAAAGGGCGCGCGGGGTACGCGCGAGGAGTGGGCGGGGTTTACGGTGAAGGGGCACTAACGCCCAGCGGAACGCAAGGAGACTGTGCTGTGACCGGGATCAAGACGACCGGCGAGAAGAAGCTGATGCTCTTCTCCGGCCGTGCTCACCCCGAGCTTGCCGAGGAGGTCGCGGAGCAGCTGGGAATCAGTGTGGTTCCGACGAAGGCTTTCGACTTCGCCAACGGTGAGATCTACGTCCGCTTTCAGGAGTCCGCCCGCGGTGCGGATTGCTTCCTGATGCAGAGCCACACTGCTCCGATCAACAAATGGATCATGGAGCAGCTGATCATGATCGACGCGCTGAAGCGTGCTTCGGCGCGGAGCATCACGGTCATCGTGCCGTTCTACGGTTATGCGCGGCAGGACAAGAAGCACCGCGGCCGGGAGCCGATCTCCGCGCGCATGATCGCGGATCTGCTGCGTTCCGCGGGAGCGGACCGCATTCTCACGGTGGATCTGCACACGGACCAGATCCAGGGTTTCTTCGACGGTCCGGTGGATCATCTGTTCGCGCTGCCGATCCTGGCGGACTACGTCGGCGAGAAGGTGGACCGGGACAAGCTGACGGTGGTCTCGCCGGACGCGGGCCGGGTGCGGGTCGCGGACCGCTGGGCGGACCGGCTGGGCGCTCCGCTGGCGATCGTCCACAAGCGGCGCGATCCGGACGTGGCGAACCGGGTGACGGTGCACGAGGTCGTCGGCGACGTGGAGGGCCGGGTGTGCGTGCTGGTCGACGACATGATCGACACCGGCGGCACGATCTGCGCGGCCGCCGACGCCCTCTTCGCGAACGGCGCCGAGGACGTGATCGTGACCGCGACGCACGGTGTGCTCTCGGGCCCGGCTCCGGACCGCCTGAAGAACTCGAAGGTGAGCGAGTTCGTCTTCACCAACACGCTGCCCACTCCCGGCGAGCAGGACCTCGACAAGATCACGGTGCTGTCGATGGCTCCGACGATCGCGCGCGCGGTGCGCGAGGTGTTCGAGGACGGCTCGGTCACGAGCCTCTTCGAGGAGCAGGCCTGATCACAGCGCCGGGGCGATCCGGTTGATCCATTTCCGTGCGGCCTTCCGCGCCGGGTAGACTCCTGGAGTTGCTCGGCGAGGGAGGCCGCAGGTGCGTCGGCACCGCGGCGGCTCCGTTATCGACGCGCTCTCGTAGCAGGCCTGTCGTGGGCCGGGTGACCCCTGTCCCTGCAGTCCGAGAAGCACGAGGAGCGCAGCCGTGGCTGACGTCACTCTTTCCGCGAAGATTCGCACCGAGTTCGGCAAGGGCGCTGCCCGCCGTCTCCGCCGCGAGGAGAAGATCCCGGCGGTCATCTACGGCCACGGCGCCGAGCCGGTCCACGTCGAGCTGCCCAGCTACGACATGATGATGGCCCTCAAGACCCCGAACGTCCTGATCAACCTGGACATCGAGGGCAAGAAGCAGCTGGTCATCCCGAAGGCCGTGCAGCGTGAGGCCATCCGCGCCTTCCTCGTGCACGTCGACCTGCTCACGGTCCGGAAGGGCGAGAAGGTCAACGTCGACGTCCCGATCCACGTCGAGGGCGAGCTGGCGCCCGGCCAGCACATCCTGGAGCACGGCCTGAACACCCTGCCGGTCGAGGCCGAGGCGACCCACATTCCGGAGACCGTGACGGTTTCCGTGGAGGGCCTGTCCGCGGGCGACTCGGTGACCGCGGGCGACATCGAGCTGCCCCGCGGCACGGCGCTGGCCGTCGAGGACGACGTGATCGTCATCCAGGTCCTGGCCGCGCAGGCCGAGGCCGAGGCTGCCGAGGAGGCCGGCGAGGAAGCCGGCGAGGGCGCCTCCGAGTAATCTGCGTTGCCGCACCTCGTGAGCGGCCCCCGTCCCCGTGCCGGGCACCGGGGCGGGGGCCGCTCCCGTTCCGACCACCGCTGTCGACACCGTCGACGCGCCGAGGCCGCCGGAGGGCCCCGATGACGACGAACACCGCCGCCGACGAGCCGGGTCCCGATGTGCCGTGGCTGGTGGTCGGCCTGGGCAATCCCGGTCCGCAGTACGCGGGCAACCGCCACAACATCGGCTTCCTGGTGGCGGATCTGCTGGCGGAACGCATGGGCGGCCGCTTCGCCTCGCACCGAGCGCGCGCGCAGGTCTGCGAGGGCCGTTTCGGGATTCCCGGAGTCGCCGGCCGGCGCGTGGTGCTCGCCAAGCCGATGTCGTTCATGAACGCCTCGGGCGGCCCCACGACGGCGCTGCGGAACTTCTACAAGCTCCCGCTCTCCCGGATCGTCGTGATCCACGACGAGTTGGACATCGACTACGGCGCTCTGCGGCTGAAACGCGGCGGCGGCGACAACGGGCACAACGGACTGAAGTCGATCACGAAATCGCTGGGCCCGGACTACTACCGGGTGCGGTTCGGAGTGGGCCGTCCGCCCGGCCGCATGGCGGTGGCCGACTACGTCCTCCGGGATTTCTCCTCGACCGAGCGCAAGGAACTGGACTATTTCGTCGACCGTGCCGCCGACGCCGTCGAAGCACTTGTCGCCGACGGACTGGAACGCGCACAGACGACCTACAACTCGTAGCCGCGAGCCGTCGGTGGGGACAAACCTTCCGGGCACGAGGTTGACCGACGGCCGGTAATGGCGAAGTATCGCCGCCATGCCCGAGAGCACCGTGGTGAGACGCAGCCGTACCCGCCGCGCCGGAGAGAGCGCGTTCGGGGTCCTGCTGGTGCTGAAGAACACCTTCATGGCACTCCTCGCGCTGCTCCTGGTGATCGCGGGCGCGTGGACCTCCTGGGACACGGCGCGGCCGGCCATGTTCCGGGAAGCGGGAACGCCGGGCGTCCTGGTGGTCGAGGAATGCGCGGACGAGTTCTGCACCGGCACGTTCGAGCCTGACGGCGGCGGAGCGCCGCAGCAGGACGTCGCGATCAAGGCGGCGGTGGCCGACGGCACGGGTGAGCGTCTGGAGACGGCTCTGCTCCCGGACGGCGAGGAGGCGGTGCGCACCGGCCCGGCCGGCGTGCTCTACGCGTGGGTGCCGCTCGGCGGAGGGCTGCTGCTCGCGTCGCTCGTGCTGGCCGGGGGGCTGCGCATGCGCCGCACCGCCTGGACCCTGGCGGTGCTCGGCGCGGGCACGATGGTGGGTGCCTTCGCGCTCCTGTGACCGGGCCCCGAGGCTGGATCGTTATGCAGAGCCAACTGCGCACGGGTGAACCAACCCGACACTAGGGACAGTTGGAACTTGACCCCTTTCCGGGCCCGACAACAAGCTTTACCGGTCCCTTATTTCGCGCTCCTGACCCGAGCGCCCCCTTCTTTCACCGAAGTTGGTATGCCCATGCGCGCCCTTTCTTCGGCGTTCGCGGTGACGGTTGCCGCAGCTGCTTCGCTGCTGCTGGCCCCGGCCGCGTACGCGAACGGTGACAACGGCACCGTCAAGATCCACGACGCCACCACCGGCGAGTGGCAACAGCAGAATCAGCCGAAGGTCTGCACTTTCTACCTGGACGGCTTCGGCTTCGACGCCCAGCAGAAGGTGAGCTGGAAAATCGTCGGGATGCCGCCCACCGGTTCCCGGACCGAGGTGGCCGAGGTCGGCGACCTGACCCTCGACGACGAGGGCCACCTGCGCAGCGAGACGCTCTCGCTGCAGGACGGCCACTACAAGCTCGTCTGGACCTTCGACGGCGAGAGGGGCCGCGCCAAGCACAAGGTCTTCTGGGTGGACTGCGACGGCACCCCCGAGGAGGACGAGGCGTCCCCTGAGCCGGTCTCCTCCGGCCCCGCCGAGACCATGCCCGAGCCGAAGGGCTCCTCGGACCCCTCCCCCGTCGCGGGTGAGGCGGACACGGACGGCGACGGACCCGAGCCGTCCGGCACCGGCGCCGATCTGGCGGAGACCGGGGCGAGCGTCCCCGCCGGTGCACTGGCCGCCGCTGCCGCCTCGCTCCTGGGCGCCGGCACCTACCTGGTACTGCGCCGCCGCAACACCCGCTCGCAGCAGAGCTGACCCACTGCCACGGGCCGCAGCGCGACGGGTGCCGCATCTCCGGTGGAGGTGCGGCACCCGTCGTGCGCTTCCGTCGTGCCGCGCCGTCAGCCGGTGTTGCGCAGGCCCGCCGCCACACCGTTGACGGTGAGCAGCAGCGCACGGGCCAGGTCGGGGTCGGGCTCCTCCCCGCGCTCGGCTGTCTGCCGCTGCCGCTTCAGCAGCGCCACCTGGAGGTACGAGAGGGGATCGAGGTAGGCGTCGCGGATCCGCAGCGTCTGCCGGAGCACCGGGTCGGCGTCGAGCAACTTCTCCTCCCCGGTGATGCGCAGCACCTCCTCGACCGTGCGGGCGTGCTCCTCCTCGATGGCGGTGAAGACGTGCCGCAGCTCCTCCGGCACCAGGGTGTCCACGTAGTGCCGGGCGATGCGCAGATCCGTCTTCGCCAGCGTCATCTCCACGTTGGAGAGGAAGTTGCGGAAGAAGTGCCAGTGCTCGTACGCCTCGTCGAGCACCGCGTCGAGTCCCGCCGCGCGGGCCGCCCGCAGTCCGGAACCGACACCGAACCAGCCCGGCACGATCTGCCGTGACTGGGTCCAGCCGAAGACCCACGGGATGGCGCGCAGTCCGTCCAGGCCCTTGCCGCTGTCCGGGCGGCGTGAGGGCCGGGACCCCAGGTGCAGTTCCGCGAGCTGGTCGACGGGCGTGGCGGCGAAGAAGTAGGCGGGCAGGTCCGGGTCCGCGACGAGCCCGCGGTACGCGGCGTGGGCGGCCTCGGAGACGGTGTCCATCGCGGCGTCCCACCGGGCGAGCGCCTCGTCCGACTGCCGGGGCGCGGTGTGCAGCGCGGAGGCCTGCAGGGTCGCGGCCACGGTCAGTTCGAGGTTCTCCCTGGCCAGGGACGGCACCAGATACTTGTCGGAGATGACCTCGCCCTGCTCGGTGACCTTGATCTCGCCCTCGAGGGTGCCCCAGGGCTGCGCGAGGATCGCGTCGTGGGTGGGGCCGCCGCCGCGGCCCACGGTGCCCCCGCGGCCGTGGAACAGCCGCAGCCGGACGCCGTGCCGGTGGGCAACGTCGCGGAGCCGCCGCTGCGCCCGGTGGATCTCCCACTGCGAGGTGGTGATGCCGCCGAACTTCGAGGAGTCCGAATAGCCGAGCATCACTTCCTGGCGGTCGCCGCGGAGCGCCACCAGCCGCCGGTAGGACGGGTCGGACAGCATCGCGTCGAGCAGCTCGTCCGCGATCCTCAGCTCGTCGGTCGTCTCCAGCAGCGGCACGATGTCGATGCGCGCCCAGCCCGCGTGCAGATCGATCAGCCCGGCCTCCCGCGCGAGGACGGCCGCGGCGAACACGTCGTCCGCGCCCTGGCACATCGAGAGGATGTAGGACTCGACGACCTCCGGGCCGAAGGTGTCCAGGGCGCGCCGCACGGTGCGGAAGACGCCGAGGGTCCGTTGGCCCGCCTCGTCGAGCGGGGGCGGGGTGGGGGCGAGGGGGCGGCGGGAACGCAGCTCCTTGGCGAGCAGCCTCTGCCGGTAGTCCCGCGGCATGTCCAGGTACCGCCAGGACTCCTCGCCCAACCGGTCGAAGAGCTGGCCGAGCGCCTGGTGGTGGGCCTCGGCGTGCTCCCGGACGTCCAGGGTGGCCAGTTGCAGCCCGAAGGCGGCCAGGGTGCGGAGCAGCCGCTCCAGATGGCCGTCGGCGACCAGCCCGCCCTTGTTCCGGCGGAGCGAGGTCTGCAGCAGGGTGAGGTCCTCGAGGAGCTCACCGGTGCCCAGGTAGTCGCGGCCGGGTACGTGCGGGGAGTCCGCCGCGAGCCGGTCCCGGGTGTTGAGCAGCTTCTGCCGGATGCAGGTGGCCTTGAGGCGGTACGGCTCCTCGGCATTGAGGCGCTTGTAGCGGGGGCTGATCTCCGGAAGCCGTTCGAGGTCGGTCTCCAGGGAGTCCAGGAGTTCCCGCGTGGCGCCCGCGTTGCGGAGGGAGCTGGAGAGCGCCCCGCGGAGCTCGTCGACGTGGTTCAGGGCGTCGGTGATGCCGTGCTCGTGCTGGAGCAGCAGCACCTCCCAGGTGACCTGGGGGGTGACGTTGGGGTTGCCGTCCCGGTCGCCGCCGATCCAGGTGCCGAAGGTCAGCGGCCGGCTGCCGCGGGGCAGCGGGGCGCCCGCCCGCTCCAGTTCGGCCGCCAGGTCCTCCAGGACGTCGCCGACGGCTCCGGCGTGCAGCTCGTCGAGGTAGTAGACGGCGTTGCGGGCCTCGTCGGCGGGTTCCGGGCGGGCGACGCGCAGCTCGTCGGTCTGCCAGACGAGGTCGATGTTCTCGGCGAGTCGCAGGTCGGTGCGGGGCCGGTCGCTCTCGTCGCCCGACTCCAGGAGTTCGGCGATCTTGCGGAGCTTGGTCAGCACGGAGCGGCGGGCGGCCTCGGTGGGGTGGGCGGTGAAGACGGGGCGTACCCCGAGGCGGGCCGCGGTGTCGCGCAGGTGCGCCTCGTCGGCGTCCTTGAGCATGTCGGCGGTGCGGGAGAGCATGCCGCCCTCGCTGGCGCGGCGCGCCCGCAGCTCCCGTCCGCGGTGCACCTGCTCGGCGACGTTGGCCAGGTGGAAGTAGATCGAGAAGGCGCGCACCAACTGGGTGGCGGTGGCCAGGTCGGTGCGGCCCAGCAGTGCGGCGGCGGCCTCGCCGTCGCTGCGGGTGAGGGCGCGGACCCGTTCGACGAGTTCGAGGAGTTCCGGCCCCTCCTGGCGTACGAGGGTCTCGCCGAGCAGATCGCCGAGGCGGCGGATGTCGGCGCGCAGGGCGGTGTTGTCGGAAGTGTCGAGGGTGTCGGTGTCCTCCGGACGGGCGTCGGCCTGGCCGGGGGTTTCACTGTCGGCACTGCTCACGGGTGCGGGCTCCTTGGCAAGCGGTTGGCTTCCGGTGTGCTTCCGGCTGGTCACGGACCGCGCTGTCCGACACCGTCCAGGATATGCGGCGGGCAAAGGGTGCACCGGAAGTGTCCGGGTGGCGGTCGTTCGGACACCCGGAGCAACCCCCGGTGATCGTCGCCCCGGCCGGTGCGGACGTGCTGTTGCCGCGCCGCGAAGGGCTGCCATACTTACGACGCCGTAGGTTACGGTGCCGTAGCCTTCACCCCCCCGCCCCCGCTTTCCAGGGACAGCACTATGAGCACAGGCCCGGACGTACTCGAGCAGGATCCGAGCGCCCGACCGGCTTCGGACGCATCGCCGGTGGAATCCGCCACACTGGGCGGTGAGCAGCGGCGTTCGGCGGAGCAGGTCGCCCTGCTGACGTTCATCGTCCTCCCCTTCCTCGCCCTCCTGGCGGCGGTGCCGCTGGCCTGGGGGTGGGGCGTGAGCTGGCTCGATCTCGGGCTGCTCACGGCCATGTACTACATCGGGTGCCACGGCATCACGATCGGCTTCCACCGGTACTTCACCCACGGCTCGTTCAAGGCGAAGCGGCCGCTGCGCATCGCGCTGGCCGTCATGGGGTCGCTCGCCGTGGAGGGGCCGCTGGTGCGCTGGGTCGCCGACCACCGCAAGCACCACAAGTACTCCGACGACGAGGGCGACCCCCACTCTCCGTGGCGCTACGGCGACACGGTGCCGGCGCTGCTGAAGGGCCTCTGGTGGGCGCACATCGGCTGGATGTTCGACCAGGAGCAGACCTCGCAGCAGAAGTACGCCCCGGATCTGGTGCGGGATCCGGCCGTCCGGCGGATCTCCCGCCAGTTCGTGCTGTGGACGGCCGTCTCGCTGCTCCTGCCGCCGCTGGTCGGGGGGCTTGTCACCTGGTCGTGGCAGGGCGCGCTCACCGCGTTCTTCTGGGGCTCACTCGTACGGGTGGCGCTGCTGCACCACGTGACGTGGTCGATCAACTCCATCTGCCACGCCGTGGGCAAACGTCCCTTCAAGTCCCGTGACCGTTCGGGCAACGTGTGGTGGCTCGCGGTGCTCTCCTGCGGCGAGTCCTGGCACAACCTGCACCACGCCGACCCGACGTGTGCGCGGCACGGCGTGATGCGCGGCCAGCTGGACTCCAGCGCCCGCATCATCCGGTGGTTCGAGAAGCTCGGCTGGGCCTACGACGTCCGCTGGCCGAAGGCCTCCCGTATCGACTCCCGCCGCAAGGAGCCGACGACCGACGCGGCATGATGGAGGACGTGCCGACCGACGACCGCCCCAGAGACGTCAGCGACCAGGACATAGCCCCCCGGCCGGGAACGGCTCCGACCTCACGGCGCGCGAAGCGCCGCATGACGGGGAAGGAGCGACGGGAGCAGCTGCTGGACGTCGGCCGCACGCTGTTCGCGGAGCGCGGTTTCGAGGCGACCTCGGTCGAGGAGATCGCGCACAAGGCCGGTGTGTCCAAGCCGGTGGTGTACGAACACTTCGGCGGCAAGGAGGGCCTGTACGCGGTCGTCGTGGACCGCGAGATGCGTCAGCTCCTGGACATGGTGACGGGCGCGTTGACCGGCGGGCATCCGCGGGAGCTGCTGGAGCAGGCGGCGTTCGCGCTGCTGGACTACATCGAGCAGTACACCGACGGCTTCCGCATCCTGGTGCGGGATTCGCCGGTCGCCCAGTCCACGGGCACCTTCGCTTCACTGATCAGCGACATCGCCACGCAGGTCGAGGACATCCTGGGACGCGAGTTCAAGATGCGGGGGTTCGACCCGAAGCTGTCCCCGCTGTACGCGCAGGCGCTGGTGGGCATGGTCGCCCTGACCGGTCAGTGGTGGCTCAACGTGCGGCGCCCGAAGAAGGCGGAGGTCGCCGCGCATCTGGTGAACCTGGCCTGGCACGGTCTGGACGGGCTGGAGCAGAAGCCCCGCCTCGTCGGGCACCGCAAGGCGTGACGGGGACGTCGCGGATGCCCGGCCCGTGCGGCCCCGCTCAGCCGTCCTCCAGGAACTCCAGCCGGTTCCCCACCGGGTCCTCGGTGTGGAGGCGGCGGCGTCCGGGGACGGAATCGTCGGGAACGACCGGGGCGCCGGCGGCCGCGAGCCGCTCGGCGAGGGCGTCCAGCCCGGTGACCCGCAACCCCGGATGGGCCTTGCGGGCGGGGCGGAATCCCTCCTCGATCCCGAGGTGCAGCTCGACGGCTCCGGCGGTGAACCAGCAGCCGCCGCGGGCGGCGAGCGCCGCGGGCTTGGGCTTCTCCCGCATGCCGAGCACCGTGCCGTAGAAGGCGCGCAGCGTCTCCTCGCTGCCGGGTGGGGCGGCGAGCTGGACGTGGTCGACGTGCTCCAGCCGGAACGGGGGCCTCGGGGTCGTCGTGGTCCCGGCGGTCATCGTTTCACTCCCACGGCGAAGATCCTGCGGAACGGGAGGACGGTGCCGTATGGCCCGGGCGGGTAGGCCTCGCGGAGTGCGGCCGCGTATTCGGCGAGGAACGCGTCCCGGGCCTCCGGGTCGTCGGCGAGCAGGGTGAGGACGGGGCGGAGTGCGGTGCCCTTGGTCCACTCCAGCACGGGATCGTCGCCGGGCAGGACGTGCTGGTAGGTGGTTTCCCAGACGTCGGTTTCGCAGCCGGCCCCGGCGAGTGCGGCGACGTATCCGGCGGGTTCGAGGACGTCCGCGCCCCGGTGGGCGGCGCCGAGCCGTCCCCGCCAGCGCGGCGCGTTGCGGAGTCGGTGGAGGAGGACGTGGCTGGGGGCGTCGAAGTTGCCGGGGACCTGGAAGGCCAGCACGCCGCCGGGGAGGAGGCCGTCGACGTACGCGGGGAGGGCCCGGGGATGGTCCGGCCACCAGTGGAGGGCCGCGTTGGAGACGATCAGGTGGTGCGGCGTGTCCGGCCGCCAGCCGGCGAGGTCGGCGGCGGCGAAGTCCAGTCTTCCGCCGTCGGCGGTGGGTCCGGCGTGGGTCTCGGCCCGCCGCAGCATCGCGGGCGAGTTGTCGTAGCCGGTGACGTGGGCGTGCGGCCACCGCGCCGAGATGCGGGAGCTGGGGGCTCCCGGTCCGCAGCCGAGGTCCGCGATGCGCGGCGTTCCGGCGGGCAGTTCGGGGACCCGGGCGAGCAGGTCCGCCAGCGGCCGCGCGCGGTGCGCGGCGAAACGGGCGTACTGCTCGGGGTCCCAGACGGGTGACGATCGGCCTTCGGGGGCTTCCCGGCTCTCCATGCAACGATGATCCGAAGTCAATCTCTCGATGTCAAGAGACTTCACGTCGACAGAACTACTACACTGATCCTCATGGAGGACGAGGTCGACCGACTGGTGTCGGCATGGCGCCGGGAACGCCCGGACCTGGACGTGGAACCGCTGGAGGTCCTGAGCCGCGTGAGCCGACTGGCCCGCCACCTGGACCGGGCACGGCGCATCGCGTTCGCCGAGCACGGCCTGGAACCGTGGGAGTTCGACGTTCTCACGGCACTGCGGCGGGCGGGAGCCCCGTACCAGCTGTCACCCGGTCAGCTGCTGACCCAGACTCTGGTCACCTCCGGCACCATGACCAACCGTATCGACCGGCTGGCGAAGAAGGGACTCGTCGAGCGGCTGCCCGATCCGAACGACCGCCGCGGCGTCCTGGTGCGCCTCACCTCCGACGGACGCGACCGCGCCGACAGCGCGCTCGCCGGTCTGCTGGAGCAGGAACGGGCCATCCTGGTCCAGCTGTCCCACGCCCAGCGCGCCCACCTCGCAGGTCTGCTGCGGGAGCTGACGGCCCCCTTCGACAACACCCCCGGCTGAGCCCGGCCGTCAGCGCGGCCCGTGCGCCTCCCCCGCGACACCGGCCGGCGGAACCCCGGCACGGCGCGCCAGGGCGACCGCCGCGAGCGTCGAATGCACGCCCAGTTTGCCCAGCACGTTCTGCATGTGCGTGCGCACCGTGTGCGGGGAGAGGAACAGGCGCTCGGCCACCGCACCGCGCCCCCATCCGGCCACCATGCAGCGCAGCACCTCCAGCTCACGCGGCGTCAGGGACTGCACCAGCTGCTCGCTCTCGGAGCGGCTGCGCGAGGCGGTGAGCTCGTCGAGGACTTCGGTGAGCAGCAGCGGCGGCACGTGCGTCTCGCCCTTCACCACGCCCCGCACGACGTCCAGCAGCCGGGACAGGCCGCAGTCCTTCGCCACCCAGCCGCAGGCTCCGGCGCGGAGTGCCGCGGAGGCGCGGGCCGCGTCGTCCCGCTCCGCGAGCACGACCGCCCGCAGGGCGGGGAACTCGCGGCGGAGTGCGGCGACCAGGGCGATACCGTCCCAGGACGGGTCCTGCGCCGGTGTGTCGTCCGACGCCGCGGCATCGGCGCGCGGAGAGGCCCCGGCGACGACCGGCTCGTCGAGATGCCCGAGGACTGCGGCGGCCGTGTCCTGCCCGGCCCGCGGTGCGGGAATCGCGGCGGAGGGCGCCGGCTCGGCACCGCCCAGGTCCGCGTCCGCGAGCAGTACCTCGGGGCGCTGCCCCTCGGCAGCACCGGTCCGCAGCGCCCTCACGGCAGCGGCGGCACTGCCCACGGCAGTCGCCTCCACGTCCTCCTCGGCGGTCAGCGCCGCCGCCAAGGCGTCGGCGAAGATCCGGTGGTCGTCGACCACCAGGACACGTATGCGTTGCATCGACACCCCTCGACACGATGGGCGGTGACGCCCGGCTCCGGGTCGCGTCTGCGCTCGGTCCGCCGCCGCTCTCACGCCGCCGTCGTCCGCGCGGGTGTCGCACCCGGCTGTCCCGCCCTGCTGGACACGGCTCCGACCCCCCAGGCCGTGCAGGAGAACCCAAGCTTACGCAGGAGTAGCAGAAGTGAAAGAGGAACGGCCGAAAATTGCCTTATCTCTACCGACGCCCCAGCAGGTGGGAACGTTCCACGGGCCCGGAACCGGCTCAACGGACCCGCCGTGCACCGGCGGCGGGCAGCGCCTCGAAAATCCCCGGCTCGCGGTGTCCCGCCTCGGCGAACGCTGCCGCCACCGCCTCGCCGACCGTCGCGGCACGCGCGTCCTCCACCAGCGCGATCGCCGACCCGCCGAACCCGCCTCCGGTCATCCGCGCGCCGAGCGCTCCCGCCGCGACCGCGGTGCCGACGGCCAGGTCGAGTTCCGGGCACGACACCGCGAAGTCGTCGCGCAACGATGCGTGACCGGCGGTCAGCACCGGGCCGACGGCCCTCAACTGTCCGGCGTCCAGCAGCGCGACCGTCCGCAGGACCCGCTGATTCTCGGACACCACGTGCCGCACCAGACGCCGCAGCGCGGGGTCCACGACACGATCCGCCGGCGCGCCCCGTCCGTCCTCCGCCGGGACGTCCCGCAGGGCCGCCGCACCGAGCAGCCGCGCGGCCTCCTCGCATCCGGCGCGGCGCTCGGCGTACGCACCGTCCGCCAGGGAGTGCCGCACCCGGGTGTCCATCACCAGCAGGCGCAGCCCGTGGGACGCGAGGTCCAGCGGTACCTGGCGGCGGCCGAGGTCCCGGGTGTCGAGGAACAGGGCGTGCCCCTCGATGCAGCACGCCGAGGCCATCTGGTCCATGACCCCGCAGGGCACGCCCGCGAAGTCGTTCTCGGCGCGGCGGCACAGGGCCGCCAGCCGTGCCCGGTCGGGGGCCGGCCCGTGCAACTCGGCCAGCGCGAGCCCGGTGGCGACCTCGAGTGCCGCCGAGGAGGAGAGCCCGGCGCCTGGCGGCACCGTGGAGTCGACGAACAGGTCCGCGCCGGGCAGGGCGGACGGGCCCGCCTCCTCGCGCAGTGCCCACGCCACCCCGAGCGGGTAGGCCGCCCAGCCGCGACCGGGCGGTGCGGCGTCCGCGAGGCGGAACGTCGCCGCACCGTCCGCCGCGGCCTGCCGGGAGAACAGCCGCAGCACACCGTCGTCTCGGCGCGCCGCGGCCACCCGCGTGGTGCGGGGAAGGGCGAGCGGCAGCACGAAACCGTCGTTGTAGTCCGTGTGTTCGCCGATCAGGTTGACGCGTCCGGGAGCCTCCCAGACACCGTCCGCCGCCCTCCCGAACACCTCGCGGAACGTCGTCATGACGTCGCCGCGCCACCCTGCTGCCGGGCGAAGTCCCAGGCGTCCCGGACGATTCCGGCCAGGTCGGCGCGCGAGGGCGACCATCCGAGAACCCGGTGGGCGCGCTCCGCCGAGGCGACGAGCACGGCCGGGTCACCGCCCCGCCGGTCGGCGACGACCTCGGGGATCGGGTGACCCGTCACCTTGCGGACGGTCTCGATCACCTCGCGGACGGAGAAGCCGTTGCCGTTCCCCAGGTTGCAGATCAGGTGCTCGCCGGCGGGTGCCGACTCCAGGGCCAGCAGGTGGGCGTCGGCGAGGTCGGCGACGTGGATGTAGTCACGGACACAGGTGCCGTCGGGAGTGGGGTAGTCGTCGCCGAACACCGAGATGTGCTCGCGGCGGCCCTGCGCGACCTGGAGGACCAGCGGGATGAGGTGCGACTCGGGGTCGTGGCGCTCGCCGTACACCTTGCCGTCGCGTGCCGCGTAGGCGCCCGCGACGTTGAAGTAGCGGAGCGACGCGGCGGCGAGCCCGTGGGCGCGGCACTCGCCGGTGATCATGTGGTCGACGGCGAGCTTGCTCGCGCCGTACGGGTTGGTCGGCGCGGTCGGGTCGTCCTCGGTGATGGTGGCGCCCGCGGGTTCGCCGTAGGTGGCCGCCGTGGAGGAGAAGACCAGGCGACGCACGCCCTTCTCCCGCATGGCGGCGAGCAGCTCGATGGTGCCGCCGACGTTGTTCCGCCAGTACTTGTCGGGGTCGACCACCGACTCGCCGACCTGCGAGCAGGCCGCGAAGTGGAGCACGCCGTCGAAGGAGGGGTCCAGGACCCGGTCGGCATCCTGCACCCGGCCCTCCACGAACTCCGCGCCGTCGGGGACACCCGCGCGGAAGCCCGTCGAGAGGTCGTCCAGCACGGTGACCTCGTGGCCTGCCTCCAGCAAGTGTGCGGCGACGACGCTGCCGACGTATCCCGCGCCGCCTGTCACCAGGTACTTCACTCGTTCTCTACCTCTCGCAGTCGCTGAGCCGCGGCCTCCGGCGGCACGTCGTTGACGAACACGTCCATGCCGGATTCGGAACCCGCGAGGTACTTCAGCTTGCCGGACGCACGGCGGATGGTGAAAAGTTCCAGGTGGAGGGCGAAGTCACCCCGTCCGGGTGCGGTCCGGGGCGCCTGGTGCCAGGCGGAGACGTACGGGGTCGGGGACGCGTCCGGCCCGAAGAGGCGGTCGAACCGGCGCAGCAGGTCCAGGTGGAGCCGGGGGAACTCCTCCCGTGCCGCGTCGTCCAGCGCGGTCAGGTCGGGAACGCGCCGGTGCGGGTAGAGGTGCACCTCGTACGGCCAGTGCGCGGCGTGGGGGACGAAGGCCGTCCAATGCTCGCCCTGCCGCACGATCCGGCGCCCGTCGGCGCGCTCGGCGGCGAGCACGTCGTCGAACAGGTTGCGTCCGGTGCGTTCCCGGTGGGCGGCCACGGAGGCGAGGGTGCGGGCGGTGCGCGGGGTGGTGAACGGGTAGGCGTAGATCTGCCCGTGCGGGTGGCCGAGCGTGACGCCGATCTCGCGTCCGCGGTTCTCGAAGCAGAACACCTGCTCCACTCCCGGCAGCCGCGACAGGTGCGCCGTACGGTCGGTCCAAGCGTCCAGGACCAGCCGGGCCCGTTCCGGGGCGAGGTCGGCGAACGAGGCGTCGTGGTCGGGCGTGAAGCAGACGACCTCGCAGCGTCCCGCGCCGGGGCCGCGCGCGAGGAGACCGCCGGGGCCCTCGGCGGTGAGCGGCCCGGGGCCGCCGGTGAAGGAGGGGAAGCGGTTCTCGAAGACGGCCACCTGGTAGTCCGGTGCCGGCACCTCGGTCCGCCGCCCGCCGCGCGAGGGGCAGAGGGGGCAGGCGTCGACGGGCGGGTGGTGGGTGCGCGACTGGCGGTGCGCGGTGACGGCGACCCAGTCGTCGCGCAGCGGGTCGTGGCGGATCTCGGAGGCGGGTGCCGCGGCGTCGGGGGGACGCGGGTCCGCTGCCGGGCGGCGCGCGGTCCCGCCGAGGTCGTAGTACAGGATCTGCCGGCCGTCGGCGAGCCTGTCCGCGGTCTTGTGCACGGGACTCCCTCGGGTCGGCGCGAGCGGAACACGCAGCAGCATAGTCGCGCACCGGCCCGCGTCCGCGGTCACTCCGCCGAGGTCCGGACGGTGTGCGCCCCCGCCGTCCACGCGCGGCGGGCGCGGACGGCGGGGGCGCGGGGACGGCGTGGAAGCGCTCGGCGTGGCGCCGGGTCAGCCCGCCCCGTAGCCGACGGCCAGGAGCCGCTCCTTGGTGTAGGTGCCGACACGGTCCGAGGTGATGTGCTGGTGGAAGAAGAGGCGCCCGTTCCGGAAGATCACCCTGCTGTAGGAGCCGTAGGTACGGGGACCCATCTCCCTTTCGTAGTCCAGGTCGTGACCCGACGGCAGTCGGAGGCGCAGCTTCTCCTGGTGCGATGCCGGGTCGACCTCGACGATCTCGCCGCCGTCCTCGTAGGTCGCCGTCCGGTAGGCCAGCAGCTTCCCGTCCTGCACGTCGAACGGCAGGATCTCCCGGCCGTCGCCGGCGTCCACCTTCCATTTCGTGGCGCCGCTGTGGATGTCGAAGGCCATGACCGAGTTGGTCTGGCCGATGGCGTCGCCGGAGGAGTCGTGCGACTTGGTCGGCAGGAACACGTAGTCGTCGGAGACGGCCGAGGTCCAGCACGACTCGGTGTCCGTGCGGCAGGGGTCCTCGTAGCGGTCGCCCAGAGTGATCTTGGATTCCAGCTGGTGGTCGTCCCCGACGGTGATGATGTCGGTCGTGTGGTACTCCCCCGCACCCACACCGATCACCAGCGGGGCGGTGGACAGCACGTGGACGGAGGAGATGCCCGACGGCACCGTGTACTCGCCGACGGGCTTGCCGTTCTTCGGGTTCAGCGTCTGCACGCGGTATTCGGGATCGCTCAGGTTTCCGCACCGCACGACGGCGACGAGTTCCGCGCCGCCCGCGTACCCCTCGTCGCGGCACTCGCCGCTCCAGTCGCCGCCCCAGAGCGGGCTGCCGCCGTCCAGGGAGTAGGCGACGGCGCCGCCGATCCACGCCGCGGCGACGGTGTTCCGGGCGACCGTCACCCCGCCGCCCAGCGAACTGACGTCCGCGTCGCCGGGGATGGTCTTCTGCCAGGCCTTCTTCCCCTTGTCGAGGTCGAGGACGACCATCTGGTTGCAGTCCGCGTTCTCCGCCCCGCTCTCCCGCGTGACGACCGCGGTCCTGCCGTCCTCGCTGCGGTGGGGCGACGCGGCACAGACCGGTCCGTCGAGCGGGATCTCCCAGGCGGAGGATCCGTCCGCGGCACGCACAGCGAGGATCTTGCCGATCGAGCTCTTGACGAAGAACTCGTCGGTGGCCCAGGCCCCGGGGACGCCGGTGGACTCGTTCACGTCGGGGGCGTCCACGGTGAAGAGGAGCTCGCCGTCGGTGCCGGTGGGTGCGTCACCGCCGCCGGTGTCCGTTCCGCCACCGCCGGTGCTGCCGCTCGTGGTGCCACCGGACGACGCCTGCGGATCCGGCGAACCGCCGCCGTCCTGCGCGAGGAACCACACGCCGCCGCCGACCACCAGCAGAACGGCGACCACGGCGGCCACGATCACCAGCACCTTGTTGTCCCCGCCGGGGGGCCGGCCGCCGGGCGGCACGGTGGGTGCCCCGCCGGGGTACCCGTACGGCCCGGGCTGCGGCTGACCGTACGGGCCGGGGCCGTACGGCTGGGGCTGCCCGTAGGGGCCGGGCTGCGGCTGTCCGTACGGGCCGGGTACCGGCCCGGCCTGCGGGCCGCCGAATCCGCCCTGCGGCGGCTGCGCGGGCGGCTGCGGATAGCCGTAGCCTCCCGGCTGGGGCGGCTGGGCGGGCGCCTGCGGGTAGCCGTAGCCGCCGCCCTGCTGCTTGTCCGGAGCGGGCTGCTGCGGCGGCGGACCCGGCGGCTGCTGCGGGCCCTCCGGCTCGTCGGGACCGGACTGCGGCGGTGGACCGGGTGGTGGGGGCGGGGGCTGCGACATGCGGAAGTCCTCGGGAACGGGCGAACCGTCAAGCCCGGCGCCCTGACCCCCCGTCGGTCCTGTCCGGCGGACAGTCCCCAGGCGGAGCGGTGCGGACATCCAGCCCGCCATGACTGATGGATGGCGCCATCTTTCTATCACCGGACCGTGCGCGGGACGGTCCCGGATGTGTCACGGTCCCGGCGCGGAATCGTGGAGTCGACGCGCTCCCGACGGCGGGCCGGAAGATTTCCCGGGGGCCGGGCCCGGCCCTGAACTACGAGGCGTCCTCCGCGAGTTCCAGCCAGCGCGTCTCCAGGTCGTCGCGTTCCGCGGTGAGTTCACGGAGCCGGGCGTCGAGTTCCGCCACCCGCTCGAAGTCCGTCGCGTTGTCCGCGATTTCCGAGTGAAGGGTGGACTCCGATCCCGCGATCCGGTCCAGCCGCCTCTCGATGCGCTGCAGTTCCTTCTGCGTCGCACGCGAGAGCGCCGCGGGCTTGGACGCGGGTTTCGCCGCGGATTTCGCCGCCTTGGCACTGTCTCCGCCCGACGACGGAGCGGCGGCGGCCTGTTCGCGAGCGCGCGCCCGCCGCTCCAGGTACTCGTCGATGCCGCGCGGCAGCATCCGCAGCGCACCGTCCCCCAGCAGCGCGTACGTGGTGGCGGTGGTCCTCTCGAGGAAGTACCGGTCGTGCGAGATGACCACGAGCGAACCGGCCCAGCCGTCCAGCACGTCCTCGAGCTGTTTCAGCGTCTCGATGTCCAGGTCGTTGGTCGGCTCGTCCAGGAAGAGCACGTTGGGCTCGTCCATCAGGAGCCGCAGGATCTGCAGACGGCGGCGCTCACCGCCGGACAGGTCACCGACCGGGGTCCACTGCTTCTCCTTGACGAAGCCGAACTTCTCGCAGAGCTGGGAGGCCGTCATCTCCCGTCCCTTGCCGAGCTCGACGCGGGACCGGACCCGCTCCACCGCCTCCAGCACGCGCCAGTTCGGGTCGACCTCGGCCACCTCCTGGGAGAGGTAGGCCAACCGGACCGTCTTCCCCACCGTGATGTGCCCGGTGTCGGGCTGCTGCTCCCCCGCGCTGCGGACCGCGTCCGCGAGGGCACGGAGCAGGGAGGTCTTGCCGGAGCCGTTGACTCCGACCAGACCGACCCGGTCGCCGGGACCGAGCTGCCAGGTGAGCTGCCGCAGCAGCACCTTGGGCCCGGCCTGCACGGTGACGTTCTCCAGCTCCAGGACGGTCTTCCCGAGTCGGGAGTTGGCGAACCGCATCAGCTCGGCGTCGTCGCGGGGCGGCGGCACGTCGGAGATCAGCGCGTTCGCCGCCTCGATCCGGAAGCGCGGTTTGCTGGTGCGCGCGGGGGCGCCGCGCCGGAGCCACGCCAGCTCCTTGCGCATCAGGTTCTGGCGCTTGCTCTCCTCGTTCGCGGCGATCCGCTCCCGCTCGGCGCGGGCGAACACGTAGTCGCTGTAGCCGCCGTCGTACTCGTGCACGCCGCCCCGCTGCACGTCCCACATGCGGGTGCAGACCTGGTCCAGGAACCAGCGGTCGTGGGTGACGCACACCAGGGCGGAACGCCTGGCCCGCAGGTGGCCGGCGAGCCACGAGATGCCCTCGACGTCCAGGTGGTTCGTCGGCTCGTCGAGCACGATCAGGTCCTGCTCGGCGATGAGCAGCTTGGCGAGCGCGATGCGGCGGCGCTCCCCGCCGGAGAGCGGGCCGATCACGGTCTCCGGACCGTCGGGGAACCCGGGCATGCCGAGGCCGCCGAAGAGGCCGGTGAGCACGTCGCGGATCTTCGGGTCGCCCGCCCACTCGTGCTCCGCCATGTCGCCGAGCACCTCGTGCCGGACCGTGGCCCGCGGGTCGAGGGAGTCGTGCTGGGTGAGGACGCCGAGCCGCAGCCCGCCCGCGTGGGTGACGCGGCCGGTGTCGGAGGGTTCCTGCTGGGCCAGGATGCGGATCAGCGTGGTCTTGCCGTCCCCGTTCCTCCCGACGACGCCGATGCGGTCGCCCTCGCTCACACCGAGCGAGACACCGTCCAGCAGGGCACGGGTCCCGTACACCTTGCCGACGGCTTCCAGATTGACGAGGTTGACTGCCATCTCACTCCTGCGACGCGTGCGGTCAGCCGTCCAGCCTAGTCGCCCGCGCGACATTCTCTTCCGGGCGGGCCGCCGCGCAGGCGTGCCGGTCAGGAACTCCCGGTCAGCATCAGTGCGATGCCGGAGGCCATGAGGGCGGCGGCGACGACCCGGGCCGCGCCGAAGCGCTCCTTGAAGACCACCGCGCCGATCGCCGCACCGGCGATGATCGACGATTCGCGGAGCGCGGCGACCGGAGCGAGCGGGGCCCGGGTCTGGGCCCACAGCACCAGACCGTAGGCCGCCGTGGACATGACGCCGCCGAGCAGGCCGAGCCGTGCGGCAGGCCGCAGCTGGGCGAGCAGCCGCCCGCGCCGGACGGCGAGTGCGTACAGCGGGATCACGGGGCCCATCAGGGCGACCAGCCAGCCGGTGTAGCCGAGGGGCGTGCCGGAGGCCCGTACACCCAGTCCGTCGACGACGGTGTACACCGCGATCGCGCAGCCGGTGGCGAACGCGGCCAGCAGGGCGGGCTGGGTGGGCGGGGCGGAGCCGGGCGCGCGTCGCCGGACGCCCCACAGCGCGAGACCGCAGAGCCCCGCGCAGGCGACGGCGACCCCCGCCGTCTGCCAGAAGCCGGGCCGCTCGTTCACCACGACCAGGGCGAGCACGGTCACCACCAGGGGCGCGGTGCCGCGGGCGATCGGGTACACCTGCCCGAAGTCGCCCAGCCGGAAGGCCCGCATCAGCAGGGCCTGGTAGCCGGTGTGCAGCACCACGGACGCCAGCAGGTACGGCCAGGAGGCGGGTGCCGGCACGGGCGCGGCAGCGGCGATGAGCCCGCCGCACAGCACGTCGGCCGCACCGATCAGGGTGAACGCGACCAACTGGTCGCGTATCCGGTGCGCGATGGCGTTCCAGCCCGCGTGGACCGCGGCGGCGGTCAGGACCGCGAGGGCCACCAGCGGTGTCATGCGTCACCGGTGCCGGGCCCGCGCGGTACCGGGACCGGCGAGCCGGCTGCGGCGCGGGGCGGTGTCACCCCGTGGAGGCGTCGAACACGGCGCGGACGACGGGGCCGGCGTTCTCACCGCCGTGCCCGGAGGCGGGCACCACGGCCGCGGCCGCGAGGTCCCCGCTGTACGCGGTGAACCAGGCGTTCGGCTTCTTCTGCCCCATGACCTCGGCCGACCCGGTCTTCGCGCCGAAGTCGCCGCCCATGCCGGACATCGGTACGGCCGCGGTGCCGCTGACCGCCGTGGTGCGCATCACCTGGCGGAGGCCGGCGGCGGTCCCCGGCTTCATCGTCCTCGGGGCGGTGGCGAGCGTGCGGCCGTCGACGTCCGGGGAGACCAGGTACGGCTGGTGGAACGTGCCGGTCCGGGCCGTCGCGGCGACGGACGCCATGTTCAGCGGGTTCATGCGGACGCCGCCCTGCCCGATCAGCGAGGCGCCCATCTGCGCGTCGGACTGCACGGGCACCCGGCCGTCCATGGTCGTGGTGCCGACCTGCCAGTTGAGCCCCAGCCCGAAGACATCCCGGGCGTACTTCGTGAGCGAGTCGTCGTCCAGCTCCGGGGCCTGGCTGATGAACGCGGTGTTGCAGGAGGCGGCGAAGCTCTGCTCGAAGGTGCCGTTCTTGATCTCGAAGTGGTTGTCGTTGTGGAAGGGCCAGTGGCCGTACTCGAACTTCTTGGGGCACGGGTGCTGCTCGTTCGGCGCGGCGAGCCCCTTGTCCATGAGCATGGCGCCGGTGACGACCTTCATCGTCGAACCGGGCGCGTAGAGGCCCTGGAAGGCGGTGTCGAAGCCGTCCGCGGGCTCGTGGGCCGCGGCGAGAATCTCGCCGGTACTGGCCTTCACCGCGACGACTGCGGCCTTCCCCTTGTCGGCGATGGCCTTCTCGGCCGCCCGCTGGAGCCCGAGGTCAAGGGTGGTGCGGAGGGTGCCCTCCTCGCCCTCGGAGAGCGTGAGGAGGGTCGTGCCGGTCTCCTCGCCCTCGGCGTCCAGCACGCGGGTCTCGATGCCCGGTTCGCCACCCGCCTCGTCGCCGTAGCGGGTGCGCAGGTCGGCCAGCACCCCGCTGAGGGCGGGGTGTTGCTCCTTGGTGATCTCCGTGCCGTTGCGGTCGAGGGCCTTGAGGGGCGGGTCGCCGCCCTCGCCCGTCTCGATGGTCCGGCCGTCCTTCAGCTCCGGGTGGAGGATGGTCGGGTTCCATGCGACGACGACCTTGCCGGTGGCCTTCTTCCGCACCACGTGCACCGCGGAGTCGTAGGACCAGTCGCCCTTCTGCTCCTCGTACACGATCCGCGCCTCGACGCCGAACGGCAGACTGCCGTCCTTCGGCTTGCCGGAGGGGGTGACGTCGAGCTTCTCGACGTGCGCGTCCTCGCGGAAGGAGGTGAGCACCTCGAGCGCGGCAGCCCGGTCGTCGGTCAGACCTGCAGCCCGCCGTATCTCACCGGCGCTCCAGGCGGCGAGGAACTTCCCCGCGGCCTTGCGGGTCTCGGCGGCCGTGGGCGGCCCGCTCGGAATCTCCGGCTCCTCCTCCGAGGCGGTCAGGGCTGCGAGGCCCCCGTCGTCCTCGGCGACGAAAGCGTAGACACCGGCTGCCGTCGCCACGACGACGGCAGCGGCGACCGACCCGATCACCACCATGCGCTGCTTGTCCCGCTTCCGCGCCCTGCGACCCATCCGACTGGTGCCCTCCGACTCGCCCGACCGTGCCTCGGTTGCCTGTTCGAGGGGCACCCTACGGCACGGAAGTGACACCACAGAGGGCGCACATCACTCTTTCGAGTGCCAAAACGCCGTGTTCCTGCGCGGGTTCGGCAAGCCGGGCAGGCGTCAGATCCAGGTGTCGAGCCACATCCGGTGCCGCCAGGCGTCCATGGGGATGACCTGACCGGTGTAGAGGGGCCAGAAGTAGACGAAATTCCACACGATGAGGAGGACGAGCACCCCTCCCGCGACGACACCGGTCACGCGCCGCCGCTCGGTGACGCCGGGCGGTCCGGCGAGCGCGCCGAGGACCATGGCGACCGCGAGGCACAGGAACGGGACGAACACCACCGCGTAGAAGGAGAAGATGGTGCGTTCCTGGTAGTGGAACCAGGGCAGGTATCCGGCCGCGAGTCCGCAGAGGATCGCGCCGGCCCGCCAGTCCCGGCGCAGCAGCCACCGGTAGAGGACGTAGAGGACCGCCAGGCAGGCGGCCCACCACAGCAGCGGGGTACCGAGCGCGAGCACTTCGCGTGCGCATCCGCCGACGGCGGTGCAGCCGGCTTCGCCCTGCTCGGGGGATTCGTAGAAGTAGGAGACCGGGCGGCCCTGGACGAGCCAGCTCCACGGGTTGGAGTCGTAGGTGTGGCCGTCGGTGAGGTTGACGTGGAACTCGTAGACCTGCGTCTCGTAGTGCCACAGGCTGCGCAGTGCGTCCGGCACCAGGCCCCACCCCTGCCCGGCCCCTTCCTTCGTGGCCCAGTCCCGGTGGTAGCCGCCGTCGGTGGCGAACCAGCCGGTCCAGGAGGCCAGGTAGGTGGCGAGGGCGACCGGGACCGTGGAGAGGAACGCGGGCAGCGCGTCCTTGCGGAGCATCGAGCTGAACGGGCGCCCCGCGCCCGCGAGTCGGCGGGAGCCGCTGTCCCACAGCACGGTGAGCAGGCCGAACGCCGCCAGCACCACCAGTCCGTTCCACTTGGTGGCGCAGGCCAGTCCGAGGCAGACCCCGGCCGCGATGCGCCACGGGCGCGCGCCGAGGCCGAGGCGTTCGGCGATCTTGGCGTCCGCCCTGACGTCGCCGGGGCGTCCGGGGTCGTCGGGCAGTGCGGCCTTCAGCCGGGCCCGTGCGGCGTCACGGTCGACGAGCAGGCAGCCGAAGGCCGCGAGCACCCAGAACATGACGACGAGGTCGAGCAGCGCGGTCCGGCTCATCACGAAGTGGAGTCCGTCGACCGCCATCAGCGCACCGGCGGCGCAGCCGAGCAGGGTGGAGCGGAACAGGCGGCGGCCGATGCGGCAGAGCATCAGCACGGAGAGGGTGCCGAGCAGCGCCGTCATGAAGCGCCAGCCGAAGGGGTCCAGGCCCCACAGGCCTTCACCCAGCGCGATGATCCACTTCCCGGCGGGCGGGTGCACGACGTAGCTGTGGTCGGCCGAGAGGGCGGCGTCCCCCGCACCGGAGAGGATCTTCTCGTTGGCCCCGTCGCCCCAGGTGCCCTCGTAACCGAACCGGAGCAGCGACCAGGCGTCCTTGGCGTAGTACGTCTCGTCGAATATCACCGCGTGCGGTGAGCCGAGGTGCCGGAACCGCAGCAGTCCGGCGACCAGGGCGACAAGCAGGGGGCCGCCCCAGGCCGACCAGCGGGCGAGCCGCTTCGCCGCTCCCGCCGGGAGGCCGAGGAGCGCCGCGGGCCGGAGGGAGGGGCTGGGGTACGGCGGCACGAGGCGTTCGGCCAGGCCCGGGGGCTGCTGCCCGTCTTCCCGGGAGGAGCGGCGCGGCCGGGCGCCCCTCCCGCCCGGGTGCGGGGGACGGGCCTGCTCACGCTGTACCTCGGCGGCGGTTCCACTCGTCGTCACGCGGACATCGTAGGGAACGCGCCGGCCGGGGCTGCCCCCGCGCGGCGGCCCGGGCCGCCCGGTGCCCGCGAAGGGGCGGGCGGCGGCCGGGAGCCGCCTGCGAGGATGGCCGGTGTGACGACCAGCGAGACTCCCGGACCCGCCCCGACGACCGCTGCCTCCCGGGCTCCCGACCCGTCCGAGGCGCCCGATGCCGCCGCCGGCACGCTGGTCCTGGCCGGGACGCCCATCGGCGACGCGGCGGACGCCCCACCGCGCCTCGCCGCCGAGCTGGAGGCCGCGGATGTGGTGGCGGCGGAGGACACGCGCCGGCTCCGCAGGCTGACGCAGGCGCTTGCGGTGCGGCCGGGCGGGCGGATCGTCTCGTACTTCGAGGGGAACGAGTCGGCGCGGACGCCGGAGCTGGTGGAGGCGCTGACGGGCGGTGCCCGGGTGCTGGTGGTGACGGACGCGGGCATGCCGTCGGTGTCGGATCCGGGTTACCGGCTCGTGGCGGCGGCCGTGGAGCGCGGGGTGCGGGTCACGGCGGTGCCGGGGCCGTCGGCGGTACTCACGGCACTGGCGGTGTCGGGCCTGCCGGTGGACCGGTTCTGCTTCGAGGGGTTCCTGCCCCGGAAGCGCGGTGAGCGGCTGACGCGGCTGCGGGAGGCGGAGCGCGAGCCGCGGACCCTGGTGTATTTCGAGGCGCCGCACCGGCTGGCGGACTCGCTGGAGGCCATGGCCGAGGTGTTCGGCGCGCAGCGGCGGGCGGCGGTGTGCCGGGAGCTGACGAAGACGTACGAGGAGGTACGCCGCGGACCGCTGGCGGAGCTGGCGGCGTGGGCGGCCGAGGGTGTGCGGGGTGAGATCACGGTGGTGGTCGGGGGCGCGCCGACATCGGAGCCCGGGGAGCTGGACCCGGCGGAGCTGGCGCGGCGCGTGGCCGTGCGGGAGGAAGCGGGGGAGCACCGGAAGACGGCGATCGCGTCGGTGGCGCAGGCGGCCGGGGTGCCGAAGCGGCAGGTGTTCGATGCGGTGGTGGCGGCGAAGAACGCGGGCCGGTGACGGGCTGCGGCTGCGGCGCCGGTACGGCGCCGCAGCGGCGCGGACCCCTGGACCGGGTAAAAACGTTAACCTGAAAAGCAAAACATTCTTTGGCAAAGCGGCGACTTCCGTCGCCTCCTGCCCAAATCCGGATCAATTGTCTTCCAGGCTTCGCACAAGGCAGCTGCGTTTCCCCCGGCTACGGAGTCCACTGGACGTCGTGGGCGTTCCGCCCGGGTAGACCGGGAAGAAAGGAGCTTCGATGACGGAGAGCGGCGGCACTTCCGAGACAGCGGGCGCGGGGAACCGCACGAGCGAGGCGTACAGCTTCGCCTGCATGAACTGCGGCTACGGCTGGGAACAGACCTACGAGATCGAGCACTACGCGGGGTCCGACGGCCAGGAGCACGTCACCTACTGGGCCGACGGGCGCCGCGTGCCCTCTCCTCTCACGCACCCGACGTGCCCCAACTGCGAGGGCCACAAGCTGCGGATCATGCGGTCAGGCAGGGTCGCGACCGCCGTGGACGCGTGGCACCACCACTGACCCACCGACGCGGCCACGGCCCGCCCGGCGGGGCCGGTGCAGGGGCGCACTATCATCGCGACCATGCCTGATCGCGCGCAGCCCGCGCCTCCGCTGCCCGAGCCGCTCCGCGTGCCGGTGGCCGATGCGCACACCCACCTGGACATGCAGGACGGCACCGTCGAGGAGGCGCTGGAGAAGGCCGCCTCCGTCGGCGTGACGACCGTGGTGCAGATCGGCTGCGACGTGGAGCGGGCCCGCTGGGCCGCCGAGACGGCCGCCGCGCACGGCACCGTGCACGCCGCGGTCGCGCTCCACCCCAACGAGGCGCCGCGGCTCGCGGAGGAGGGCGGCGCGGCAGCCCTGGACGCGGCCCTGGCGGAGATCGAGAAGCTCGCGGCGCTCCCGCAGGTGCTGGCCGTCGGCGAGACCGGGCTGGACTACTTCCGCACCGGGGAGGCGGGGATCGCGGAACAGCAGCGCTCGTTCCGTGAGCACGTCGCGATGGCCAAGCGGCTGGACAAGGCCCTGGTCATCCACGACCGCGAGGCGCACGAGGACGTGATCCGCATCCTCCGCGAGGAGGGCGCCCCCGAACGCACGGTCTTCCACTGCTTCTCCGGCGACGCGGACATGGCCCGGATCTGCGCCGAGCACGGCTGGTTCCTGTCCTTCGCGGGCAACGTGACGTTCAAGAACGCGCAGCAGCTGCGGGACGCGCTCGCCGTGGCGCCGCCGGAGCTGGTGCTGGTGGAGACCGACGCGCCGTTCCTCACACCGACGCCCTACCGCGGCCGCCCCAACGCGCCCTACCTGATCCCGGTCACGCTCCGCGCGATGGCGCAGGTCACGGGCCTGACCGAGGAAGAGATGGCCGAGCACGTCGCGGCCAACACGGCGCGTGCCTTCGGCTACGAGCACCGCCCGTAGACTGCTGCGGTGAATCCCGCCTCCGACCCTCTGCTCTCCCCCGCCGACGTGCGCGAGCTCGCCGGCGCGCTGGGGGTGCGCCCGACCAAGCAGCGCGGGCAGAACTTCGTCATCGACGCCAACACGGTGCGCCGCATCGTGCGGACCGCGCAGGTGCGCGAGGACGACGTGGTGGTGGAGATCGGCCCCGGGCTCGGGTCCCTGACCCTCGGCCTGCTGGAGGCCGCGGACCGCGTGACGGCCGTGGAGATCGACGACGCACTGGCCGCGGCCCTGCCCGCGACGGTGGCGGCCCGTCTCCCCGAACGCGCGGACCGGTTCGCGCTGGTCCACGCCGACGCGCTGCGCGTCACGGAGCTTCCCGGCCCGCCGCCGACCGCACTGGTCGCCAACCTCCCCTACAACGTGGCCGTCCCGGTACTGCTCCACATGCTGGCGCAGTTCCCCGGGATCGAGCGGGTGCTGGTGATGGTGCAGTCCGAGGTCGCGGACCGGCTGGCGGCCGAACCGGGCTCGAAGGTGTACGGCGTACCGTCGGTGAAGGCGTCCTGGTACTGCGAGGTCCGGCGCGCCGGCGCCATCGGCCGGAACGTCTTCTGGCCGGCGCCGAACGTGGACTCCGGACTGGTCGCGCTGGTGCGCCGCCCGCACCCGCCGCGGACCGCGGCCTCCCGCGAGGAGGTGTTCGCCGTCGTCGACGCGGCGTTCGCACAGCGCCGCAAGACGCTGCGTGCCGCACTGTCCGGCTGGGCCGGTTCCGGCGCCGCGGCGGAGGCCGCGCTGACGGCCGCGGGGGTGTCCCCGCGGGCCCGCGGGGAATCGCTGACCGTCGAGGAGTTCGCGGCGATCGCCGAACACCGGCCGCCGCAGGAGCAGCAGCAGAAGGGGGACCGCGCGTGAGGTCCGGTATCGCCGTCCGTGTGCCGGCCAAGGTCAACGTGCAGCTGGCCGTGGGACCGCCGCGTGCCGACGGTTTCCACGACCTGGCCAACGTGTTCCTCGCCGTCGACCTGTACGACGAGGTGCGCGCCGAGGACGCCGAACGGCTGCACCTGACCTGCGCGGGCCCGGACGCGGCGGCGGTACCGCTGGACGACTCCAACCTGGCGGTCCGCGCGGCCGAGGCCCTGGCGTCGCACCACGGCAGGCCGCTGCCCGGCGTGCGGCTGCACATCGACAAGGACATCCCGGTGGCGGGCGGCATGGCCGGCGGCAGCGCCGACGCCGCGGGCGCACTGCTCGCCTGCGACACCCTGTGGGGCCTGGCCACGCCGCGCGACGAACTGCTCGCGCTCGGCGCCTCATTGGGCTCGGACGTGCCGTTCGGTCTGGTGGGCGGTGCGGCTCTGGGCCGCGGCCGGGGCGAGTTGCTGACGCCGCTGGAGGTCGGCGGCACCTTCCACTGGGTGTTCGCCGTCGCCGACGGCGGCCTGTCGACGCCCGCGGTGTACCGCGAGTGCGACCGGCTGCGCGGCGAGGAGGCCGTACCGGAACCGGAACCGTCCGAGGAACTGCTGGGCGCGCTGCGCAAGGGCGACCCGCACGCCCTGGCGGGGGCGTTGAGCAACGACCTGCAGGCGGCGGCGGTGTCGCTGCGCCCGGCACTGACCGGCACGCTCGCCGCGGGCGAGGCCGCCGGGGCGCTGGCCGGACTGGTCTCGGGCTCCGGCCCGACCTGCGCCTTCCTGACCGCCGACGCCGCATCCGCCGCGCGGGTCGCCGAGGAACTCCGGGCCTCCGGCACCTGCCGCACGGCGCGTACGGCCGCCTCGCCCGCACCCGGCGCCGCGCTGCGGTGAACGGCTGCCGGACGCGGCCGGACTCGGGCCGCGTCAGAGCGCCTTGAGTTCCTCCGTCACCTCCGCCACGGACGTCTTGGCGTCGCCGAACAGCATCGAGGTCTGCTCGGCGTAGAACAGCGGGTTGTCGATCCCGGCGAAACCGCTGCTCATCGACCGCTTGAGCACGATCACGTTGCGGGAGGCGTCGACGTTGAGGATCGGCATGCCGTGGATCGGGCTGGAGGGGTCGGTGCGCGCCGCGGGGTTGGTGACGTCGTTCGCCCCGATCACCAGGGTGACGTCGGTACGGGCGAACTCGTCGTTGATCTCGTCCATCTCCTTGAGCGCGTCGTAGGGCACGTCGGCCTCGGCGAGCAGCACGTTCATGTGCCCCGGCATGCGCCCGGCGACGGGGTGGATGGCGAACTTGACCTCCACACCGCGGGCCTCCAGCAGCGCGGCCATGTCCTTGACGGCGTGCTGCGCCTGCGCGACGGCCATGCCGTAGCCGGGCACCACCACGACCTGCGCGGCGTACGCCATCTGGATCGCGGCGTCGGCGGCGGTGGTGGACTTCACCGTCCGGTCCCCGCCGTCCCCGCCGACGGCGGCCGTTCCGCCACCGAAACCGCCGGCGACGATGGCCGGTATGGTCCGGTTCATGGCGACGGCCATCTGGTGCGTCAGAATGGAACCGGAAGCGCCGACGATCATGCCGGCGACGATCATGGCGGTGTTGTCGAGTGCGAGTCCGGCCGCCGCGGCCGACAGCCCGGTGAGCGCGTTGAGCAGCGAGATCACCACGGGCATGTCGGCGCCGCCGATCGGCAGCACCACCATCACGCCGAGGACCGCCGCGAGCAGCAGCACCAGCACGACCCACAGGTGGGCGGCACCGCCGAGCCCTGCGACGACGGCGCACCCCACGGCGGCCGCGAACAGCAGCAGGTTGACGCCCTGCTGCGCGCGGCCCAGACCCAGCGGGCGTCCGGGAAGGATCTCCTGGAGCTTCCCGTAGGCGATCAGCGAGCCCCAGAACGACACCGAGCCGACGAGGGCGGCGAACAGCGAGGCGACGACCACGTGCCCGGCGGTGCCCGTGAAGCCGTCGGAGGTGCGGAACTCCGACCAGGCGATGAGGGCGACGGCGCCACCGCCGACGCCGTTGAACAGCGCCACCATCTGCGGCATGGCGGTCATCCGCACCGTGCGGGCGGAGGGGATGCCGAGGACGGTGCCGAGCACCAGGCCGGCGGCGATGAGGAGGGCGTTGTGCTCCACCGTCAGCAGGGTCGCGGCGACGGCGATCACCATGCCGAGCGCGGCGGTCTTGTTGCCGCGCACCGCGGTCGTCGGCCCGGTCAGGCCGGACAGTCCGTGGATGAACAGGCCGAAGGCGAGGATGTAGAGGACCGACTGCAGGGTGTCCATCAGCGCTCTCCCTTCTCCTGCGCGGAGCCGGGTTTCGCGGGGGAGGACTTGAACATGCCCAGCATCCGGTCGGTGACGAGGAACCCGCCGACGACGTTGATGGTGCCGAAGGCGATGGCGACGACGAGGACGACCGCGTCGAGCACCGACGGGTTCTCCAGCTCACCGAGCACGATCAGACCGCCCAGCAGCACGATCCCGTGGATCGCGTTGGTGCCCGACATCAGCGGCGTGTGCAGGGTGTTGGGAACCTTCGAGATGACCGCGAAGCCGACGAACCCGGCCAGGACCAGGATCGCGATGTTCGCCAGCAGACTTCCCGACTCCATCAGGACTCCTCCCTCGTGACGCAGGACTTGGCCAGCACCTCGTCGGACCAGTCGGGGGCGAACCGGCCGTGTTCGTCGAGCATCGGCTCCAGCAGGGCCGCGATGTTGCGGGCGTACAGCTCGGAGGCGTGCTCCGGCATGGCGGCGGGCAGATTCAGCGGCGCGGCGACGGTGACGTCGTGGCGGACGACGATCCGGCCCGGCTCGGCCAGCTCGCAGTTTCCGCCGGTCTCCCCGGCGAGGTCGACGACGACGCTTCCCGGCCGCATGCCCTGCACCGCCCGCGCGGTGACGAGCCGCGGCGCCTTCCGCCCGGGCACCAGCGCGGTGGTGATCACCACGTCGAAGCCGGTGATGGCCTCCTCGAGGCGCCGGAGCTGCTCCGCCCTCTCGTCCTCCGTCAACTGGCGGGCGTACCCGCCCTCTCCGGCGGCGTCGATACCGAGATCCAGCCACGTCGCGCCCAGCGACCGCACCTGGTCGGCGACTTCGGGCCGCACGTCGTAGCCGGTGGTGCGGGCCCCGAGGCGTTTGGCGGTGGCCAGTGCCTGCAGACCGGCGACGCCCGCGCCGAGCACCAGCGCCGTCGCGGGCTTCACGGTGCCGGCGGCGGTGGTGAGCATGGGGAAGAAGCGGGTGGAGTGGTCGGCGGCGAGCAGCACCGCCTTGTATCCGGCGACGTTGGCCTGCGAGGACAGCGCGTCCATGGACTGCGCGCGGGAGATCCGGGGCACGGACTCCATCGCGAAACCGGTGACGCCCGCGTCCCGCAGTCCGTCGACGGTCTCCGGCGACGTCAGGGGCGCGAGGAACCCGACGAGCACGGCGCCGGAACGCAGCTTCCCGATCTCCTCCGGGGACGGCGGCGCCACCTTCACCACCACGTCGCAGGTCCACGGGTCGCCGAGGCCGGCTCCGGCCGCGGTGTACTCCTCGTCGGGGATCAGCGCTCCCGAACCGGCCCCGGGCTCGACGACGACCTCGACGCCCGTCCGCCGGAGCTTCTCGACCACCTTCGGCACGAGCGCGACCCGGCGCTCGCCCTCCGCGCTCTCGCGGGGCACGCCCACCGTGACCGGCTCCGGTGGTCGTTCGTCCTCAACGCTCATGGTGCAGTCCCTCCGATCCCACCGCGGACACCTCCGGTCGCGAACGGGCGGTCGCCCGGCACACAGCTGACCCATGCTGGCGCGAAAGTGGCGCGAGAGGTAGGGGGCGACGCGCGGGAAGGCCCCGAACGGGCCGGGGAATCGACGCGTTCCGGCCGGTTTCAGGCCTCGTCGGACAGCGCTCTGCGCAGGCCGCGGTTGCCGGAGAGGAGACCGCCGTCCACCGGAAGGGTGACGCCGGTGATCCAGGCGGCGTCCCGGGAGGCGAGGAACGCGACGGCCGCGGCGATGTCGTCGGGGCGGCCCACCCGGCCCAGCGGGTACTCGCCCGCCGCGCGTTCCAGGGCGTCCTCGCGGCCCTCCCAGACGTCGGTGGCGACCGTGCCAGGGGCGACCAGGTTGACCCGCACCCCGCGTGCGGCGGCCTCACCGGCCAGGGTGCGGGTGAGCGAGCCGAGTCCGGCCTTGGCGGCGCTGTAGGCGTGGGCTCCGAAGTCGGCGAGCCCGTTGACGGAGCCGATGCTCACGATCGCGCCGCGGCCGTCCGCGGCGGCGAGGTGGGGCAGCGCGGCCCGCGCGCAGCGGAAGGCGCCGTGGAGCGTGACGTCGAGGTCGCGCAGCCAGTGCTCGTCGGTCTGGTCCTCGAAGGACGCGGCGTCCGGGTGGCAGGAGTGGGCGTTGTTCACGAGGACGTCGAGCCGCCCGAAGCGCTCGACGGTGCGGGCGACGGCCGCCTCGACGGAGGCGCCGTCCGCCACGTCGCAGGGGAAGGACTCCGCCTCGGCGACGTCCGCGGCGGCCCGGCGGACGCGTGCGGCGTCCGCGTCGGTCATCATCACCCGGGCGCCCTCGCTCGCGAGCCGCCGCGAAACCGCTGCACCGATGCCCCGCCCCGCTCCCGTCACCAGCGCCGCGGTTCCCTCGAATCGTCGCATCGCCCGAGGTTAGCGCTGCGACCGGAAAAGTTCACCGGCTCACGACGCCCGGTCACAGCTCTGGACGAGAACATGACGGTATGACGAGCATCACGAACTGGTCGGTCGACGCCGTCCCCTCCACCCACCCCGACGCCCGGGCTCTGCTGCCCGGCTACGTCGAGGATCTGTCCCGCCGCTACTACGGACGGCCGGTGACGGAACGGGAACTGGAGGAGGCACTCGCCGCACACCTCCGCGAGGAACTCACCCCGCCCGACGGCGCGGTGCTGCTCGCCCGGGACCAGGACGGCCGGGCCCGGGGCAGCACCGGGGTGCGGCTGCTCGCTCCGGGTGTCGCCGAACTCAAGCGGGTGTACGTGACCGAGGAAGGCCGCGGCCGGGGATGCGGCGGGCGGCTGCTCGCCGCGGCGGAGGACTGGGCTCGGGAGCACGGGGCCTCCCTGCTGCGTCTGGACACCCGCTCCGACCTGGTGGAGGCCAGGGCGCTGTACGCGCGTCACGGCTTCGCCGAGGTGGAGCCGTACAACGACAACCCGTACGCGCAGCACTGGTACGAGAAGCGCCTCGGCAACCGATGAGGGGCCACGGCGCACCGCCGGGGCGGTGCCTCCGCTACCCGCGGCAGGCCTTGACCGCCCGCAGCAGCGCCTGGGCACGCGGGTCGGAGGTCACCGAACGCCGCGTGCCGCGGGTGACGTACGCGAAGGAGGTGGCGGTCTCCGGGTCGGCCAGGGCCAGCGATCCGCCGCGGCCCGGATGGCCGAACGATCCGGCGCCGAGCATGGGCGAGGCCGGGCTGTGCAGCATGAAGCCGAGGCCGAACCGGGTGTCGACGACGAGCACCCGGTCGGGGCCGTGCGACTCCTGCGACCGGGCCTGGGTGAGCGTCGCCGGCGTGAAGAGGCTGCGCGCCGCGGGCAGTCCGTCCTCGTTCCCGGTGGGTGCCTCCTCCGCCTCGACGCCGCCGATCAGCGCCGCGTACAGGCGGGACAGCGACCGGGCCGTCGCGATGCCGCCGGAGGCGGGGAGTTCCGCCGCCCGGTAGGCGGCGGCGTTCTCGTCGGGCAGCGGGTCGATGACCCGGAAGGCACGCCGGGTGAGGGAGTCCGGATCGCGGTAGGCGTCGGCGACCTTCGGCTTCGGCCGCACCGCCGGTCCTGCCGACGGCGGAGGGGGCGGCGGGTCGACGGGCTTCAGCCGCGCCACGCGGTGCTCCTGGCCCTCCGGCAGCCCCATCCACAGGTCCAGTCCGAGCGGGCGGGCGACCTCGTCCGCGAACCAGCGCCCGATGCTGCGTCCCGTCAGGCGCTGCACCAGTTCGGCGAGCAGCCAGCTGTAGGTGTGGGCGTGGTAGCCGTGCGCGGCCCCCGGCTGCCACTGGGGTGCCTGCGCGGCGAGGGCCGCCGCTCCGCTGGTGCCGTCGACGGCTTCGGCGGGGCTGAGGGGCCGGTCGAGCACCGGGAGTCCCGCGCGGTGCGACAGCAGGTGCCGCACGAGCACGCCCTCCTTGCCGTGCGCCTTGAACTCGGGCCAGTAGGTGCCCACGGGCGCGTCGAGGTCGAGGCGCCCGCGCTGGTGCAGGAGGTGCGGCACGACCGCGGCGACGCCCTTGGTGACGGAGCGGACGACGGCGGCGGTGTCCGCCTCCCAGGGCGGGGCGGTGTCCGCGTCGGCACCGTCCGGCGCGTCCTCGCGAGTGCCGCCCCACAGGTCGACGACCTTGCGCCCGGCCACGTGCACGGCGACGGCCGAGCCCGGATCGCCGCGCTCGGCGAGGTTCGCCGCGAACGCCTCCCGCACGGGCTCGTACCCGTCCGCCACCGTGCCCCGGACGTCCACCACGGCCTCTCCCGCTCCCGTCAGTCAGTCGTACGGCGGCGCCCCTCGGTGCGCGCCGCCGGTCTCCATGGTGCACGGCGACACGCGCGCTGCGCTCCGCAGGACCCCTCACGCACCGCTTTGTCGGTAATGTCCGCGCAGAGTGCTGGCACCACCTCGCGCAGGCGCGTTCCGACCGCGCGCAGCGTGGTACCCCGCGCTGGGACCCTGCGTCGGAGCGCCCCGCTGGGAGGCGGCATGGAACACCGGATCACGCTGCGGGTGGACGGCACCGACCGGCCCGTGACCGTCGACGCGCGCACCACGCTGCTGGACGCGCTCCGGGAACGGCTGGGCGTGACCTCTCCGAAGAAGGGCTGCGACCACGGCCAGTGCGGCGCCTGCACGGTGCTGCTGGAGGGCCGCCGGCAGCTGAGCTGCCTCACCTTCGCCGTCGCGCACGACGGCGAGGACGTTGTCACCGCGGAAGGGCTCGCCGCCGCCTACGGCGACTCCGAACTGCACCCCGTGCAGCAGGCGTTCCTCGAACAGGACGGCCTGCAGTGCGGCTACTGCACGCCGGGGCAGATCTGCTCCGCCGTGGGCATGCTCGCCGAGGCCGAGGCCGGCCATCCCAGCCACGTCACCGCCGACCTCACGCCCGTCGCGGCGCCCGGCGCCCCGGTGCCGCTGGGCGACGACGAGATCCGCGAACGCATGAGCGGCAACCTGTGTCGGTGCGGCGCCTACGTCAACATCGTCGCCGCGCTGCGCGGCACCGCGGTCGCACCCCGGGAGGCCTCGTGATCCCCTTCGAGTACCACCGCGCGCACTCCCCGCAGGAGGCCGTCGCCGCCGTCACCGCCCGCCGGCACGCCACGTTCCTCGGCGGCGGCACCAACCTCGTCGACCACATGAAACTGGGCCTGGCCAGGCCCGAGATGCTCGTCGACGTCTCCCGCCTCCCCCTCGACACGGTCGAGGAGACGCCCGGCGGCGGCCTGCACATCGGCGCGACCGTGCGCAACAGCGATCTCGCCGCCCACCCCCTGGTGCGGGAGCGGTACCCGGCGCTGTCCCGCGCGCTGCTGTCCGGCGCCTCCGGCCAGTTGCGCAACGCCGCGACGACCGCCGGGAACCTGCTGCAACGCACCCGCTGCCGCTACTTCCAGGACGTCACCACGCCCTGCAACAAGCGGGCGCCCGGTTCGGGCTGCTCCGCGATCGGCGGCTGGGAGCGGTACCACGCCGTGTTCGGCGCCTCCGAGCACTGCATCGCCGTGCACCCCTCGGACATGGCCGTCGCCCTGCTCGCCCTGGACGCGACCGTGCACGTCCTCGGCCCCGACCGCACCCGGAGCGTGCCGCTCGCGGAACTGCACCGGCTGCCGGGCGACACCCCGCACCGCGACACCGACCTGGCGCACGGCGAACTGGTCACCGCCGTCGAGCTGCCGCCGCCGTCGCCCCTGACCCGCCGCTCCACGTACCGCAAGGTGCGCGACCGGGCGAGCTTCGCGTTCGCCCTGGTGTCGGTCGCCGCCGCGCTGGACGTCGACGGCGGCAGCGGCACGGTCCGGGACGTCCGCCTCGCGCTCGGCGGCGTGGCGCACAAGCCGTGGCGCGCGGAGCGGGCGGAGCGCGAACTGCGCGGCGCGCCCGCCACCGAGGAGATGTTCCGCCGGGCCGCCGAGGCCGAGATGGCGGGGGCCTCGCCGCGCGAGGGCAACGCCTTCAAGGTGCCGCTGGCCCGCAACACCCTGGTCGCCACGCTGCGGAACCTGACGGAGGGCACCCGATGACGACACTCCGCCCCCGTGCCGTCGGCACACCGATGGCGCGCCTGGACGGCCCGGCGAAGGTCACGGGCACCGCCCGGTACGCGTTCGAGCAGCCGCTGGAGAACCCGCTGTACGTGCACCCGCTGCAGGCCTCGATCGCCCGCGGCCGGGTGACGGCGGTGGACACCGAGCGGGCGGCCGACTGCCCCGGCGTGGCCTGCGTCCTCACCCACCACGACGCGCCCCGGCTCGCCGACACCGGCGACGCGGAACTCGCGGTGCTCCAGTCCGGACGGGTCGCCTTCCGCGGCCAGTTCGTGGGTGCGGTCGTCGCGAAGACCCCGGAGACCGCGCGGTACGCGGCGTCCATGGTGCGGATCTCCTACGAGCGGGAGGAGCACGACACCGAACTCCGCGCCGACCGCGACGACCTGTACGCACCGGACGCGGTGAACCCGGGGTTCGCCACCGACAGCGACCAGGGCGACGTGGACGGGGCGATGGCCGAGGCATCGGTCACCGTCGACGTCACGTTCACGACGCCGATGGAGTTCAACAACCCGATGGAGCCGCACTCCACGGTCGCCGTGTGGCAGCCGCAGTCCGAGGTGCGGCTGCTGCTGTACGCCTCCACCCAGTCGGCGCACGGCGTGCGGCGCGCGCTGGCGCCGCTGTTCGGGCTGGAGCCGGAGCAGGTGCGGGTCGTCTCCCCGCACGTGGGCGGCGGGTTCGGGGCGAAGGGCATGCCACGCGCCCAGGACGTACTTGCGGCGCTGTGCGCGAAGGCCGTGCCGGGCAGGCCGGTGAAACTGGCCCTCACCCGGCAGCAGATGTTCTCGCTGACCGGGCACCGCACCCCCACCGTCCAGCGTCTGCGCCTCGGCTCCGACGCGGACGGCAGACTCACCGCGATCGAGCACGAGGCGGTGGAGCACACCTCGCGCATCAAGGAGTTCGCCGAACAGACCGCGACCGGCACCCGCATGATGTACGCCGCGCCCAACCGCCGCACCTCGCACCGTCTCGCGGCGCTGGACGTGCCGGTGCCGTCGTGGATGAGGGCACCCGGCGAGTGCCCGGGGATCTTCGCGCTGGAATGCGCCATGGACGAACTCGCCGTCGCCTGCGGCCTGGACCCGATCGAGCTGCGGGTGCGCAACGAGCCGGCGGAGGACCCCGAGACGGGCAGGCCCTGGTCCGGGCGGAGGCTGGTGGAGTGCCTGCGCGAGGGAGCGCGCCGTTTCGGCTGGGAGCAGCGCACCGGCGCGCCCGGGTCGCGGCGGGAGGGCGGCGAACTCGTCGGCCTGGGTGTGGCGTCGTCCACCTACCCCTATTACGCCATCCCGGGGTCGGAGGCCCTGGTGCGGTACGACGGCGACGGGCGCTGGTCGGTGCGGATCGGCGCGGCGGATCTCGGCACGGGCACCTGGACGACGCTCACCCAGATCGCGGCGGACGCGCTGGAGTGCGCGCCGGAGGAGGTGACGCTGCTCATCGGCGACTCCGCGCTGCCGCCGGCCACGGTCGCGGGCGGCTCGGCGGGGCTGGCTTCCTGGGGTTCGACGGTGGTCGCGGCAGTGGAGGCTTTCCGTGAGGAGCACGGCCGGGAGCCGGAGCCCGGCGCGCGCAGCCGTTCGGGGACGCCGAAGCACCCGGAGGCGGGGACGTACTCACTGCACTCGTTCGGGGCGCAGTTCGCCGAGGTGCGGGTGGACGCGGACACCGGGGAGATCAGGGTGCCGCGGATGCTGGGGGTGTTCTCCGCCGGGCGGATCGTCAACCCGCGCACGGCGCGCTCGCAGTTCCTCGGCGGAATGACGATGGGGCTGTCGATGGCGCTGCACGAGCACGGCGTCCTCGATCCGCGCACCGGGCACGTGGTGAACCACGACTTCGCGGACTACCACATCGCCTCGCACGCCGACGTCTGCGACGTCGAGGCGGTCTGGCTGGACGAGGAGGACCCGAACGCCAACGTCATGGGCGCACGCGGCATCGGCGAGATCGGCATCGTCGGCGCACCGGCCGCCGTCCTCAACGCGGCCTTCGACGCCACCGGCATCCGTGTCCGCGACCTGCCGATCACCCAGGACAAGCTCCTGGCCGGGCTCGACGCGCTGCGGTAGCGGGAGCAGGAAGGTCAGAGCGGACCCACGGGCACCTGCGGCCGTCAGAAACCGTTGTCGTCTCGAGGGGTTCCCGAGTTGGCTCAGCTGGACCAGCCGGTGACGGTCTCGATGTGGCGAGAAACGGCGAGGCGGCGAGGCGGCGAGGCGGCGAGGCGGCGAGGCGGCGAAGACGATCGTCAGGTGAGCCTCGATCGGGTCGCGGGTGTGGTGGTAGATCGGCCGGGCAGCCAGGTCGTCCGTCGGGGATTTCCTGATCGGGGTGCGCCTCCCACCATGACCGGACCGGGGTGGGGAACCTCGGGGACTCTCGCGCCGAGGATGAAGGACAGCCCTTCGGCCTCGATCGCCCGCTTGTTGCCGCCGAAGACCATCCCCCCCCCCATCGGCGACGATCACCACATCCGGCAGGCCGTGAGCGGCCATGAAGGACCGGATGGTCGGCAGCATCGTGGTCGTCTCCGCCCGGTTGCCCTCGAAGGCGTTCACACCAGCGGGAAACCGGCAGAGTCGGTGAGGAGCCCGATGGTGATCTGCGGCTCGAGCCGGCGTTCCTTGGAGAACCCCGGCTCACGGAAGCCGTCGTCGGCATCGGTCTCGAAGTACAGGTGGAGACGTCGTAGAGCACCAGCGACGCCGGTCCCAGCCCCGCCCGGCGAGCACACGCCGCCGCCATCTCCTGCCTCCAGCCACCAGCGGCATACGCAGACAGGCAACGTTTGACGATTTTCCCCGACCGCCTCGCGAAACCCCAGGACAACGTTCCGCAACCTCACTCACCCGCGAAACGTGAGCCAAGTCAGGACGAGCAAAAGAACCCTGGGAGCAGTGGAACCCCGCGTCCACCGGGCACGTCAGCCTGCCCCCGCCACCCACAACTGCCTCCAAAACAAGAAGTCCTCGTCAGCACAGCCGGCCAGGGATCCTCACACGAGATCAAGGCTAATCAAGAAATCAGGGAGATCGCGAAAACCACCAACGAAATGCCGACCAATGCAGCAATAACACCGAAGAATAGAATTTGCCCCTTCTTCGGAAATCCTGGATGTGGTTCCGCCCCAGTCCTCGCCACTGCTCGACTCGTCATCTCGGAAGCACTTCTCGCCTTGGACAGTAGAACAGAAGCAAACACGAGGAACACGAGACCGCATACCGCGGTGAAGATCTTCGCAGAGAGAGGAGTCTCAGAGATTGCAATATAAATAACCATCAATGCCCTTTCTGGTATTCCACAACAGCAAAGCGAGAATTACTGTAACATCACTTCTCAAATAACCTGCTTGCGGAATACGCGAAAGAGAGAGTCCACTCAACGAATTTCAAGTTCTTTGCGTGAAAACAGCCAAATTGTTGCAGTCGTCAGGATCGCCAACGAAAAAGTACAGCTGAGGCTCCTGTCGACTTCCAGATACATCGAAACCGCCGCCGTAATTTCCGCCACTTACCGTTTCGTCGTCACTGATTTCGCTGTAGGAGAGCCATATGTCAAAGGTTTGGGCATCTACATCGTTCAATTTCCACTTCCCGCTGCCCATCCGTTCCTCCACTGCGCCGGTCGCGCCGTCAAGGCCCTCGGGCCACCCCGTTACCGTGAACGCACCATCTTCTTTGAGCGTGACAGAGCGTTCAGGGCCGTTGTGATAGACACCTGTCAAGTCCTGAGCTGTCAGCCCTCCAGGTCGCTCACCTGCGCCAGGACAGGCATCGTATCGACCGGAGCATCCAGTCGCGGCGGAGGTGACAGCCAACCCCAGAACGCATGTGAGACTCAAATATATTCTTCGCATACTTTCCCTACTCAAAGATAGCACCCCGCCAGAGCATGCCGCGCCCTCAGGAGACGGCACTCACCAAGCCGACGGACTGGCTCAAGATCCGACCCCACAGTTGCCACCAAGGGTCCATGAATCTTGCCAGAATGACATCGTCACACGATAGGTGATTGTCATAGAGTGCGAAGCCCCGTATCCCGATAGGGGCAGACCGCCACTATCGAATTTCTGAATGAATCTGTCAGCGGGCATACCATACCCTTTTGCGATATGAGCGAAGGAAGACATTGTCATGGAATTCTCGACCGTAATGCGCGCCTGCACCCCCGTTGAGTTGACCCGGAGGATCTTGTACTTGGCCATGTAGGGGCCAAGAACGGCAGTTGAGACGTTGTGATCTCAGGCCAGCATTGACCAACCATCCTTAGCGAACTGTGCGCCTGAGATACCGCTCATGGCCACCTGCCGCACTACACGGCAATCTTCTCCGTATACTGCAGACTTGCCAAGCAGGTTGTTTGGTGATGCCTACGAGTGGGAGGGCTCGTTCTGGCTGGTCGCGGATTGCCGGGATGGTCTTGCGATGTTGTCGGCTCCAAGGGCTTTGATCAGGCCAGTGGCGAGGTTGCGGAAGGTGGCCATGGCGCGGGGGCCGGTGCCGGTGTAGACCGTCTCGTGACTCTCGCGTCGGCCGACCTGTCGGCGGCGTCGGTGGACGCGGACGGCGAGACAGCCGTGGGGGGGAAGGCGATCCCGCCGAGTTCTTCGGCGATGCCGCAGGTCTTGATGGAGCGGGACTCGCGGATTGAGGTTTAACGTGAGCGAGCTTGGTATTCCTTGATCGATTCAGCGCGTTTGCCTGTTTTGCCGACGTCGCGGTGTCTGGCCCGGCGCCTGTTTTTCGAGCCGGGAGGCAGGCCTTTCGGGCTGAGGGCGTGACACCCGGGACAGGGGTCTCGGTCGGCCCGCTCCCGCCGACCACGCCCTTCGGCCGCACCCGCCCGCGCGCGGCTACCGCTCCCGCTGCGGCACGGCCGTGCGGGGGTCGAAGCCGAACGGCAGCTCCAGCCGGTGGGCGCGCATCAGGCCGTCGTCGCACAGCAGCTCCTGCGTGCCGCCGTCGGCGACCACGACGCCCTCGCTGAGGACCACCGCGCGGGGGCACAGCTCCAGCGCGTACGGCAGGTCGTGGGTGACCATGAGCACGGTCACGTCCAGGTCCCGCAGGATGCCCGCCAGCTCCCGGCGGGAGGCGGGGTCGAGGTTGGACGAGGGCTCGTCGAGCACCAGGATCTCCGGCCGCGTGGCGAGCACCGTGGCCACGGCGACGCGGCGGCGCTGCCCGAACGACAGGTGGTGCGGCGGCCGGTCGGCGAAGGCCTCCATGCCGACCATGGTGAGCGCCTCCAGTACGCGCTCCTCCAGTTCGGCGCCGCGGACCCCGGCGGCTGCCGGGCCGAAGGCGACGTCCTCGCGGACGGTCGGCATGAACAGCTGGTCGTCCGGGTCCTGGAAGACGATGCCGACGCGGCGGCGGATCTCCGGCAGGTTCTCTTCGGCGACGGGCAGCCCGGCGACGCTGACCCGCCCGGCACCGGCGGTGAGGATGCCGTTGAGGTGGAGGACGAGGGTGGTCTTGCCGGCACCGTTCGGTCCGAGCAGTGCGACACGCTCCCCGTGCGGGATGGTGAGGTCCACGCCGAAGAGGGCCTGGTGGCCGTCGGGGTAGGCGTAGGCCAGGCCGCGCACGTCGAGGGAGGGCGGGGGGCCGGCCCATTCCTCGAGAGCGGTGAGCGCATCGTCCTGTGCAGTCATGACAGCCCCCATCCTGCCAGGCACACCGCCGCTGCGGATACGGGAAGCAGGGCGCTGTGTGCCCACTGCGTGCGGCTGGCGGTCGCCCGGTCGATGACCGGCATGGTGCCAGTGTAGCCGCGGCTGAGCATCGCCAGGTGCACGCGTTCGCCGCGCTCGTAGGAGCGGATGAACAGGGCGCCGGCGGATTTGGCGAGCACGCCCCAGTGCTGCGGGCCGCGGGCCTCGAAGCCGCGGGAGATCCGGGCGATCCGCATGCGGCGCATCTCGTCGGCGATCACGTCGCCGTAGCGGACCATGAAGGTCGCGATCTGCACGAGCAGCGGCGGCAGTTTCAGGCGCTGCAGGCCGAGCAGCACCTCGCGGAGTTCCGTCGTGGCGGCGAGCAGCACGGACGCGGCGACGCCGAGGGTGCCCTTGGCGAGGATGTTCCACGCCGCCCACAGCCCGGACGCGGACACGGAGATCCCCCACACCTGGGTCTGCGGGCCTTCGGCGACGAACGGCATGAGCAGCGCGAACGCGACGAACGGCACCTCGATGAGCATGCGGGTGAGCAGGTGGCGGGCGGGGACGCGCGCGGCGGCGGCGACGGCGGCGAGCAGCAGGGCGTACACGCCGAACGCCCACATGGCTTCGCGCGGTGTGGCGACGACGGCGAGGACGAAGCCGAAGGTGGCGACGATCTTGCAGTGGGGCGGCAGGGCGTGCACGGGGGTGTGCCCGTGGCGGTAGAGCTTGTGTGCGTGTCCGGCGCCCATGTCAGGCGCCCGGGGAGTGTGCGGTCCCGTCCTCGGCGCGGGAGGCGCCGGAAGCCGCGGAGGGGGCGGCGGTCGCGGCGGCGGCTGCGGGCTCCGCGCGGCGGCGGCGGACGGTGACGAACACGCCGCTGCCGACGACGAGGGTCGCGCCGACGCCGAGTACGCCGGCCAGGCCGCCGGAGAGGCGGGCGTCGTCGATGTCGGCGACGCCGTAGTCGGCGAGGGGGGAGCCTGCCGCGTCGTGTGCGGTGGCGGTGGTGGCGAAGCCGAAGTCGGCGGCGACCTTCTCCAGTCCGTCGGGGCTGCCGGAGGCGTAGAAGCTGACGACACCGGCGCAGGCGAGGGTGGTGGCCAGGCCGGCGAGCCACACGGGCCGGGTGCGGCGCGGCGCGGCGGGTGCGGTCGGGGCGGGCGCGGCGGCCGGGTCGGTGCCGGTCTGCGGGCCGGTGCCTGCCCGGGTTTCGCTGCGCGCGGCGAGCGACTGCTCGGCGGCCTGCGGGGTGCCGGGCACGGCGGGCCCGGTGCCGGTGCGCAGCACGAGCGGCGTCTGCAGGTCGCGTGCGCCGTGGACGAGGTCGGGGCGGACGGCGAGGACGGCGCCGACGGTGAGCGCGGTGATGGCGGCCTCGCCGATTCCGATGAGGACGTGGACGCCGACCATGGCGCCGAGGACCTTGCCGAGCGGGACGTCGGCGGTGCCGCCGAGGGCGTACAGGCCGACGAAGGCGGTGGCGGCGACGGGTACGGACACCAGGGCGGCGGTGAAGGTGGCGACGGTGACGGAGCGGCGGCTGCGGGGCAGCAGCTTCACCAGGGCGCGGAAGACGCCGTAGGCGGCGAGGACGCCGACGACGGCCATGTTGGTGATGTTGACGCCGAGGGCGGTGAGGCCGCCGTCGGCGAACAGTGCGGCCTGCATCAGCAGCACGACGGAGATGCAGAGCATGCCGGTGTAGGGGCCGACGAGTATCGCGGCCAGTGCGCCGCCCAGCAGGTGGCCGCTGGTGCCTGCGCCGACGGGGAAGTTGAGCATCTGCACGGCGAAGACGAACGCGGCGACGAGTCCGGCGAGCGGCGCGGTGCGCTCGCCGAGTTCCCGGCGCGCCCCCTTGAGGGAGACGGCGACGGCGCCCACGGCGACGGCGCCCGCGGCGATCGATACCGGGGCGTCGATGAATCCGTCGGGGACATGCATGGCGGGGCTCCGCTTCGTCGTGGGGAGGTGCGCGGGGGCGGTTCGGGCAGGCGTCGTGGACGCCGCTCCATGATGCGGCTTACTGCGAATGATGTGCAAGAGCGCACCCCCCGCGTGAACAACGCGCCCCCGGCGCGTTGTGGCGGATGTCACGCCCTCCTGCCCGTGACTCCCCGGCCTCCCCGCGCGTCTGACTCGGCAAGGGGGCCGGGGGCCCGACAGCCGGTGGAAGGAGCTGCCGTGTCCGCAACCGTCAAGCGTTCCGTCCGGGCGTCGCTCGTCGCTGCGGCGGGTGAGCCCCGGCCGCTGCGGGTCGCGCTGCGCTACGACGCGCACGATCCGCTCGCCGTCCACCTGCACTTCCCCGCCCAGGCCTGTCTCGACGGCACCGAGACGGTGTGGACGTTCGCGCGCGACCTGCTGGAGGAAGGGGTGCACGCCCCCGTGGGCGAGGGGGACGTGCGGCTGCGGCCGGACGGTCCGGGCCGCACGGTGCTCGCCCTGCACGCGGACGAGGGCGTCGCCCTCGTGCTCCTCGACACCGACGGGCTGAAGGGCTTCCTGACGGCCGCCCGCCGCCGGGGACTGCGCGGCGGGAAGGCCGGGACGGAGGCGCTCGACCGCGGACTCGCCGAGCTGCTGCGGGGCGCGTGAGCCCCGCAGCCCACACCGCGGCGGGCGGGATCACACCCTGGTGTCCTCGTGCTCCCGCTGCGCCGGCACGGCGCCGCTGTCGCCGTCACCGGCAGCGCCCGTCGCGGTGCCGTCGGCGGCGTCCGCCGCGGCGCTCTTCGCGGTGTACGCCCGCAGCCGCTCGCCCTCGACGTCGACGTTCGGCAGCACCCGGTCGAGCGGGCGCGGCAGCCACCAGGCGCGGCGGCCCAGCAGTGCCAGCACGGCCGGGACCACGGCCATGCGCACCACGAACGCGTCGAAGAGGATCGCGACGGCCAGACCGAAGCCCATCATCTTGATCATCGAGTCCTCGGCGCCGATGAACCCGGCGAAGACGCTGATCATGATGACGGCGGCGGCCGTCACGACCCGTGCGCCGAGCTGGAAGCCGGAGACGATCGCCTGTGCGGGTTCCTCGCCGTGGACGTAGGCCTCCCGCATGCGGGTCACCAGGAACACCTCGTAGTCCATCGCGAGACCGAAGATCACGCCGATCATGAAGATCGGCATCATGCTCATGATGGGCCCGGTCTGTTCGACGCCCAGCAGTCCGGCCAGCCAGCCCCACTGGAAGACCGCGACGACGGCGCCCAGCGCGGCGAGCACCGACAGCAGGAATCCCAGGGCCGCCTTCAGCGGCACCGCCACCGAGCGGAAGACCAGCATCAGCAGCAGGAAGGCCAGCCCGACCACCAGCGCCAGGTACGGCACCAGCGCGTCGTTCATGACCTGCGAGAAGTCGATGGTGACGGCCGTGGCGCCGCTGACGAGCAGGGCGGCGCCGGTGCGCTGCTCCAGGCCGTCCGCCTCGTCCCGAATCTCCCGCACGAGGTGCTCGGTCTCCGGGTCGCTGGGGCCGGTCTCCGGGATGACGGACAGGGTCGCGGTGTCGCCGTCCTTGTTGAACATCGGCGGGGAGACGGCGACGACACCGTCGACGCCCTGCACGGTCTTCGCGGCGCGTCCGGCCGCGGCCTGCGGGTCGTCGCTCTGCCGCCCGTCGACGACGAGCAGCAGCGGGCCGTTGAAGCCCGCGCCGAAGGCGTCGGAGAGCATGTCGTACGCCTTGCGCTGCGTGGTGTCGGTGGGCTGGTTTCCGGCGTCCGGCAGCCCGAGCCGCATGTCGGAGACGGGCAGGGCGAGGGTGCCCAGGCTCAGGACGGCGATCACCAGCACGCCGATCGGACGCCGCAGCACGAAGCGTGCCCACCGCACGCCGCCGCCGGGGCGGGCGTCGGCGGTGGGCGGGGCGGGCGCGCCGGTCTCCGGGTTGGCGCGGCGCACCTTCCGGCCGAAGATCCGCTTGCCGACCATGCCGAGCGCCGCGGGGACGAGGGTGACGGCGACGAGGACGGCGATGACGACGGTCGCCGCCGCGGCCAGGCCCATCTTTGTCAGGACGGGGATGTTCACGATCGACAGCCCGGCGAGCGCGATCACGACCGTCAGCCCGGCGAAGACGACCGCGGAACCGGCCGTGCCGACGGCCCGCCCGGCGGCCTCCTCGCGTTCCCGGCCCTCGCCGAGTTCCGCCCGGTAGCGGGAGGCGATGAAGAGGGCGTAGTCGATGCCGACGGCGAGGCCGATCATCATGGCGAGCGTCGAGGTGGTGGCGGACAGCCCGAGGGTGGCACCGAGGGCGGCGATCGAGGAGATGCCGATGCCGACCCCGGCGAGCGCGGTGAGCAGCGGCAGGCCCGCGGCGACCAGCGACCCGAAGGTGACCATGAGGACGAGGGCGGCGACGACGACGCCGATGATCTCGCCGTCGCCCATGTCGGGCTCCGTGAAGAGGGCGTCTCCGCCGGTCTCGACGACGAGTCCGTCGTCCCGGCCGAGGGCGGCGGCGTCGCGGAGGTCCTCACGGGTGGCGTCGTCGAGTTCCATCGCCGGCACGGCGTAGCTCACGACGGCGTAGGCGGTGGAGCGGTCGCGGCTGACGGCGCCGCTGCGCTGCGCGAACGGGTCGGAGACCGAGACGGTCTCCTCGCCCTCGACGGCGTCGAGGACGTCGGCGACCGCGGCACGGTTGTCCTGCGCGGTGACGGTCGAGCCGTCCTTCGCGCGGAACACCAGGCGTGCGGTCGCACCGTCCGCGTTGGCCTCGGGGAACTGCCGCTCCAGCAGGTCGAAGGCCTGCTGGGCCTCGGTTCCGGGGAGGGCGAAGTCGTCGTCGGGCGGCGGGGAGGCGGTGTTGGCGGCGGTTCCGGCTGCCACCAGCAGCGCCACCCAGACGAGGGCGACGATGCGGCGGCGCCGGAAGGCGAGCCTGCCGAGTTTGTACAGGAAGGTGGCCACAGGCCTGTTCTCCGGTCTCCGGTCTCGGGCCGACGGTGCGACTCCGGTCGGCGCAATCGGTCATGTCAGTCCATGCCAAAAGACGCGGACTGCCATGTGCAAGGGTGAGAGGCCGAACCGTGGTGAGGGACACATCACAACTTGCCGCTGCCCGGCCGGACGGAAGAATGGGGGAGGTGACGGAGAACGGCGCGTACCTGAGGTTCCCCCACCTCCACGGCGACCTGGCCTGCTTCATCACCGAGGACGACCTGTGGCTGACCCCGCTGGCGGGCGAGGGCGCCGCACCGGAACGGGCCTGGCGCCTGACGGTCGACCGCACCCGGCTGGACCACCCCCGCTTCTCGCCCGACGGGCAGTTCATCGCCTACACCGGTTGGCGCAGTCTCGACCCCGAGGTGTACGTGATGCCCGTCGACGGCGGCCCGCCGCGCCGCCTGACCTACTGGGGCTCCCCGGACACCACGGTCTGCGGCTGGACCCCGCCGGACGGCGAGGGCCGCAGCGACGTCCTGGCGGTCGCCTCGCACGACCAGCCGTTCTCCCACTTCACCTGGGCCTACCGGGTGGGCACCGGGGGCGGCCCGGGGCAGCAGCTGCCCTGGGGGCCGGTCGCCCACATCGCGGAGGACGAGCGGGACGGCGAGCACCGCACGCTCCTCCTGGCGGGCACACCGCCGCACGAGCCGGCCGCGTGGAAGCGGTACCGGGGCGGGGCGACGGGACGACTGTGGCTGGGGGGCGAGCAGCTGCTCCCGGACCTGCGGGGGCACCTGGACTGCCCGATGCTCGTGGGCGACCGGGTCGCGTTCCTCTCCGACCACGAGGGCGTCGGCAACCTGTACTCCTGCCGCCCCGACGGCACCGGCCTGCGGCGCCACACCGACCACGACGCCTTCTACGCCCGCCACGCCGCCACCGACGGGCAGCGCGTGGTGTACCAGTGCGCGGGGGAACTGTGGCTGGTCGAGGACCTCTCCCCCACCGGCCGGCCACGGCGGGTGCCGGTACGGCTCGGCGGGCCGCGCGCGGGGCGGCGTCCGTACCAGGTACCGGCGGTGGCGCACGTGGACTCGCTGGCCGTGGACCACACCGGGCGGGCCAGCGCGGTGTGCGTGCGCGGCGCGCTGTACTGGCTGACGCACCGGGACGGCCCGGCCCGCGCGCTCGTCACCACTCCGGGCGTGCGGGTGCGGCTGCCGGTGATCCTCGGCGACACCGGCCGCGTCGCGTACGTCACGGACGCGGAGGGCGAGGACTGCGTGGAGATCGCGGACCTGCCGCGGGCGACGCGCCCGCAGTCGCCGCGCCGTGTGGCGCAGGGACGGATCGGGCGGGTGCGGGAGATCGTCGCCTCCCCCGACGGCGGCACCGTCGCCGTCGCCTCGCACGACGGCCGGCTGCTGCTGATCGACGTGCGCCGTCCGGAGGACGCCACCGGGCCGCCCCAGTGGTCCCCCGAGGGGGCGTCCGCGCAGTCCCCCGACGGAGCGGACGAGGCGGCGGAGGTTGCTGCCGGGGCCGCCGAGGGGGCGGTGGAGGAGCCGCCGACCGCTCCTCCGCCGAGGACCGCGGAGACCTGGATCACCGAGCTCATCGACTCCGTCAACGGCCCGGTGCACGATCTCGCGTTCTCCCCCGACGCCGGCTGGCTCGCCTGGGCGCATCCCGGCATCGGACGCTCCCTCAGCCAGATCAAGCTCGGGCGGCTGGGCGGCCCCCGCACCGTCGTCGACGTCACGGACGGACGGTTCGAGGACGAGCAGCCGGTGTTCACCCGCGACGGCCGCTACCTGGCGTTCCTGTCCTGGCGGGGCTTCGACCCGGTGCACGACGTGCACACCGGCGACCTGTCCTTCCCGCTCGGCTGCCGCCCGTACCTGGTGCCGCTTTCCTCGGCGACACTGTCGCCGTTCGCGCTCTCGCCCGAGGGGCGCCCCGCCGCGGGCGGGCTCGACCCGCAGGACTCCTCGGTCGAGTACGGCACGACACTGGTCGAGGCGGAGGGGCTGCCCGACCGGGTGACGCCGTTCCCGGTGGCGGCCTCCAAGTACTCGGGGCTGCGCCCGGTGCGCGGCGGCGGCGTGATCTGGCTGCGCTACCCCATCTCGGGCGCGCTCGGAGAGACGTTCGTCAACCCGTCCGACACCTCGGGCCGTCCGACGCTGGAGCACTTCAATCTCGCGAAGGCCAAACGTACCGAACTGACCGGCCTCATCGATTCGTTCGCGCTCAGCGGGGACGGCGCACGCCTGGTGGTCAGCGACGAGGGCGAGTTGCGGGTGATCCCGGCGTACGAGCCGGCCGACGCCGATTCGATGACCTTCGTCGACCTGCGCCGCATCCAGCACGAGGTGCACCCGGCGGCGGAGTGGCGGCAGGCCTTCGACGAGGCGGGCCGCATCACCCGGGCGTACTTCTGGGACCCGGAGATGTGCGGCATCGACTGGGACGCGGTCCTCGACCAGTACCGGCCGCTGGTGGAACGCGTCGCGACACCCGGCGAGTTCGCCGACCTGCTGCGCGAGGTGCTGGGCGAACTGGGCACCTCCCACGCGTACGTGGCCGCCGCCCGCCGGGACGAGGGCCCCCCGCACTACCAGCGCCCCATGGGCATGCTCGGGGCGGACTTCACCCGCACCGAGGCGGGCGAGTGGCAGATCTCCCGCATCCTTCCCGGCAACTCCTCCGATTCGCGGGCGCGTTCGCCGCTGGCGGGCCTCGGCGTCCGCGAGGGCGCGACCGTCACGCACATCGACGGCCGCCCCGTGGACCCGATCGACGGCCCCTGGCCGCTGCTGACCGCGGCGGGCGGCACCACCGTCGAGCTCACCTTCTCCCGCACAGATCCGGACCGGCCGCCGCGCCGCATCGCGGTCGTCCCGCTCATCAGCGACCGGCCGCTGCGCTACCAGGACTGGGTGGCACGGCGCCGGGAGGTGGTGCGGGACCTCAGCCACGGCAAGTGCGGCTACCTGCACATCCCCGACATGGGCGGCTCCGGCTGGGCACAGTTCAACCGGGACATGCGCCTGGAGATGGCCCGCCCGGCGCTGATCGTGGACGTACGGGGCAACGCGGGCGGCCACATCAGCGAACTCGTCGTCGAGAAGCTGACCCGCGTCGTCCTCGGCTGGGACGTCACGCGCAACGCGCAGCCCGTCAGCTACGCCAGCAACGCCCCGCGCGGCCCGATCGTCGCGCTCGCCGACGGAGCGACCTCCTCCGACGGCGACATGATCATCGCGGCGTTCCGGCTGCTCGGCCTCGGCCCGGTCGTGGGCAGCCGCACCTGGGGCGGCGTCGTCGGCATGACGGGCCGCCACCGGCTGGGCGACGGCACGGTGATCACGGTGCCGATGAACGCGGCATGGTTCCACGAGTACGGCTGGTCGGTGGAGAACCACGGCGTCGATCCGGACATCGAGGCCGACCGCGCCCCGAAGGACTGGGCCGAAGGACGCCACACCGTGCTCCGGGCGGCCGTCCGCACCGCCCTGGACCGGCTGGCACGCCACCCGGCGGCGGCCCCGCCCGACCTGGGCCAGGTGCCGGACCGGCGCCGCCCGCCGCTCCCGCCCCGGCCGGAGGCGTGAGCGCGGCGCACCAGCCGCCCGGCGGACGGCTTCCGCTACACCGGCCGCGGTCCCACCGCCCGCGGGGCCCGTGCGGCGAGGAACGCCGCAAAGCCGGACCCGACGGGCCGGGGTGCGTCGCCGCCGGACCGGCAGGCGGGACAGCGGGTCTCGCCGTCCACGGGTCTGAACAGCAGCGGCTGCGTGTGCGTCCCCTCGCACTCCCGCATCGCGGTGACGCGCGGCGGCACGTGCTCGACGGGCGGGGGCGGCGGGGGCAGTTCGGGTCTGGCGTGTTCCAGCCGCCACCGCAGCACCCCGAGCGGCGACCGGGCGTCGGACAGCCCCTGCGTCAGCGCCTCCCGGATACGGGCGGACGACAGTCCGCCCGCCAGCCACGGTTCCAGCAACGGCGCCCAACGCCGCACCGTGCGGGCCGACATCGCGAGTCTCGGCTGCGTCCGTGCCAGCGAGCGCAGCAGCTCCTCCGCAGCACCGTCCTCCGGTGGCGCCGGTGCGGTCACCGCCGGCTGCACCGCCTGGGGCGCCTCGGGCGCCTCCGGCCGCCGCGCCGGTACGGGCGGCCGGGCCGGTGCGGTGGGTCGGTGGGTGTTCTCCCTGGTGTTCTTCTTCGGTTGACCGCCGACGGCCCGGTCGTTCGGCCCACCGACGGCCGGTTCCGCGGCACTCGGCGCCACGAGTCGCGACGCGCCGGGCGCCCGCCGCCGGCCGTCCCGTACGGCGGCTGCCTCCTCGGGGGTCAGCACCACGTTGGAGACGAGCTGGACGGTGGTGAACCGCCCCTGCGCGGCCTGCATCCGCCACTCGTGGAGGTATCCCTCGGCCAGCAGCGTGCGCTTGGCCCGCTGGAACGCGGTCTTCGGGATACCGGCCTTGCGGGCGGTGTCGCTCAGGCACTCCCGGTCGTCGGGATGCAGCGACAACTGCCAGATGAGCAGATTCTTGGCGTCCGAGGTCAGCCTGGGACTGCGGATGATGCCGTGCGGGATCTGCGCGAAGGCGCGCGCAGCCGAGATAACATGCCGAAGCATTCCGGGGACTCCTCTGTTCAGTCCTCCGGGTGTAGGCCCTCGACGCGGTGTTGGCGCACCGGTCGGGGGCCGCCTCGATTCCGGCACCGAGGCAACCCGTTCAGCGGCAGATTACACCCCGTGTGACGATCACAGACACTCCGTCACGCTGCGCGAGACGCACCCCAACACCTCGGTGCAACCTGCGCACGTCCGCCGGTCGGTCAGAGCCTCTCCCCGCGCGAACGGGCGTTGGCCGCCCGCACCGCCGCGTGCAGCGCCCCCTGCGAGACCACCTCGGCCAACTGCAGCGCCACGTCCGGCCGGACGTTCCCCAGCTCCACCAGCGGCGCCGTCACGGCATACCCGCACGAGCAACCGTCCGCCCGCAGATCCGGCAACGTGATCCGTGCGGCGTGCAGTGCCAGCCGCAACGCCCGCACCGCGTCGTCCGGATCCACGTCCTCCCCGCAGGCGTCCTCCCGTGCGCTGCGCACGGCCCGCATCGCCAGGTCGGAAGGGGGTTCTGCTCTTTCGTCCACCGCTGGTCGCCTCGTTTCCCTGACGTTCTGCTGCACTGTGTGCTCGTATCGTCACAGTGTGACGCGGCAGGGGGGTGTCCGGAAGGAGTTCCGTGTGGCCCCACGAGGACGGACCACAGGAGAGAGCGAATGCCCGAACACACGACCGCACGGGCATCGGCCCGTCGACTCCTCGCCACCGAACTCGCCCGCCTGCGCAGCGAGGCCGGACTGTCCCTGGCCGCCGTCGCCGACCTGACCACCTTCGACCGCTCCTACCTCCACAAGCTCGAAACCGGAGCGAAACTCGGCTCCCTCCAGGTCATGGCAGCGCTGGACGATGTCCACGGCACCGACCGCCATCTGCAACTGCTGTGGGAACTGGCCAAGGACGACGCCTTCCGCGACCGCTACAAGCGGTTCATGGAACTCGAACGACGCGCCTCCGTGCGGTACGAGTACGCGCCCTCGACGATTCCCGGGCTGCTTCAGACCGAGGCCTACGCACGGGAGTTGCTCTCCGCCGCCCGCCCCACCGACACACAGGACGTCGAGGAGCAGGTCGCCGCCCGGCTCGGCCGCCAGCATCTCCTGCACGAGGGGCCCGCACCGCTCCCCTTCCGCGCGCTCGTCGACGAAGCAGTCCTGCGCCGCCCGACCCGCGACCCGGCCACCTGGCGCGCACAGCTCGACGCACTGCTCACCGCAGCCCGGCACGCCCACATCACCCTCCAGGTGGTGCCGCTGTCGGCCGGCCTGCACTGCCTCGTCGGCACCTCCCTCACCCTCCTCTGGCTGCCCGACGGCACCACCGTCGCCTACACCGAGAGCGGCTACGCAGGCGAACTGACCGAGGACGTAGGGGAGGTGGAGAAGCTGCGCCTCGCATACGATCACGTGCGAGACCACGCCCTGCCGCCCGACCGGTCCGTGGCGTTCGTACGCGACCTCGTGGAGGGACTCCCCGATGCGTGACCACCGCAGCACCGTCGCCGCACCCGTCCTCCGGTGGCGGAAGTCGAGCTACAGCAACCAGGACGGCGGCAACTGCGTCGAAGTCGCCGACGGGTACCCGCACCGCGTTCCCGTCCGCGACTCGGCCTCCCACGCAGCCGGCACACTCCTGTTCCCCGCCGCCGCCTGGGAGACCTTCCTCGGCACGCTCCGCTGAGGCGGAGCGTGCCCCCGGCCGCCCCGCCTCAGTACCCGAAGGGGCACTGCCCGCGGCTGCGCGCGCGGGCGTTCTCGTCCAGGTAGAAGTTGGGCCGCAGATCCGCCTCGTCGTAGTAGCGGTGGAACACCGGGGTGACGCCGCCGGAGACGGGCGGCACGATCCAGCTCCAGTCGGTGGGCACGATCCGCCCCTGCCGCTCCTCCTTCTCCAGGTGGGTCAGGAAGCGCTGCGACTCCGTGTGGTGATCGGTGATCTTTGCACCGGCGGCCTCGAAGGAATGCAGGACCGCCACGTTGATCTCGACGAGCGCCCGGTCCCGCCACAGGGTGGACTCGCTGCGGGTGTCCAGCCCGAGCTGCTCGGCGATGAGCGGCAGCAGGTCGTAGCGGTCCTTGTCGACGAAGTTGCGGGCCCCGATCTCGGTACCCATGTACCAGCCGTTGAAGGGGGCGAGCCCGTAGTCGATGCCGCCGACCCGCATCCGCATGTGCGAGATGGCGGGCACCGCATACCAGCGCAGCCCCAGGTGCGCGAACCACGGGTGGTCGGGGTGCTTCAGCGGGATCTCCATGACACAGTCCCGCGGCACGTCGAACAGCTGCGGCTTGTCGCCGGGCGTCTCGATCACCAGCGGCAGCAGGTCGTGCGGGGTGCCCGGTGCCTGCCAGCCCATGGAGCGCAGCATGTCGGTGAAGTCCACCAGCCCCGGGTCGCCGTCGACGGCCCCGTCCCAGCGGCGGTGCCCGGCGTAGCGGACGAGCTGGTCGTTCCACACCCGGGGGCCGGGGCGGCCGGGCGCGTCGGGAGCGAAGACCGATATCACCGGGCGTATGCGGCCGCCGTTCGTCGCGAGGCGGAGGTGCTCGCACAGCTCGTGGAAGATGCCCTCGGGGCTCGTGACATGTCTGAGGTCCCGCACCCGCAGACTGTTCCAGTACAGCCTGCCGATGCAGCGCGCCGAGTTCCGCCACGCCACCCGGGCGCCGAACGTCAGCTCGTCGCTGGTGTGCACGTAGGTTCCGGTGTTCTCGACCTCGGCGCGGATCTGGTACAGGCGGCGGGCGAACGTGACCGGCTGGTCGTCCTGCTCGGAGTAGTACTGGCGCAGGAAGTTCTCGGCCTCTCCCAGGTCGACCACGCGGTTCCCCGCATGCACCGACGGCGGGGCCGGCGCGTGCAGGCCCCGCGCTCCGGGCATGTTCTGGGTCGGAAAACCTGTCGGCGGCGGGTCGGCGTGCATGCTGCTCCTCGCGAGCGGCATCGGTCGCTGCCGCCCTTCGCGGTGACTCGGTAAACGCGGGGTGCCCCACGCTATCGGGATCCGGCTTTCGTGGGCAGTGCGCTCACGAAGTGTGTGGAGTGTGCCACCTGCCACACGTGCGGAGGCGAGCCGTCCGATCACGCCGCGTGCGGGCAGCACGGCACCCTCCGCCGGGGCCGGTGCCGTGCTGCCGCAGAGGAGTACCAGGCCCGCTCTACCGCTCCTGCCGGGATTTCTCGTCCGCCTCGCCGCCCGCGCCGACCAGGCCGCGGTGCGTGCCGCCCGCTCGCAGGCGCGGCTCGAAGCGGCGCATCTCCCGCGGGCCGACGGTGCCGATGAGGGAGGGCAGGTAGCCCCGGATTCCCTGCATGCCGCGCAGCCACCACTGCGCGTACACGTGGGCGGAGCGGCGCTCGATGCCGGCGACGATCCGGTCGACGGCGGGCTCGAGCGGATAGGTCTTGTTCGAGGGCCAGGGCAGCCGCTTCCGCAGGTCCCGCATGACGTCGTCCTCGTCGGCGCCCCGCACCATGTCGGTGTCCGTCCAGCTCAGGTAGCCGACACCGACCCGCACCCCGCGGTGGGCGACCTCCGCGCGCAGCGAGTGCGCGAACGCCTCGGCGCCCGACTTGGAGGCACAGTAGGCGCTCATCATCGGCGCGGGGGTGATCGCCGCGAGGGAGGCGACCTGGAGGAAATAGCCGCGTGACGCGACGAGCGCCGGCAGGAACGCGCGGCCGGTGACCGCGCCGCCGATGAGGTTGACCTCGATCACGCGGCGCCAGGCAGCGGGGTCGGACTCCATGAAGGGCCCGCCGGAGGCGACTCCCGCGTTGGCGACGGTGACGTCGACCGTGCCGAACCGCTCCGTGACCTCCCCGGCGACCCGTGCCATCGCTTCGGGGTCGGTGACGTCGGCGTGCCACCAGGCGGACTCGGTGGCCAGCGAGGCGCTGACGTGCTGCAGCTCCTCGGGTTCCAGGCCGACGAGGGCGAGCTTCGCGCCGCGGGCGGCCAGTTTCCGTGCCAGCAGTGCGCCGATCCCCCGGGCGGCGCCCGTGACGACGACGACCTGGCCGTCGAGGTTCCTGCGGCTCATGCGCTCTCCTCCTTCGCTTCCTGGTCGGCCGCGGCGCGCTGCCCGGGCACCGCCCGGCCGGGAACGGTGTCCGCGACGAGGTGTTCCCGCACGAGGTCGGCGAGCACGCCGGTGACGGTCTCCGGTTCCTCGACCGGCGTCATGTGGCCGCGCCCCCGCAGCTCGGTGAGCCCCGTGCAGTGCGGCAGGGCCTCGACCATGCGGCGGGCGTGCACGAGAGGCGTCAGGCGGTCGGCGGTGCCGGCGACGACGGCGGTGGGCGGCGTCAGCCGGGCGAGGCCGGACTCGAGGTCCAGTTCGTCCAGGACGTGCGCCCAGCCGGCCCGTACCCCGCGCGGGCAGGCGTGCACGATCCGCGCGCAGGTCTCCACCTGGCGGGGCGTCGAGGGGCGGCCCATCGTGGCGTACTGCAGGATGCGGCGGGAGACGGGGGTGACGGGGCCGAGCGGTGCGCGGGTGCCGAGCAGCCGGGCCGTCAGCCAGGTCCGCACCCGCCCGCGCGGAAGCGGCAGCACGGTGCTCTCCCGCACCAGTTGCGCAGGTCCGGTGCTGCACAGCAGCAGCGCCGCGGCGCACTCCCGCAGCCGGGGACGTTCGGCCGCGGCCATCAGCGTCATGGCGCCCATCGAGTGGCCGCCGATCACGGCGCGTTCGCCGGGGCCGAGCACGGTGTCCAGGACCGCGCACAGGTCGTCGGCGAGCTTCCCTGTGCTGTACTGCGACGGATCGGCGGCGGGTGAACGGCCGTGTCCGCGCTGGTCGTAGACGACCACGCGGTGCCCGTCGGCGGTCAGCGCCCGGACGACGGGGGCCCAGAAGTCCGTCGAGCAGGTCCAGCCGTGCGCCAGCACCACTGCGGGGCCGTCGGCCGGACCGTGCTCCTCGACGTGCAGGGTCGCGCCGTCCTCGGACACCGCGGTGGCCTCGCGGCGCGGCGCGGGAGGGGCGTACCGGTCGGACGGCGTGTTCGGGCTGCTCACGAAGCCTCCTTCAGGCTGATGTCGGCGTCGGCGGGGTCGGCTGTGCCGGCCGCGACGGGCGGTTGCTCCTCGTCGGCGGTGGGCCGCCTCCGCAGCACCTCGTACTCGTCCAGGTCGAGGCGCCGGGTGACCTTGCGGAACTCGGCGGTGGTGCCGGGCCACACGGTGGTGTTGCGGCCGTTGGCGTCGAGGTACCAGCTGTCGCAGCCGCCGGTGTTCCACACGGTGCGGCGCATCCGGTCCTGGATGTGCGCGTTCCAGGACCGTACGGCCGAACGGCGCGCCGTCAGCGCCACCTTGCCGCCGAGGGCGTCGAGCCGGCGCAGGTGGTCGATCATGTAGTTCAGCTGGGACTCGATCATGAGAATCATCGAGCTGTTGCCGAGGCCGGTGTTGGGGCCGATGACGGTCATGAAGTTGGGGAATCCGGCCGCGGTGGAGCCGCGCAGCGCCTCCATGCCGTCCCGCCACGCCTCCGCGAGGGTGGTGCCGTCGGCGCCTTTGATGCGCGTGGCGATGGGCATGTCGGTCACGTGGAAGCCGGTGCCGAAGACGACGGCGTCGACCTCGGTTGCTGTGCCGTCCGTGGCGACCAGGGTGTTGCCCCGGACCTCCTTCAGCCCGGAGGCGACGACATCGACGTTGGGCTGTGCCAGCGCCGGGTACCAGGTGTTCGACAGCAGGATGCGTTTGCAGCCGATCCGGTAGTCCGGGGTCAGCTGCCGCCGCATCTCCGGGTCCTTGATGGCCTTCTTCATGTGGGCGGCGGCGAGTTTCTCCACCAGGCCCAGCTGCCCCGGGTGCCTGGTGAACGCGCCGACCTGCAGTTCCCGGACGATCCACAGCAGTTGGCGCCGCAGGGCCCGGGTGAAGGGCAGCACGGTGTGCAGCCGGCGCTCCAGGGCGCTGATCTCGCGGTCCATGCGCGGCATGACCCAGGGCGGGGTGCGCTGGAAGACGGTGAGCCGCTCGACGTCCGGCTGGATCGCCGGGACGATCTGGATGGCCGAGGCACCCGTGCCGACCACGGCGACGCGCTTGCCGCGCAGGTCGTAGTCGTGGTCCCACTGCGCGGAGTGGAAGACCTTGCCCTCGAAGGTGTCCAGGCCCCGGATGTCCGGGATCTTCGGGTCGGACAGCGGTCCGGTGGCGGAGACGACGAAGTCCGCGGTGAGCGTGCCCCGCGACGTTTCGACCGTCCAGTGCAGCTCCTCGGTGTCCCAGGCCATGTGGAGCACCTCGCGGCCGAAGCGGAGGTGGGGGCGCAGCCCGAAGGTGTCCGTGACGCGCTCCAGGTAGGCGCGGATGTGCTCCTGCCCGGAGAAGTTGCGCGGCCATTCCGGGTTGGGTGCGAAGGAGAAGGAGTACAGGTGGGAGGGCACGTCGCAGGCGCAGCCCGGGTAGCTGTTGTCCCGCCAGGTGCCGCCGACGGCGTCACGGCGTTCCAGCACCACGAAGTCGGTGATGCCCGCGCGGCGCAGCCGGACGGCGGCGCCGAGGCCACCGAATCCGGATCCGATCACCGCCACCCGTACGTGCTCGTGCTCGCGCTCGGCTGCCATCGCGCCGCCTCCCCACCGGGTCTGCTCCTGCTGTCGCCGCGCCGCCTGCCGGACCGGACGCGGATAGTGCCAGTAATCACTGGCACTGTCGGGAGAGTAGAGCATGTGCGTACCGATGGGTAGGGGTCACGCACGGATGAGTTACCGGTGGTTACGCCAATGCTGCCGCCGACCGCCCCCGCCTGCGGCGACACCTGCCCGCCACCGCCCGGCATAGGGTGGGCGCGTGGGGAAGCCAGAGCAGGAAGCAGTCCCGTCCCCGCCCGACGGGACGACGGAGGAACACCGCGAGTACCGGGCCGCGGAGCTCGCCCGGGAAGCCGGCATCACCGAACGCACCCTGCGCTTCTACCGCGAACGCAAACTCCTGCCGCCGCCCCGCCGGGAAGGCCGCATCGCCTGGTACGACGAGCACCACCTCGCGCGGCTGCGCACCATCTCCACGCTCCTCGCCCGCGGCCACACCCTCGGCGGCATCGCCGACCTCATGGACGCCTTCGAGCAGGGCCGCACCAGCAGCTCGACCGCCGCCCTGCTCGGCATGGACTCGCAGTTGACCCGCACGTTCTCCGACGAGACCCCGGTGAGCCTCACCCCCGAGGACCTCGCCGACCGCTTCGGCAGCGACGTCACCGCCGAGGACCTCGCCGAAGCCCTCGACATCGGCTACCTCTCCGTCGACGGCGACGAGATCGTGCACGTCAGCCGGCGGCTGCTCGACGCGTCCGCCGCCCTCGTCCACGACGGCATCCCGCTGTCCGCCGTCCTGGGCGCCGGACGCCACCTGCGGGAACACGTCGACGCGATCGCCGAGGTGTTCGCGCAGATGCTCCGCCGCTACGTCCTCCCCGGCGACCTCTCCACCGCGGACGCGGAACACGTCGCGGCGACACTCCGGCGCCTGAGCCCGGTCGCCAAACAGGTCGTCGACGCCGAGCTCGGCCTCGCCCTGGACCGGCGCGTCGGCGAGGAGGCGGCCGCGTGGTTCGGCGACTCCGCCACCGGAGGCGGAACGGGCCGCGACTGACCGCCCGTCAGCCCTGGGCGCGCGGCGCCCGGAACGCCTCGTCCACCAGCGCGGGAAGATCGTCGCCCCCTTCTCCGTCCACCCAGAAGGTCAGGGCCGTGGTCAGTGCGGCCAGCGCTGCGGCGGCCAGGACCCGCAGGCGCAACGCTCCCGCTTCCGGCCGACGCGCTGCGAGCGCCCCCGCGAACAACTCACGCGACTGGTCGGTGGCGTCAACGCTCCCCGAGCCCTTCCCTCCTCCCGCCGCGATTGCGGCGGGAGGAGGGAAGGGCGACGGTCAGGCGGCAGGGTCCCCGGCCGCGGCGCGGCGGTACTCCAGGAAGGCGGCACCGCTCGGCAGCACCGTGTGAGCGAGCAACTCCCAGGCCTGCGGGGCGAACGGAGTAGCACCGGAGAACAGCGGAATGCCGCTGCCGAGCGTCAGCGGCCCGAGCTTCACGAGCATCCGATCGATCTCACCACGGAGGGAACCCGCCAGCCCGCTGCCCCCGAGCAGCCAGATGTCCTTCCCCGGCTGCTGCTTCAGCTCCCGCACCGTCGCCACCGGATCGGAGGCGACCACCTCCACGGCCGGATCCGGACTCCCGGCGAGCGTCCGGGAGAACACCAGGTGCCGCAAGTGCGGATAGGCGTCGGTCACCCCGGCGTCCAGCCCCACCTCGTAGCTGCGGCGCCCCTCCAGCACCGTGTCGAAACGGCGCCCCTCGGCGGTGATGCCGAAGGCCTCCCTCGCCGGGCCGGGCAGCGTCTCCGGCAGCTCGGCGACGAGATGGGCCAGGTAGTCCTCGGGCACCGGCCAGAACCCGCCCGGCCCGGTCGGGTCGGCCCCGTCCGGGCCGGCGATGAAGCCGTCCAGAGTCGAGGCCACGCAATAGACAAGTTGACGCACAGAACCCCCCGTTGAGCCGTTGACCGGTTGCCGCCCAGTGAAGCCGCCGGGCGCCCTCCGTGCCACCGACTTTCGCCAGGAGCCTCAGCGGTCGAAGACCACCGTGACCGGCGCGTGGTCCGACCAGCGTTCGGCGTGCGTCGCCGCCCGCTCGACGTACGCCTTCACCGCACGCCCCGCCAGGCCCGGAGTGGCCATGGCGTAGTCGATCCTCCAGCCGCTGTCGTTGTCGAAGGCGCGCCCCCGGTAGGACCACCACGAGTACGGGCCGGTCTCCTCCGGATGCAGCGAGCGCACCACATCGGTGAAGCCGCCGTCCGACGGGTCCAGCACCCGGTCCAGCCAGGCACGCTCCTCCGGCAGGAACCCGGAGTTCCTGCGGTTGGCGCGCCAGTTCTTCAGATCCGCCTCACGGTGCGCGATGTTCCAGTCGCCGCAGACCAGCACCTCCCGGCCGTCCGCCGCAGCACGCTCGCGCAACTCCTTCAGATACGGAAGGAAAGCGGACGTGAACCGCTCCTTCTCCTCCTGCCGTTCCGTCCCCACCTCGCCCGAGGGCAGGTACAGGCTGGCCACGGTGACACCCGGCAGGTCCGCCTCTAGGTAGCGACCCGCGTCGTCGAACTCCGCCACGCCGAAACCGACCCGCACCCGCTCCGGCTCCCGGCGGGTCAGCAGCGCCACACCCGCCCGGCCCTTCGCCGACGACGGCGCGTACACGGCGTGCCACCCGGCGGGCTCACGGACCGCCTCCGGCAGCTGGTCGCGCTCGGCCCGCACCTCCTGCAGGCAGACCACGTCCGCCTCGGTGGCGGCCAGCCACTCCTGGTAGCCCTTGCGGGCGGCGGCGCGCAGGCCGTTCACGTTCACGGAAGTCACGGTGAGCATGGGAGGCAGCCTACGCACCCGGCCACCCGCGCCGAGGCGCCCGGACGGCGGCGCGCCCTACGATGCCGGTATGCAGATTCGTCCCATCCGCTACGACCACCCCGACGCCCGCACACTGGACGGCGCGGTGCAGGAGGAGTACGTCGAGCGCTACGGCGAGACCGACGTCACGCCACTCGATCCGCAGATGTTCGACCCGCCGCACGGGCTGTACCTGCTGGCCTGCGACGACGAGGGCCGCCCGGTGGCGACCGGCGGCTGGCGCACCCAGGACCGCAACGACGAGGGCTACGACGACGGGGACGCGGAGATCAAGCGGATGTTCGTCGTGCGCGAGGCACGGGGCAAGGGTCTCGCCCGCCGCATCCTCGCCGCGCTGGAGGACAGCGCCCGGGAGGCCGGCCGGACACGGATGGTGCTGGAGACCGGCATCCACCAGCCGGAGGCCATGGCGCTGTACGAGTCGTCCGGCTACCAGCAGGTCACCAAGTTCGGCCACTACCGGTTCCACCGCGACAGCCGCTGCTACGCCAAGCAGCTCTGAACCCGGCGCGCACCTTCCCGCCCCGGACGGCACACCTCCGCTACGCCACGCCGGCGAGGCGCAGCACCGCGTCCAGGCCCCGGACGGAGCCCGGCACCTGGCCGGCGGGCAGCACATAGGAGCGGATGCCCACCGCCGCGGCACCGCCGTCCTTGGCCGGCACGTCACCGACCATCAGGGCCTCCCCAGGTGAGACCGCGAGCCGCGCGCACGCCTCGCGGAACAACGCCGGGTCGGGCTTCTCGGTGCCGTGCTCGAAACTGTGGACCCACGCGGAGACGTACCCGTCGAGGCCGTGGTGCGCGAAAGTGGGACGCAGGTCCCAGCCGACATCGCTGACCACCCCGACACCGATCCCCGCGCCGTACAGCGCGGCCAGCGCGGCGGAGGCGTCCTCGTACGGCACCCAGTGCGCGGGAGAACGGAGCTGGTCGTACAACGCCCCGGCAACCGGCGCGAGTTCGGGGACGGCGGCATACCAGCGGGTGAAGGCCCGGCGGTGCGCCCGCGAGGAAACGTCGCGGCCACGCTGCGCGGCGGCCACGTCCGGATCGGCGAGCGCGTCCTCCAGGCCGGTCAGGATGCGGTCCATCTCCCGCTCGTCCACGGCCCGTCCGAGGGTGGCGCGCACGCGGTCCGGGTAGTCCGCCATCTGGAGCAGGGTTCCGGAGAAGTCGAACAGCACCGCTCGCACGGGCTGGGGCAGTTGGGCGGCGCGCGGGCGTATCGGGCCCTCGGGGCCGGTCACGGGCTGAGGGGGCATGGTGCTTTGTACCAGAGGGAGGCACGGTGACGGGCACGCACGGGGAGCACGGGACCGAAGCGGTACGCGGCGCCGTCCGCGTCGTGCGGGGCGGCGAGGTCGTGGTGGAACGGGCGCGAGGGCCCGCCGGAGAAGGGCGGGACTGCCGGCCGGAGAGCGTGTTCCAGGTGGCGTCGGTGAGCAAGCAGTTCGCGGCTGCCTCGGCTCTGCTGCTCGCGGAGGACGGGTATCTCTCCTTGCACGACCCGGTGCGTCGGTGGTTTCCGTCATGGCCCCGGCAGTGGTCCCGGGTCACGGTGCACCACCTGCTCACACACACGTCCGGAGTCGGCCACTGGGGTGACTTGTGGCCGTCCTGGGAGAACCGACTGCCGTCCCGCGAGGAGTTGTTGGCGACGGTCGCCGCTGCTCCGCCGACGGAGGCGCCGCTGCCGCGACCGTTCCGCTACAGCAGTCCCGGATTCGTGGTCCTCGCCGCAGTGCTGGAGCGGGCCGGTGGTGCGCCGTATCGGGAGCTGGTCGCGGAGAGGATCTTCCGGCCGCTGCGAATGCAGTCGACCTCTGCGGGCCAGGAATCGGGCGAGGACGTTGCCGAGGGGCGGCACAACGGAGAGGCCGCACCATCGGTCCAGGACCTCACGGACCTGGTGGGCACGGGAGACGTCAGGTCCACGGTCGGCGACCTCTCCCGTTTCGGCGAGGCACTGCACGACGGGGCTCTGCTCGACCGGTTCTCCCTCGACGCCATGTTCGAGCCGCATGCGGCAGTGGGGGACGGCGACGGGGACGTCCGGGCCGTGGGCTACGGCTACGGCTGCTTTCTCGGCACCGTGGCCGGGCATCCCGCCCGTTTCCACACCGGCGACAACCCCGGCTACCGGTCCTTCCTCGGCCGCCTACCGGAACTCGACGCCACGGTGGTGGTCCTGAGCAACGAGGAGACCGCGGACGTGAACCGTCTCGCCGCGTCCCTGGTGCGCACGGCGTTCGGGCCGGGGCCCGGCTGACGCACGACTCCCGCCCGGCCGATGCGGCCGGGCGGGAGTCGTGGCGTGGCGATGCCGGGGCTGCGCCGGAGGCTCAGGCCGCGGCGTCCGCCGCGGTCGCCGTGGCCGCGCGGCGGCGCCGGACCAGCAGCAGCGCACCGCCCGCGGCGAGCAGGGCGAGCGCAGCGCCGCCCGCGGTCATCGCGGTAGTGCCGGTGAGGGCCAGGCTGCCGCCGTCGGTGTCGGCCCCGCCGTCCTGGTCGCCCGCGCCGCTGCTGCCGGTGCCCCCGGCAGCGGTCGCGTCGTCGTCGGAGCCGTCGTTCCCACCGGTGCCTCCGGTGCCTCCGTCGTCGGAGTCGTCCGGGCCGTCGGAGCCGGTTCCGGCGCTGTCGCCCGGCGTCTCCTCGTCACCGGTGCCGTTGAGGACGATCCAGCCGTCGTCGTTGGCCTCCGCGCCCTCCGAGGGGAACGTACGGCCGAGGGTCACCAGGCCCTTCGCCCCCTCGACGACCTCGTCGATGCGCAGGTCGAAGGGGAAGGTGCGCGTCTCCTGCTCCAGCAGCGGGGTCTCGGTCCAGCACCGGTAGGTGACGCCGCTCCCGCCGTCCTGCTGGAGCGGTCCGCAGTCCTCGGGAGCCTGCGCGACCGAGGCGCCCTCGGGGATCCCGACGCTGAAGGCGAAGGGTTCGTTGCCGCCCGCGCGGAGCGAGTTGAACCAGGCGGGGCCGTGGTTGTGCAGCGCCACCTCGGCGGTGACCGTGTCGCCCTCGGCGCCGTCGACACGCTCGCCGGTCAGGTCGAGGTCGTAGGTGTTGCCGGTGGCGAGGTCGACCTCGGCGTAGTTCCGGTAGGTGCCGCCGGTGGCGGGCTCGAGGGTGAGCTCGGGGCCGTCGCCCTGCTCGTAGCCGCCGGGGAAGTCGTCCGGCGCGGTCTCCGAGAAGCGGTAGCCGAAGATGTCGCGCAGCGCGAAGTCGGCGGTCCTGACCTTCACCGGAGTGGCCACCCGGTAGGCGTCGCCCGGCGCGAAGGGGCCGTCGAAGGTGCAGACGGCGACCTTCCGCAGCCGCGTCAGGTTGTCCTTGCTGTGCACCGCGTAGGAGCAGTTGCTGAAGCGCTGCGGGAAGCTCAGGCCGCGGCTGCCGCTGAAGCGGAGCACGGCCCGGTCGGCGGCGATCTCGCCGGTGTTGCGGAAGCCGAGACGGCCCTGGAACACGTCGCCCGCCTCGAAGCCCTCCGGCTCGGTGAGGGTGCGCATCCCGAAGTCGGGGACGCCGACGCGGACCTCCACCGTCTTGCCGGTGAAGTCCAGCCCGTCGCCCTCACCCGTGATGCGGAGGGTGCCGGTGGCGCCCGCCTCGGCGCCGTCCGCGGCGCGGAGCCGTACGTCCCAGTCCTTGTTGTAGACCTCGCCCGGGTACACGCTCCAGCCGGTGCAGGTCGCGACCAGGCCGTCGGCGTCGCAGGGCAGTTCGACATCGGCGACGCCCTCGAGCCCGCCGGCGTCGATGGTGACGGTGAACTCCCCGTCGTGGAGGGAGGTCGTCGTGCCTCCGTCTTCGGCCTCGCCCGGCCCGCGCAGGCCGACCGAGAACGACGGTTCGCCGTCCGCGGGATAGTCCTGCCCGGTCGCCATGCCGTGGCGGTCGGGCCCGGTGAGGGCGACGGGGATCGGCTCGGCGGACGTGCCCCGGGTGGTGGTGTCGTCGGCCCGGGCGATTCCGGCGGTCAGCGAGGCCAGGAGGCCTGCGACGGCGAGGCCGCTGACAGCCCTGCGTCCGGGTCTCGGGCGCGTATGGCGGCGCACGGATACTCCTCGGTGGTGTCGAGTGCTCGGCGAAGGCCGCCCGCAGGGGCGGCCACACCCTTGCGAGACCTCCGCACCACCTGTCGGGTTGTACCGCCGCAGATCACGCTTCGGTCTCTCCGCCGCCGCGGCGCCGCCGCACGTAGCCGGAGCGCCGCCGCATGCGGTCCAGCGCCGAGCGCGGCCGCCAGTCGCGGTCGCCGGGCAGCACCCATTCGCGGTGCAGGGCCGTCAGCCGGAGCACCATGCCGAGGAGGACTCCCGCGACGATGCCGAGGGTGGGCGCGCCGAGTTCCGTGGAGACCACCATCACCCCGCTGACCAGCAGCGCGACGGTGGCGTACAGCGGGCTGCCGCCGAGGAAGATGCCGGGAGTGGTGCCGAGCAGCAGGTCGCGCACCGCGCCGCCGCCGACGGCCGTGGTCATGCCCAGCAGGACGGCGGGCAGCCACCCCAGTCCCGTGGCCAGCGTCATCTGTGCCCCCGCGACGGCCCAGAAGCTGAGCACGGCGGAGTCCAGCGCGTTGAAGGTGCGGCTCGACGTCTGGCGCCGCAGGTCGATCGCGAAGGCCAGCAGGCTGCCTGCGACCGCCACCGGCAGGTACGCGTAGTCGGTGAGCGCGACGGGCGGGCCGTGCTGCAGCAGGACGTCCCGGATGACGCCGCCGCCCAGCCCGGACACCACGCCGATGAGCAGGAACCCGAGAAGGTCGAGCTTCCTGCCGCGGGCGAGGACTCCGCCGAGCAGCCCGTTGGCGAAGACGCCCGCGAGGTCCAGCACGCGGGTCACCTCCGACACCGCGGCCGGCGACAGCCAGTCGGTCATGCGTCGCTGCTCTCCTTCTCCCCCTCGGTTTTCACACGTGCCCGGAAACGCTACGACGCCCGGCTCCCGGCGCGAAACGCCGCGGAGCGCGCGGACAGCGGCACGGAACGTGACGCGGCGGCCACCGGCTCGTTGTGGCAGGGGTGAACGGCACCGGAGCCCCCCACGATCCGACCGGAACCGGCAGCGCGCGCCCCCGCCTGTGGCACTTCTCACTGCACCGCCCACGGCGCACCCTGGCCGCGGCGGCGCTGCTGTGCGCCGTGTTCGCCTGCCTCACGCCGGGCCTGTTCGACCGGCTGGCGAGCGGCGGGTTCACCGCGACCGGCACGCCGTCCGAGCACGCCGCTGCCGTCGCGGACCGGTACGGCGCCGGGCGGGCGGACCTGCTGCTCGTCCTGCGGCCGGAGCCGGGACGGCTCGACGAGCCGGAGGTGGCCGGGGCGGGGCAGCGGTTCGCCGCGCGGCTGGCGCGCGAGCCGGGCGTGGACCGGGTGCGGTCGGCCTGGGACGGCGCCTCGCCCGGGCTCCGCTCCGGCGACGGGCGGCGGGCCCTGGTGCTGGTGGATCTCGCCGGTGGTGAGAGCGACACGGCCCGCACGGCGCAGCGCCTGGTGCCGGAGTACTCGGGGCGGCAGGGGCCGTTCGCGGTGCGGGCCGCGGGCCCCGCCTGGGCGCTGGCGCAGGCCACCCGGCAGGCGCAGCACGACCTGCTGCGGGCCGAACTGCTCGCGGGGCCGGTGGTGCTCGCCGTCATCGCGATCGCGCTGCGGTCCCTGGTGGCGGCGCTGCTGCCGGTGCTGCTGGGCGGCTTCGCGGTGCTCGGCGCGTTCGCCGTGCTGCGGGCGCTGAGCGCGGTGACGGAGGTGTCGGTGTTCGCCACCAACCTGGTGGGCGCCCTCGGCTTCGGCCTGGCCGTGGATTACGCGTTGTTCGTCGTGGCGCGGTTCCGGGAGGAGCACCGCCCCGGTGTGACGGCCCGCGCCGCGGCGGCGGCGAGCCTGCGGACGGCCGGGCACACCGTGGTGGTCTCGGCGTGCCTGGTGTGCTGCGCGCTGGCCGTGCTGTTCCTGTTCCCGTTCCCGTTTCTGACGTCGATGGCGTGGGCGGGCATCGTCGTGGTGGTGCTGGCCGCGCTGGCGGCGACGCTGCTGCTGCCCGCGTGGCTGGTGCTGCTCGGCGACCGGGTCGGGCGGTTCGACCCGCTGGCCCGGGTGCCGTGGGCGCCGCGTCCGACGGTCGGCGGGGACAGTCCGCTGTGGCGGCGGATCGCGCGGGAGGTGACGCGCCGCCCGGTGCGGTACGGCAGCGCCTGCGCCGTACTGCTGGTGCTGATGGTCGCCCCGTTCACGTCGGCGCATCTCGGATTGGCGGACGAGAACGTGCTTCCGCCGCACGCAGAGGCGCGCACCACCGCGCACCTGGTGCAGCGGGAGTTCGGGTTCGATCCGCAGCGCACGCTGGCGGTCGTGCTGCCGCGGGCGTCGGCCGGTGACGGGCAGCGGGCAGCTGACGGGGCGCGGGCGGTCACGGGGGCGGGACCGGGCGGAGGCGGCGCGCTCGACGCGTACGCGCGTCGAGCGGGTGCGCTGCCGGGGGTGGCGGCCGTGCGGCAGGGCGGGAGCGGGCCGCGCGGTGGCGGCGCGGTGCTGCTCGTCACTCCGTCGGCGGCGCCGCAGTCCGGACCGGCGGGCGATCTGGTGCGGGACCTGCGCGCCCTGCCGTCACCGGGGCCCGCGTACGTCTCCGGGTGGCCGGCGCAGGTGCTGGACGCGCGGGAGGCGCTGGCGTCGCGGCTGCCGTGGGCGCTGCTGCTGGTAGCGCTCGGGACGGCGGGTGTGGTGCACGCCTTCACCCGCAGCGTGCTGGTGCCCCTGAAGGTGGTCGCTGTCGGGGCGTTGAGTCTCACGGCCGTGTTCGGCGCGCTGGTCTTCGTGTTCCAGGAGGGGCATCTGACGTGGCTGGTCGGCGGGGTGACGGCGACCGGCACGCTGGACATGACGATTCCGCTGCTGCTGTTCTGCGTCGCTTTCGGGCTCTCCGTGGACTACGAGTTGTTCCTCGTCTCGCGCGTGCAGGAGGCCTACCGGCGGACCGGCGACAACACCGGTGCGGTGGTGCGGGGCATCGCGCGCACCGGACGGCTGTTCACCGCGGCCGCGTTGGCCGTGGCGGTGGCGATGGCGGCGCTGGCCACCTCGCGGGTGCTGCTGTTGAAGGAGCTCGGCTTCGGGCTGGCCCTCGCGGTGCTCGTCGACGCGACGTTGGTGCGCGGGGTACTGGTCCCGGCCGTGATGCGATTGGCGGGGCACGCCAACTGGTGGGCGCCGGGCCGGAAACCGGGCCGGGCCGGGCCCGCTGGGGACGGCGGCGGCCCGCCCCGCGGAGGGACGGCCGCCGCCGGTGCGGGGTCTGTCGCCGGGGCCGACGGGGAGACCTCCGGCGACCTGGCTCAGGCTGCCCGGAAGAGCAGTGCGGCGTTCTGACCGCCGAAGCCGCAGGAGTTGCTGAGCGCCGCCGTCATGCGGCACGGCCTGGGCGCTGTGGTGACGACATCCAGGTCGATCTCCGGGTCGATCCGGTCCAGGTTCGCCGTCGGAGGGATGTGCTGGTGCTGGAGGGCGAGGACGGTCGCTGCGGCCTCGACGGCCCCCGAGGCCGCCAGCGTGTGGCCGGTGACCGATTTGACGGCGGTGACGGGTGGGGGCGTGCCGAAGAACTTCCGCAACGCGTGGGCCTCGGCCCGGTCGCCGGTCCGGGTCGAGGTGGCGTGGGCATTGACGTGGTGGACGTCGAAGGGGTCCAGTCCGGCGTCGCGCACGGCCGCTGCCATGGCCCGCTGCAGCCCCTCACCGTGCGGGGAAGGGTCCGTGTGGTGGTGGCCGTCGGCGGCGGCGCCGTACCCGGCGAGGTAGGCGCGGAGCGGCGCGCGGCGGGCGCGGGCGTGCTCGGCGCGTTCCAGCACGAGCATTCCGGCGCCCTCGCCGAGCACGAAGCCGTCGCGGTCCGCGTCGAACGGGCGGGACGCGGCGTGCGGTTCGTGTGCCCGGGAGAGTGCGCCGAGTTGGGCGAAGCCGACGGCGGCCACGGGCGCGCGGGCGGTGTCCGTGCCGCCCGCGACGGCGATGTCGCAGCTGCCGGACCGCAGCAGATCGCGGGCGACGCCGAGGGCGGTGGAGCCCGATGCACAGGCTGTGGACACCGAGAGGCTCGGGCCGAGTGCCTGCAGGTCGGTGCTCACCTCGCCCGCCGCCATGTTGGGCAGTGACCGCGGCAGCGAGGTGGGGGAAACGGAGCCGGGGCGGCCGGCCGCGAGGCGGGCGTGGTCGCGGTGCTGCTGGTCGCCGCCGCCGTTCCCGGTGCCGATGACGACCGCGACGCGCGGCGCCTCCCACTCGCCGGGGGTGAGTGCGGCGTCGCGGACGGCGTCGCGTGCGGCCAGCAGGGCCAGGTGGATGAAGCGGTCCGTGCGCCACGCGAGGCGCCGCCCGAGGACCGCGGCCACGTCCGGGTCTTCGACCGGGCAGGAGAGGTCGACGGGCAACCCGGCGAGGCGCGGGTCTCTGGCTGCGGTGGAGCGGCAGGCGGCCAGGCCGTCCCAGAAGGCCTCCGGGCCGTGGCCTGCCGGGGTGACGAGGCCGAGTCCGGTGACTGCGACGTCCCGCTCGCTCATGAGGCGGTTCCGCCGGCCGCGGCGGCAGTGGCCGGGAGGGGCGCGCCGCCGGTGGCCGCGTCCAGGCGTTCGACGAGCTCTCCCAGGGTCCTGGGCGCGGTGTCGTCGTCCTCCGGCATCGGCATGCCGAAGTCCTCCTCCAGTACCAGCAGCAGCTCGACGAGCGCCATCGAGTCGAGCCCGACGTCCTCCAGCGTGGCGGCGGGTGAAATCCGTTCGGGTTCGATACCGAAATGCTCGACGAGGTGACGGGAAACCAGCTGGAACATCGCTTCCGACATGTACCGCTCCGGACGGGTCGAGGGCATCTGTGTCGCCAACCTAGCGTGCGGCCGGCTGTTCACCGGGTGAGGAGGAATACTCCAGTCTGATGAAATTCACCAACGGAGTCCTGCTTGTGCTTCGCACGCCGGGAAAGCCCGGGCGGGTGATTCCCTATTCTGCGCGTGTGAACGGAACGAGAAGCGCCGATGCCGCCCTGCGCCGACTCCTGCACGGGCGCCCCCGGGCGGACGACCGTCGGCTGGCCGGAGCCGTCGCGGGGCGGACGGTGCTGGTCACCGGGGCTTCCTCGGGGGTCGGCAGACAGGTCGCGCGGCGCCTCGCCACGGCCGGTGCGCGGGTGCTCGTCACCGCCCGGTCGGCGGGGCGGCTCGAAATCCTGGTGCGGGAGATCGCTGCCGAAGGAGGTTCCGCCGCTGCCTTCCCCGCGGATCTGACCGATCCGGCGGCGGTCGCCGCGCTCGCCGCCTGGGTGGAGGACGAACAGGGCGGAGTCGACGCCCTCGTCAACAATGCCGGCCATTCGCTGTGGCGTTCTTTCGCCCTGACAGAATTCCGGCCGACGGATTCCGTACGCATGACGGAGGTGAACCATCTCGGGCCACTGCGGCTGACGCTGGCGCTGCTGCCGGGAATGCGGGCGCGCGGCGGCGGCCGTATCGTCGGCGTCTGCTCGATCGCGGCGCTGCTGCCCACCCTTCCCCGCATGGCCGCGTACGTGGCCGCCAAGTCGGCGTTCGACACATGGCTGCGGGGGCTGGCCACGGAGGTGCGGGGCGACGGAGTGCGCGTGGTGTCCGTCTATCTGGGCGTCACCCGCACCCGGATGACGTCGGCGACGCCCTGGTTGCGCCGGGTGCGGCCGCTCAGCGCGACCGACGCGGCCGGACTGGTGTGCGACGCGCTGGTGTACCGGCGCACGAGCATCGGGCCGTGGTGGCGGCGCGGCGTGCAGGCCCTCGGCCCCTTCCTCCGCGGCAGCACCGAGGCGCTGCTGGCGCGCTGGTACGCGCGGACCGCGGACACCCCGGCCGCCCGCCTCGTCAGCCGCGGAACCGATCGGCCCGTGACCGCAGCAGCCGCAACGCGGCGACCGGCGTCGGGCCGGGCCGCGGAAGGGCGTTGAGGGCGGGGCGCTCCGGCGGCAGCGCGTCGAACTGCGGCGCTACCCGCGCCCACGGGGTGCGGGTGAACACCGCTGCGTGCACACCGGCGCCCCGCGCCGCGTGCAGTACCTCGGCCCAGGCGGTGAAGGGTGCGGCGACCGCCCCGTGCCCGTGCCGCCGGGCCGCTGCGGCGAGGGCGGCCACGGGCGCGTGCGTGAGAGCGACGGGCGCGGCCCGGCCACCGCTCCCGGCGCCGTCACCGGTCTCCCGGGGCAGTGCCGCGGTGAACTCGTCCCACCGCGTGGCGTGGACCGCCACCAGGGGCGTCGCGGCGCACGTGCGGCCCGTGCCGGCCGCGAGCCCCCGCACGAGGGCGCGGGCGGCGCGGCGGGCGTCGCCGTCGTGCCGCACCACCAGCAGACCGGGCGGCCGGGGCCGGAACGGGGGCGGGCAGCACTGCGGGGCGAGGCAGCAGGCATGTTCGGCGAGCGCGGCGTGAAGGGCGGCAAGGCGTCCGTCGGGGGCGGTCACCGGGCTCCAGAGGCCTTCGGGCACACCCGCGTCCCGCATCGCGCGGGCGAGCCGGCCGGCCGTCGGCACCGCGCCGGGGGCGACGACCGTGGTCACGGCCGTTCCGCCGAGCAGTGCGGGCAATACCCCTTCGAGCAGCGACAGCAGCGGGCGGACCGGATCGGCGTAGGAGACGACGACGGCGGCCCGCGCCGGGGCGGCCCGCGGGAAGCGGCGGCACGCGGCCGCCAGGCACCGGAGGGTGAGGCGATCGGCGGCGCGCAGTTCCGCCGCGGCGGCCGCCGGGTCGAGTCCACAGGCGTGCAGCGCGGCGCGGAGGGCAGGGCGCCGGGCGGCCAGCGCCCGGGGAAGACGGTGCAGCGCGAGGCTCCGCCGGGCGGGCCACCGGGCGGTCGCGGCCCACGCGGTGAGGGACGGGGCGTCCGCGGGCAGGGCGACCGGCACCCCGGGGTGCACCGGGGGGTGCGCACCCGAGGGGACGGGACGGGGCGTCGGGGCCATGCGTCACGGGTAGGCGTTGCGGACCCGGCGGCCCGCGCGACACACCGGGCCGGAGCGCAGCGTCCCCCGGCCGGCCGCAGCCGACCGGGCCGCCCGGAGACCGCAAACTGCCCACGTCCGTTCACCCCCGCCCCCATGCCCGAATGTGTTTACTTCCCGGCGACACGAGCGTAACGTGCTGCCACCACCACACGATCGGACAGGAAACGGACGCGAACCCACATGTACGCAGCGGAACGCCAGCAGGAGATCCTGCGCCTCGCCGGGGAGCACGGCAGGGTCGACGTGCTGTCGCTCGCCGAAGGGTTCCGGGTGACCGCCGAGACCGTGCGCCGCGACCTGAAGGTCCTCGACCGCGCGGGCCTGGTCCGCCGGGTGCACGGCGGCGCCATACCCGCCGGGCGTCTGGACTTCGAGCCCGACCTCGCCGAACGCGACTCCGTCGCCGCCGACGAGAAGGACCGCATCGCGCGGGCCGCGCTGGGCGAACTGCCCGCCGAGGGCAGCGTGATCCTCGACGCCGGCACCACCGCGGCACGCCTCGCCGGGCTCCTCCCCCTCGATGCCGCCCTCACGGTCGTCACCCACGCGCTTCCGGTGGCCACGCGCCTGATGGACCATCCGGGCATCGCCCTGCACCTGGTCGGCGGCCGGGTGCGGCACCGCACCCGGGCCGCGGTCGACGACTGGGCGCTGCGGGCCTACGGCGAGATCCACGCCGACGTCGCCGTCGTCGCCACCAACGGCTTCTCCCCCGAGGCCGGACTGACCACCCCCGACCTGGCGGAGGCCGCCGTGAAACGCGCCATCCTCTCCGCCGCCCGCCGCGTCGTCCTGCTGGCGGACTCCGGGAAGTTCGGCAAGGAGCACTTCGCCCGCTTCGGCAGCCTCGCGCAGGTGGACGTCCTGGTGACCGACACCGACCTCGGCGCGGACGAGATGCGAGCCGTGGAGCTGCACGGCACCGAGGTGGTGCGCGCATGATCCTCACACTCACCCCGAACCCGAGCCTGGACCGGACGTACGAGCTTCCCGAGCGCCCGGGGCGTCCCGGTCTCGTGCGCGGGGCCGTGCTGCGGGCCGCGGAGGAACGCGTCGACCCCGGCGGCAAGGGCGTCAACGTCTCCCGGGCCCTCGCCGCCGCCGGGCACCGCACCGTCGCCGTCGTCCCGCTCGGCGGCGCCGAGGGCTCGGCGCTCGCACGGCTCCTGGAACGCGACGGCATCGAAGCCGCGGGCGTCGCCGTCACGGGCACGACCCGGGTGAACGTCACCCTCGTCGAGGCCGACGGCACGCTCACCAAGGTCAACGCACCGGGGCCGGAACTCTCCCCCGCCGAGGCGGAGGCCCTGCTGGAGACCGTGCGGTCGCACGCCGGGGACGCGGACTGGATCGCCTGCTGCGGCAGCCTGCCGCGCGGACTGCCCGCCCCGTGGTACGCGGAACTCGTCGCGCGGACACACCGCGCAGGGGCCCGCATCGCGCTGGACGCCTCGGGCGCGGCGCTGACGGCCGCGCTGGCAGAGCGTCCCGACGTCGTCAAGCCCAACACCGAGGAACTGGCCGAAGCCGTCGGCCGCCCGCTCGCGACCGTCGGGGACGCCGTCAAGGCCGCCGAGGAGCTGCGGGACCGCGGCGCCCGCACGGTACTCGCGAGCCTGGGAGCGGTCGGCCAACTGCTGGTCGACGAGACCGGCGTGCTCTTCGGCACCGGCACCGTGGCCACCGTCCGCAGCAACGTCGGCGCGGGCGACGCCTCCCTGGCCGCCTTCCTGGCCGCGGGCGGCTCCGGCCCGGCCGCACTGTCCGCGGCCGTCGCCCACGGCTCGGCCGCCGTCACCCTGCCCGGCAGCGTCATGCCGGGACCGTCCGACCTCGACCCGGCGGGCACGTCCACCACCGCGGACGTCCCGACCGACCGCCCGTTGACGGGAGAGGCGCCATGAACGCCGCACCGTCCGCGGCCACCGCACCGGAGCACACCACGACGCTCCGCCCCCGACACACCGTCCCCACCGACGCCCGCAGGGCGATCCGCGAGCAAGGAGCCGCGCGATGACGGAAATGATCACCGCGGAACTGGTCGACCTCGACCTCACCGCACCGACCGGCGAAGCGGCGACCCGCGCGCTCGCCGCACGCATGGCGGCCGTCGGCCGGATATCCGACCTCGACGGGTTCCTCGCCGACGTCGCGGCCCGCGAGGAGCAGATGCCCACCGGCATGGAGGGCGGCATCGGCGTGCCCCACTGCCGCAGCGCCCACGTCACCGAGCCGACCCTCGCCTTCGGCCGCAGCAGCACCGGAGGCGTCGACTTCGGCGCGGCGGACGGCCCCGCCGACCTGATCTTCCTGATCGCCGCACCCGCCGGCGCCGACAGCGACCACCTCGCCATCCTCTCGGGCCTCGCCCGGAAGTTGATGGACGAGGAGATCACCGGCGCGCTGCGCAGCAGGCAGGACCCGGAGGCGGTGGCCGCGCTGCTCCGCGGCGAGGACCCTGCCGAGAAGGGGCCCGGCCCGGAAGCGTCCGCAGCGGACGCCCCGTCGGCGAGGGAGGAGTCCGCAGGGGACGCCGCGGGTGACGGCGCGTCCGCCGCCGACGGCGCCCGGCCGTTCCGGATCGTGGCGGTGACGAGCTGTCCGACGGGCATCGCCCACACCTACATGGCCGCGGAGGCCCTGGAACGGGCCGGCCGCACCGCAGGCGTGGAGATCACCGTCGAGACGCAGGGCTCGGGCGGCTTCACCCGCCTCGACCCGGCAGTGATCGCCGCGGCGGACGGTGTGATCCTCGCGCACGACGTGGAGGTGCGCGAGAAGGAGCGGTTCCTCGGCAAACCGACCGTCGACGTCGGCGTGAAGACCGCGGTCAGCCGCGCGTCCGAACTCGTCGACCGGGTACGGGAGGCGGCCGCTCGCGGCGAGACCGGGCCGCCCGCCCCCGCCGACGCACCGGCCGCTGCGGACGAAGGCGCCTCGGCGGACCACTTCGGCGTCCGGCTGCGGAAATGGCTGATGACCGGCGTGAGTTACATGGTGCCGTTCGTCGCAGCGGGCGGCCTGCTCATCGCTCTCGCCTTCGCACTCGGCGGATACGACATCACCGAAGCGCCGTCCGTCGCCGAGCAGTTCTCCTGGACCGACTCCGCGGCCTGGGCGGCGCTGCTGTTCCAGGTGGGCAGCGCCGCGTTCGACTTCCTGGTGCCCGTGCTCGCCGGGTACGTCGCGTACGGCATGGTCGACCGACCGGGCCTGGCACCCGGCATCGTCGGCGGCTCCCTCGCCGTCACGATCGAGGCCGGGTTCCTCGGCGGCCTCGTCGCGGGCCTGCTCGCCGGAGCCGTCGTGGCCGCGATCCAGCGGATCGACGTGCCACCGGTCCTGCGCGGCATCATGCCCGTCGTCGTCATCCCCCTGCTGTCGTCCGTGCTCGTCGGCTTCCTGATGTTCGTGGTGGTCGGCAAACCCCTCGCCGCCCTCCAGAGCGCGCTGACGGACTGGCTGAGCGGACTGTCCGGAGCCAACGCGGTCATGCTGGGCGTGCTCCTCGGCCTGATGATGTGCTTCGACCTGGGCGGACCGGTCAACAAGGTCGCCTACGCCTTCGCCGTCGGCGGCCTCACCGACCCGACCGGGGCAAGCCTGCGCATCATGGCCGCCGTCATGGCCGCAGGCATGGTGCCGCCGCTCGGCATGGCCCTGGCGACCACCCTGCGCGGCCGGCTCTTCGACCGCACCGAACGCGAGAACGGCAAGGCCGCCTGGGTCCTCGGGGCCTCCTTCATCAGCGAGGGCGCCATCCCGTTCGCCGCGGCCGACCCGCTGCGCGTGATCCCCTCAACGATGGCGGGAGGCGCGGTCACCGGAGCGCTCTCCATGGCCTTCGGTGCCACCCTGCGGGCCCCGCACGGAGGCGTGTTCGTGGTGCCGCTCATCGGAAGCCCGCTGCTCTACCTGACCGCGATAGCCGCCGGCACGGCCGTGACGGCCGGGCTGGTCGTCGTCCTCAAGTCCCTCCGCGCACACCGCAGCAGCACGGACCGCGGCACCGACCCCGGCTCCGGGCCCGCCGGCAGCCCCGCGCCGTCCGGCGGGGCCGCGGACGCCGAACCCGCCGTCACGACCTGACCGGCCCGCTCCCCCGCCACATCCCCCGCACCCCCGCATCCCTGCACGAGGAGTCCCCATGACCGAGCGCACCGTCGCCGTCGGCGCCCGTACCGGCCTGCACGCCCGGCCCGCCTCCCTGTTCGTCCAGGCCGCCGGACGCCTCCCGGTGAAGGTGACCGTGGCGCGTGACGGGCGCCCGCCCGTCGACGCCCGCAGCCTGCTGTCCGTACTCGCCCTCGGCGCCCGGCAGGGCGACGAAGTGGTGCTGTCCGCCGAGGGCGAGGGCGCGGAAGCCGCGGTCGACGAACTGGCCGCCCTGGTCGCCACCGACCTGGACGCGGAGGACGGGCGGTGACGACCCCACTGACCGGGATCGGCGTCGGGAACGGCACCGCGGCCGGCCCGGTGGCGCGCATGGCCCCGCCCCCACCGCTGCCGGCGGCGCGCACCGTGCCACCGGCCGAGGCGGACACCGAGGCCGCGTCCGTCCGGGAGGCGCTGCGCCACGTCGCCGCCGAGCTGGAGGAGCGCACGTCCGCCGCCTCGGGCGACGCCGCCGACGTGCTGTCGGCCCAGGCCATGATGGTCGCCGACCCGGCGCTGGCGGACCGGGCCGACGCCCTCGTCCACGAAGGCTCCGACGGCCCGCGCGCGTTGGCCGGCGCGTTCGGCGAGTTCCGCACCGCGCTCGAAGCGGCGGGCGGCCTCTTCGCCGAACGCGTCGCCGACCTCGACGACCTGCGGGACCGCTCCGTGGCCCGTTTCCTGGGCCTGCCCATGCCGGGGCTCCCCGACCCCGGACACCCGTACGTACTGGTGGCCGAGGACCTCGCGCCCGCGGACACCGCACTGCTCGACCCCGCACAGGTCCTCGCACTGGTCACCGAACGCGGCGGCCCCACCAGCCACACCGCGATCCTCGCCAGAACCCTGGGCCTGCCCGCCGTCGTCGGCTGCCCGCACGCCACGACGCTCACGGACGGCCGGACGGTACTGGTCGACGCCGCCCGGGGCAGCGTCGAACCCGACCCGCGACCGGAGACCGTCGCCGAGGCCGCCTCCCGCGAGGAACAGCGCCGGCACCGGGCGGAGTCGGTCTCCGGCCCCGGCCGCACCGCGGACGGGCACCCGGTGAAGCTGCTGGTCAATCTCGGCGCGACGGGAGAACTCGCCGCGGCAGCCGCCGCCGACAGCGAGGGAGTCGGCCTGTTCCGGACCGAGTTCCTGTACCTCGACCGGGAAGAGGCCCCGTCGGAGGAGGAACAGCGGGCCGCGTACCGGGAGGTCTTCACGGCCTTCGCCGGACGCCGCGTGGTCGTGCGCACCCTCGACGCCGGGGCGGACAAGCCGCTGCCGTTCGCGGTCTCCGGGGACGAGCCGAACCCGGCACTCGGAGTCCGCGGCCTGCGCACCGCGACCCGCGACCCCGAGCTGCTGGAGACCCAACTCGCCGCCGTCGCCGCTGCGGCGGAGGGCTCGGGCGCCGAAGTGTGGGTGATGGCCCCCATGGTCGCGCTGCCCGCCGAGGCCGCCGCGTTCGCCGCGCGGGTCCGCGCCCACGGGCTCCCGACGGCGGGAGCGATGGTGGAGGTGCCGGCTGCGGCACTGCGCGCGGAACGCGTGGCCGAAGCCTGCGACTTCCTCAGCATCGGCACCAACGACCTGGCGCAGTACACCCTGGCCGCCGACCGCATGCTGGGCGATCTCGCCGAACTCCTCGACCCGTGGCAGCCGGCGCTGCTCGAACTGGTGCGGGCCACCGCCCGCGCCGGGGAACGGAACGACCGGCCGGTGGGCGTGTGCGGCGAGGCGGCGGCCGACCCGCTCCTCGCGCCCGTCCTGGTCGGCCTCGGTGTCACGAGCCTGTCGGCGGCGCCGAACAGTCTCCCCGAGGTCCGCGCCTCGCTCGCGGCACACACCCTCGACCAGTGCCGCCGGCTCGCCGAACTGGCCCTGGACGCACCGGATGCGGCAGCCGCACGCTCGGCCGTCGGGCAGGCCGCCGGCTGAGACGCGCGGAGAGCGCGGAAGGCCGCGGAGGAGCCTGCCGAACACGCCGGGGCAGGACCCGCGGTCGCGGATCCCGCCCCGGAACGGTGGTCGGCTCGGGGTCAGTACACGGTGACGTTGTACTTCTTCGCCGCCTCGGGGACCGGCTGGTAGAAGGTGGTGCCACCGGACTTGCAGTCGCCACTGCCTCCGGAGGTGATGCCCAGCGCCTTGCTGCCGTCGTAGAGCGGTCCGCCCGAGTCGCCGGGCTCGGCGCAGACGTTCGTCTGGATCATGCCGCGGACGGTGCCGCCGCCGGAGTAGTGGACGCTGACGTTGAGTGCGGTGACCGTGCCGCTGTGGGTGCCGGTCGTGGACCCGGTGCGCTTGACGGACTCACCGACGTAGGCGTCGGCCGCGGTGTACCCGCCCTGGTGGCTGAGCGACTGGTTGTCGTAGCGCACCAGCGCATAGTCGTTGTTGGGGAAGCTGGAGCCGACCGTGGGGCCGATCAGGGTGTTGTGGTTGGAGTCGGTGTACCAGGTGTTGGCGACGTCTCCGCAGTGCCCGGCCGTCAGGAAGTAGTACGTGCTGCCGCTGACCACGTTGAAGCCGAGGGAGCAGCGGTAGCCGCCGCCGTAGATGGCGTCGCCGGCCGAGAGCAGCGGCCGGAAGGTGCCCGCGGCCCGTTCCACACGGACGGCACCGGCGTTGTCGCCCGCCGAGCGCCGCAGCTTGGCGATCTCGGCACGGGAGACGGTGCTGTCGGCGGTGACGACGACGCGGCCGGAGCTCTCGTCCACGTACCAGGCGGTGCCTTCGACGTCCGCCGCCATCACGGCCTGGCTCGCCCGGTGCAGCTCGCCGGCGCTGAACTGCGGGGCCGTGGCGGCGCCGGCGCTCGGCATGGCGACGGTGGCGGTGACCAGTCCGGCGGCTGCGGCGAGCAGGTAAGCGCGCTTCTTGAGGCCCGAGAGGGTGGTGCTGCGCTTGGTCCTCACTGATTCTCCTCCAGCGGAGTGGGGACGGCCCGAGGGTGGCGGGCTCGTGAGGGGGCGGCCAGGACCACCGGCCAGCGGCAGCTGCCTCTGTAGTGGCCCTGTCAAAGAGGCAGTATGGAGAGAGACTGTGACGGAGACAACAGGGCGTCAGGCCCGAAACCGGAAACCCTGCCGGCATGGCGCCGGAGGGGCGGGGCTCCTTGCCGTTCGCGGCAGACGGGCTGACACCGCCGCGAACCGGAGCATCCCGCAGCCCGGCCCCGTCGGCTCGGCGCCACGGACCGGTCCCCTTGTGCACGGGCCGTGGACTATCCATGCTCAACGAATGTCAGGGGCACGCCATCCACTGCAGCCGAACCGCCGACGGAGGAGAAGGACATGACCACCTCGCGCACATCCGCACGAAGAGGCCCCTCACGAGGAGGCCGGCTGATCACCGTCTTCGCAAGCCTGCTGACCGCACTCATGGCATGGGCTCCTGGCGCCGTCGCGGACACCGGACCCACACTCAGGGGCGCGTCGTTGCAGACCCTCTCCCCGGGTGATCCGATCTTCAGCAGCGGCGCCCGGTGCACGGCCGGCTTCAACGTCACCGACGGCACGGACGTTTTCCTCGTGACCGCGGGCCACTGCACCTCGGTGGGCTCCGACTGGTACGCGGACCCGCAGCACACCCTTCCGATCGGCCCCGCGGTCTCCTCGTCGTTCCCGGGCAACGACTACGGACTCATCCGCTACGACAATCCCGACCTGACGCCCGAGGGGGGTTACAGCTTCGGTTCGCCGTACGTGGGCAAGCAGGTGTACATCACCATCCCGGAGACCGGCACCCTCGGCGGCACCATCACCGGTCTCAACGCCACGGTCGACTACGGTCCCGACGGCATCGTCCACGGCCTCATCCGAACGAACCTCTGCCTCCCGACCGGGGCAAGGGGTGGTACTCCACTGTTCGCCCCCAACAATCAGGCGGTCGGCATCGCCTCCGGCGGCTCGGGTTCGTGCTCCTCCGGCGGCACGAGCTACTTCCAGCCACTGGACGAGGTGCTCTCGTCGTTCGGCCTCGTCCTGTACTGACCGGACGCAGCACCGCCGGGCAGGCTCGGCCCCCCGCCAGGCCTGCCCTCCCGGCACACGCGCCGACTCCGAATCCGCCCACCAGGCCGAAGTCGACGTGATCCGGTCCGCTGACGACCTTCCGCTCCGTGTCAGGTACGCCAGGCCCGCAGCAGATCGTCAGGGCCGTACACCGCGTCCAGTCCGTCACAGGAGACGCCGCTGCGCGACACGGCCACGAGCGGCAATGCCGCATCTCCCAGCGCCGCTCGGTGGCGCCGCAGCGCAGCCAGATCGTGGCGGTCGAACGGGGAGCGTTCCAGCCATTTGATCGAGCCGGCGAAGACCAGTTCTTTGGCGATCGGTGCGCGGTCCGCACCGACGATGTCGATTTCGATGTCGTTCGACCGTGTCCAGTAGCCGCCGATCGCCGGGGCGGACGGCAGTTGCTGGTCGGGCAGAAGTCGGGCCAGGGCCTCTCGGATCATCGGCTCGACGGCCCTGCCACGCCAGCTCGTCCAGCCTTCGCGGATCCTCTCCAGCGTCAAGTCGCCTCGACCTCGCTCGATCTCCGCCATGTGAGGTTGGAGGAAGCGCAGCCAGAAACGCAGATAGGGATCGGCCACCCAGTACCTGCGGTCTTTCGACGGGCGTGTGGATATGGGGAGTTCGCCGGAGACCACACGCTTCTCCATCAGTGTGGCGAGGGATCGCTGCACGGGCGTGGCTTGCAACCCGCCTGCGGCCCGGGCGATGTTGCTGAAGGTGCGTTCACCACTGCCGATGGCACCGAGAACAGTCCGGGCCTGGGTCCACTGAGGGAATTCGGCAGCCAGTGAGCGTTCCGCAGACACCAGCAGCGCTGAGAGCGGATTGTTCAGCGACTCCTCGAAGAACGCGTCGAGCCCGTTCCCCCGGGCCCAATCCGCACAGATCAACGGAAGACCGCCCGTGACCAGGGCCGCGTCGAATGCCTCCGCCGACGTCAGGTCCAACATCTCGGACACCTCAGCCGGGTTGAGCGGTCCGACCACCATCTCGCGCCCACGTTGGTGGAACGGGCGCTCGTAGCTGTTGAGAGCCTGCATCATGGACAGGTCCGAGCCGACGAGAACGAACAGGACGGGCTTACGTTCGAACTCGCGGTCCCAGAACCGCTGAAGGTATCCCTCGAACGCATGGTCAGGATCCATCAGGTAGGGCAGTTCGTCCATGACGACGACGCTGGGCCGATCGTTCGGGATCGCTGCAGACAACACCTCGAAAGCCGCGTTCCAGTCGGCAGGGCGGGCAGCGGCCAGGAGTCCGCGCGCAGGGAGTGTCGATCTCTCCGCATCCTGGACCAGACGCCGCAGGTCAGCGTCGTGGGACGCCCCGGTGGCAGTGAAGAAGAGGAACGGCACGTCGGCCCGCTCGATGAATTCCTCGACCAGACGGGACTTTCCCACCCGCCGGCGACCGCGCATCAGCAGGCACCGACCACGATGCCCGTCGGGCGAGCTGGATGCCACCCGGCCCAGCTCACGTACCAGCAGGTCCAGCTCGCGCTCACGTCCGACGAAACGGGACACCGGCACCTCCTCGTCCCACTCTCCAAGAAACTAACATTCATGTTAGTAACATCCATGTTAGTAACATGGGTGCGCGTGTCTGCCGTCTCTGTTCTCCCGGACGAGCCGGCCGACCCGGAACCCGAAACCGCTCCGAGCAGGTACTGCGGGGGCAGGGCCGACTGGAGAGGCACCTCAACCCTCTCCCATGAGAGCACCCCCGCATCGCATCAGCGCCACCGCACTGACCCGACGTCATGCAGAGAAACAAAAACCCCTTCGACCCGTACTCTCTCCGGGTCGAAGGGGTATTTCGCTGTGGACCTGAGGGGATTTGAACCCCTGACCCTCTCGTTGCGAACGAGATGCGCTACCGGACTGCGCCACAGGCCCTTGCGACGGGTGAAACCTTAGCATCACCGCCGGGCCGGGCGGAAATCCGCCGCCGCGCAGGTCACGCACCCGCGCCACGGCGGCTCACTCGCCCGCGGCACGCGGCCGCTCGTCGTCGGCCATCTGGTCGAAGAGCGGCGTACGGTCCCGGCGCGACCGCGAGGCCTGCGGCCGGGGCGCGGCGGGTGACGGCTCGGGCGGCAGTGCCGGTGAGGGGGTGGTGTCGGCCGCGGCGGTGGTGGACCGGGCGGAGCTCCAGGCGTCCGGGGCATCGAGGTCCACCGCGCGTGCGGTACGCGGCGCGACGGGCGCGTTCACGTACGTCGGCAGCGGCACCGGGACCGGCTCCCAGCCCTCACCCTCGGGCTGTTCGCGCCCCCGGCCGCGCTCCTGGTCGACCCATTCGGCGTGGTCCGTCTGCTCCACCAGCGCCCGGCGGTCGGCGGCCGAGGGACGCTCGGTCGCGGGCCCCTGGGGCGCCTCGGCGGCGGGCGGCGGAACCTCGCCGCCCCGCACCCGCACGCCGGAGGACGTGTCGGGGCCGCCGCCGGGGCCGGGACGAGGGGCTCGGCCCCGGCGCTCGCGCAGCTGCGCGGCGGCCTGTTCCGCCCGGCGCCGGTCCATGGTCGCGTGGAACCGTCGGCGCTCCTGGGTCCGCAGGTGCGCGATGTAGGCACTCAGCAGCGCGGCGGGCACCGCGGGCGCCCAGAGAAACGCCAGTCCGCCCACCGCGGCGACGACGGCGCCGACGGAGAAGCACAGGAACAGCACCATCGTGGTGCGGCGACGGCGTGCCAGTACCTTGGCGCGCCTGCTTCGCTCCGCGGCCCTGCGGTCCGCCGGTGAGGCGCCCCCCGCACGGCTCCGCTCCCGCCCGGCCCCGGGCCCGGCGCCGTCCCCGGACCGGCCCGGGGCGGGCGCGGCGCCCGGAGGCGTACGGTCCACGGCAGGTGCCACCTCGTGCGTCATGGTTCTGGGTGCGGCGAAGGACCGGACGTCGACCGACTCCTCGGCGGGACCGTCCGGTGTACTCCGGTCCGCGTCATCGTCTTCGGCTCCCGGTGCTCGCCGCTCCACGTCCTTCGCGTAGCGCCGCTCCATCGCCGCCTTCCCGGACAGCAGCCGGATGGCGGTGCTGAAGCGTTCCGTCGGACGGGCCTCGTTCAGCTCGTCCTGCCGGCGGAGCCACATCGGCACCAGGTAGGCGGCCCAGGCCCCGACGATGACTGCATAGATGAGGCCACTGCTGCTCACCCTGACACGGTAGAGGTGCACGCGGCGGGTTATCTGCAAAATCACGCGGTGTGTCGCACGATCTTGCTGATCACACGATCCTCTTACGTCATTCTGTCGACGACGACTCTCACTTGTGCCGCATTCATGGAGAATCCACGACACTCCGATGCGCGCGGGTCATCTGTCCGGCACGACCGAACGGCTGCCGCCGGCCGGCGGATCCTCTCCCCGGCGTCAGGCGTGCGACGCCGGCGGCACGCGGTGCCGGTGCCAGCGGCCGAGCAGCCCTTCCGCCGCCTCCTCGGCGGTCAGCGCGTACACCAGGTGGTCCCGCCAGGCCCCGTCGATGTGCAGGAAGCGGGGACGCACGCCCTCCTCGCGGAATCCCAGCTTCTCGACCACGCGGCGGCTGGGACCGTTCTCCGGGCGGATGCACACCTCGATGCGGTGGAGCCCCACCCCGCGGAAGCAGTGGTCGGTCGCCAGCGCGACCGCGGTCGGCATCACCCCGCGGCCCGCGACCGCCTTGTCGATCCAGTACCCGATGTGCCCGGAGCACATCGAACCCCAGGTGATACCGGCAACGGTGAGCTGCCCGACGAGCCGCCCCTCGTACTCGACCACGAACGGCAGCATGCGGCCCGCCTGTGCCTCGGACCGCAGGTGGCGCACCATCTGCCGGTACGTCGGACGGCGGGGCGGCTCGTGGCCCGGAGGCGACGGCGGGACAGTGGCCTCCCAGGGCCGCAGCCAGTCGCGGTTGCGCTGGTTGATCTCGCGCCAGGCCCGATGGTCGCGCAGTCTTATGGGGCGGAGGACGGTGTGTCCGTCCGCCAGTTCTACCGGCCAGGGCATGTTCAGTGGGAGTCGTCCCCTCGAGGGTGGTCACCGCCGTGGATCTGCTCCACGGCGTGCACGAGCAGCCGGTCCAGGACGGCGAGGCCGTCGCGCACGCCGCCGGACGAACCGGGCAGGTTCACGATCAGTGTGCGCCCTGCGACACCCGCGACGCCACGGGAGAGCGCCGCGGTGGGCACCTTCGCGCGGCCGGCGTCCCGGATCGCCTCGGTGATCCCGGGGACCTCGTGGTCGAGGAGCGCCCGGGTGACCTCCGGCGTCCGGTCGGTCGGGGACACGCCGGTGCCGCCCGTCGTGAGCACGACGTCGTATCCCTCGGCGACAGCCTCCCGCAGGGCGTCCCCGACGGGCTCGCCGTCCGGCACCACACGGGGTCCGTCGGCGGTGAAGCCCATGGCACGCAGGCCCTCCACCAGCAGCGGCCCGCCCTTGTCCGCGTACACCCCGGCCGCCGCACGGTTCGACGCGGTCACCGCGAGCGCCCGGAAACGGCCGGTCGACCCGCTCCCGGCGGGTGCTGCGGACGGGGAGGGAGTGTGCTCCTCCCGCGGCTCGTGGTGCCCGTGGTGCTGGTGGTGTCCGTCGCGGTGCCATGCACCGGACCTGCCGCCCGTTTTCTCCTCCACCCGGACATCGGTGATGCAGGCCCCCTTGTCGACGGCCTTCACCATGTCGACGACCGTCAGGGCCGCGACCGACACCGCGGTCAGGGCCTCCATCTCGACGCCCGTGCGGTCGGTCGTGCGGACGGTCGCGGTGATCTCCACGGCGTCGTCGGCGACCCGGAGGTCCACGTTCACGCCGGAGAGAGCCAGCGGGTGGCACAGCGGCACGAGGTCCGGGGTGCGCTTGGCCCCGGCGATACCTGCGATGCGTGCCGCGGCCAGGGCGTCGCCCTTGGGCACACCCTCGCCGCGCAGTAGCTCCACCACCCGCGGGGCGACCGTCACCCGCCCGGAGGCCCGCGCGGTACGGGCGGTGACGTCCTTGCCGGAGACGTCGACCATGCGGGCCGCTCCGGCCTCGTCGACGTGGGTGAGGTGCTGCTGCTCCGGGGTGTTCATCATTCTCCCGTCGGATCCGTGTGCGCACACACGGTACTCCCCCGCTGGGCGACGGTGACGGGCGTCAGTCGAGCCGCAGGACGTCCACCCGCTCCCCGGGGGCGACCTGTTCCGTCACTTCGGGCACCACGATCAGGGCGTCGGCCCGTGCCAGTGCCGCGACGAGGTGCGATCCGGCGCCGCCGACCGCCCGCACGGTGCCCGTCTCCTCCCCCGGCGCCGGGGGTTCGTAGGCGCCGCGGAGGAACTGCCGTTTCCCGGCGGGCGAACGCAGCGGATCCTCGCCCTCCAGCCGGGCCGGCACCGGAACGCGGGAGACGGGCTCCAGGCCCCTCATCCGGCGCACCACCGGGCGGACGAACAGCTCGAAGGACACGTACGAGCTGACGGGGTTGCCGGGCAGGGCGAGCAGCGGGGTGCGGCCGGTACCGATCAGGCCGAAGCCCTGCGGTTTGCCCGGCTGCATCGCGAGGCGGCGGAAGACCACGCTGCCGTCGGGCCCCCCGGACGCTCCGCCGGGGCCCGGGGGTCCGGCGGGTGCCCCCAGAGCTTCCTTCACCACGTCGTACGCCCCGACGCTGACGCCGCCGCTGGTGACCACGATGTCCGCGCGGACCAGCTGGTCCTCGACGGCGGCGCGCAGCGAGTCCGCGTCGTCGGCGACCGCGCCGACCCGGTAGACCTCGGCCCCGGCGGCCCGCGCGGCGGCGGCCAGCACGTAGCTGTTGGAGTCGTGGATCTGGCCGGGGCCCAGTTCCTGCCCGGGCTGGACGAGTTCGCTGCCGGTGGAGAGCACCACCACCCGCGGTCTCGGACGGACGGTCACGGTGCCGCGTCCGATGGCGGCGAGCAGGCCGATCTGCGGCGGGCCGAGTCGGGTGCCGGCCTTCAGTGCGACCGTGCCGGCGCGGACGTCGCTCCCGCGCGGCCTCACGTACTGACCTGGCGTCACCGGGCGGTGGATCCGCACTTCGCCGCCCGATCCGGCGGGGTCGGTGCTGTGCGCGGACATGCTGTCCGCGGGGCCGCCGCCGGTGCCGCCGTCGGTCCATTCGACCGGTACGACGGCCTCCGCGCCGGGCGGCAGCGGCGCCCCGGTCATGATGCGGGCCGCCTGTCCGGGGCCGACCGGGTCGGGGGTGCCGCTGCCGGCGGCGATGTCGCCCAGCACGGTCAGCACCGCGGGGTACTGCTGCGTGGAGCCCTCGACGTCGACGGCGCGCACCGCGTAGCCGTCCATGGAGCTGTTGTCGAAAGGCGGGAGGGAGGCGGGGACGACGACGTCGTCGAGCAGGACGCAGCCCTGGGCGTCCAGCAGGTTCAGCTCGATCGGGTCCAGTGGACGGATGCTGCGCAGCACGTCCGCCAGATGGTCGTCGACGGACCAGGTTGCACCGGGCGCGGTGTCGCTCAACGCGTCGTCTCCCTCGTCAGGTTCAGTCGCTCATCTCCCCGGCGACGTAGTCGCGCAGCCAGGCGCGGAAGTCGGGGCCGAGGTCCTCACGTTCGCATGCCAGGCGGACGATGGCGCGCAGGTAGTCGCCGCGGTCGCCGGTGTCGTAGCGGCGGCCGCGGAAGACGACGCCGTGCACCGGCCCGCCGATGGACGGGTCCGAGGCGAGTGTCTGGAGGGCGTCGGTGAGCTGGATCTCGCCGCCGCGGCCGGGTTCGGTCCTGCGCAGCACGTCGAACACGGCCGGGTCCAGGACGTAGCGGCCGATGATGGCGAGGTTGCTCGGTGCCTCGGAGGCGGACGGCTTCTCGACGAGGCCGGAGACCTGGACGACGTCGTCCTCGCCGGTGGGGGTGACGGCCGCGCAGCCGTAGAGGTGGATGGTGGCCGGGTCGACCTCCATGAGGGCCACCACGCTGCCGCCGTACTGCTCCTGCACCGCGTTCATGCGGGCGAGCAGCGGGTCGCGGGGGTCGATCAGGTCGTCGCCGAGCAGGACGGCGAACGGCTGGTCGCCGACGTGCGGTTCGGCGCAGGCGACGGCGTGGCCGAGGCCCTTCGGGTCGCCCTGGCGGACGTAGTGCATGGTCGCCAGGTCGCTGGACTCCTGCACGCGGGTCAGCTTGGTGTCGTCGCCCTTGCCGCGCAGGACCTCCTCCAGCTCGTAGTTGCGGTCGAAGTGGTCCTCGAGCGGCCGCTTGTTACGGCCGGTGATCATGAGTACGTCGGAAAGACCCGCGGTGACGGCCTCCTCGACCACGTACTGGATCGCCGGCTTGTCGACGACCGGCAGCATCTCCTTCGGCGTCGCCTTGGTAGCGGGAAGGAAGCGCGTGCCGAGGCCGGCGGCGGGGATGACAGCCTTGCTGATCCTGGGACGTGAGTTACTCATGCCCTGAACCCTAACCGGTGACTGTGAGTGAAAGGTGAGGTTCTCCAGCGTGAGCAGTGCGGAAGCGACGAAGCCGGAGTTGCGGCGGGCCGTCCTCGGCGCGCGGGCGTCCCTGACGGAGGCGTACCTGCGGCGGGCCCCGCAGGCCCTGGCGCGGCGGGCGTCGGACCTCCCGGAGTTGGCGGACGCGCGGACGGTCGCCGCCTACGTGTCGGTGGGGCGCGAGCCGGGGACGGGGCCCCTGCTGGACGCGCTGCGGGACCGCGGGGTGCGGGTGCTGCTGCCCGTGCTGCTGCCGGACGACGACCTGGACTGGGCGGAGTACGAGGGGCGGGACGGTCTGGCGCCCGCCGCACGGGGCCTGTTGGAGCCGCAGGGACCGCGTCGGGGTCCTGGTGCGGTGATGGCGGCGGACGCGGTGCTGCTGCCGGGGCTCGCGGTGGACGGTCGCGGTGTGCGGCTGGGACGCGGGGGCGGCAGCTACGACCGCGTGCTGGCGCGCCTGGAGTCCGCGGGCAGGCGGCCCGCGCTAGTGGTGCTGCTGTACGACGGGGAGGTGCTGGAGCGGGTGCCGTCGGAGCGGCACGACCGTCCGGTGACGGCGGCGGTGACGCCGACGGAGGTGCGGCGGTTCGCCGGACGCCCGTAGGGGCGCGGAGAACCGGACGGCGGGGTGGACGCGGCGGGGGCCCGTGTCCTGCGGGTGTCAGGGCTTCAGCACCAGGGTGTCCTCGGTGCCCCGGTCCACCGCGCCGTCGCTGTAGGCCCAGGGGAGCTGCTCGCCCGCTGCCCACTTGTCGGCCTGGTCGACGTAGTGCGGGTGGTAGGTGTGCCCGGAGGCGCCTGTGAGGTTGATCCAGCTCGACCGGTCGAAGTCGTCGAGGTCGACCACCATGCGCATGGAGGGCACCCAGCTCACCTCGTAACCGCCGGCGGCGTTCCAGCCGGTCGCGTCGACGGCGGCCTCGCCGCCGCCGAGGTCCCAGGGGCCGCGGTTGAGGAGCCACTGCAACCAGCCCGGGCCGTCGGTGCCGAGTGTCTGGTTCCGGAGCATCAGGCGGTGCAGGCGGCCCCAGCTCCAGGTGTCGATGTCCTTGCCGAGCTTCGAGGTCATCTCCCAGCGGGCGTCCTTCAGCGCCCGGGCGAGCAGTTCGTCGCGGTTCTCGGCGCCGGGTTCGCGGTCGGTGCCGCGGGTCTGCCACCAGTCGCTGTTCGGCTTGTCGAGCAGTGCGCGCACCACTTCCATCCAGCGGCTGCCGCCGTCGGGCTGCGCCGAGTCGGGGTCGCGTTCGCCGCAGGCGCGCACGAGCCTGGCGTCACCGTTCAGGTTCTTCAGCGGCGCGGACTCGTCGGCCGGGGGGACCCACAGGCAGTCGCCCTCGGCGCGGACCTCCTTGGGCAGTTTGTCGCCGAAGGCGAGCTTGAGGAGGTTGCGCCACACCGCGTTGAAGTAGGCGGCCGCGGCGGAGTCGGCGTCCTGCGCGTAGTCCCAGCCGCGGAGCAGTTCCTGGGCCTGGCGGACGTAGGCGTCGTCGACCTCGATCTGGAGCAGCCGGGGGACGAGCAGCTTGGCGATCTCGCTGCTGTTGTCCCTCTGCATCTCCTGCATGTCCTGCATGGAGACCTTGCCGCCGTCCTCGATCTTCGATTCGACGAGGTCGTTGATCCGCTGGCTCCGGACGCCGTAGGACCAGTCGCGGGTGAGCGTGTACGGGTACTTGCGCTGGTCGACGACCGCCTGGTTGGCCGTCACGATGTAGCCGCGGTCGGGGTTGTACTCCCAGGGCAGTGCCGCCTGCGGCACGTAGTCCTTCCAGCGGTAGCGGGAGTCCCAGCCGGGCGCGGGGAAGCGTCCGTCGTGGCCCTTCGCGCGTATCGGGATGCGGCCGGGCGCCTGGTAGCCGATGTTGCCCTCGGTGTCGGCGTAGATCAGGTTCTGTGCGGGGACGGAGAGCTTCGCGGCGGCGGCGCGGAAGTCCTGGAAGTCGGTGGCCCGGTCGAGCGCGAAGACGGCGTCCATGCTGCGGGACGGTTCGAGTGCGGTCCACCGGAGCGACACCGCGTAGCCGTTGCCGCGGTCGGGCGCGGAGGCGTCGACCGGAGCCTTGTCGCCCACTGTCGCCACCTCGTCGCCGAAGTCCGAGACGATGGGGCCGTCCACGGTGCTGCGGACGGTGATCTCGCGGGACTTGCCGCCCGCGACCTCGATGACCTCGCGGCGTGTGGTGAAGGCCTTCTGCTTGCCGTCGTAGAGGTACTTACCGTCCTGGATCTTCTCGAGGTAGAGGTCGGTGACGTCGGCACCGAGGTTGGTCAGTCCCCAGGCGATCGACTGGTTGTGCCCGATGACGACACCCGGCATTCCGGAGAAGGTGAAGCCGGAGACGTCGAAGGGGCACTTCTTGGTGATGCTGCTGCAGTGCAGTCCCATCTGGGTCCACACGGACGGCAGATGGGGGCCCAGGTGGGGGTCGTTGGCCAGCAGCGGCTTCCCGCTCGTGGTGTGTTCGCCGGAGACCACCCAGGAGTTGGAGCCGATGCCGCTGCCGTTCGGGCCGAGCGGGGTCGGCATCCCGTCCAGCATCGTGGCCACCGAGGAGAGTTCGCCGCGGGCACCCTGCACTGCTTCCTCGACGCCCTCGGAGGAGGCCGCTCCCTCGGGTCCGCCGCCCTCGGGCACGAACTCGCCCGTGACCTCGTCAACGCCTCCGCCGCGGACGATGGGCTTGTTGCGGTCGTACGGGTAGGACGGGTACAGGTCCTCGATCTGCTCGTCGGACAGGCGGCCGGCCATCAGCGCCCGGTCGATCTCGTCCTCCATGTTGGCCCGCAGGTCCCAGGCCATGGCTTTGAGCCAGGCGACGGAGTCGACCGGGTCCCATCGTTCGGGCTCGTAGTCGTACTCGAGCTGGAGCGGCGGGTACTCGGCGGAGATCTCGGAACCCTCGTGCTCCGCGAGGTAGGCGTTCACGCCCTTCGCATAGGCCTGGAGATACCGCTTCGTGTCGGGGGCGAGTGTGCGGTACTCGCGTTCGGCGACCTTGCGCCAGCCCAGGGTCCGCAGGAACGCGTCCGTCTTGACCTGGCTCTCGCCGAACATCTCCGACAGCCGCCCGGAGGTGGTGTGCCGCCGCACATCCATCTCCCAGAAACGGTCCTGCGCGTGCACGAACCCCTGCGCCATGAAGAGGTCGTGGGCGTCGTCGGCGTAGATCTGCGGAACCCCGTGCTTTCCGCGCTTGACGGCGACGCGGTCCTGGAGGCCGTCGATCTGCAGTGAACCGGCGGTCTGCGGGAAGGAGTCGCGGACGGTGCCGACGCTCCAGCGGACTCCGTAGCCGAGCCCCGCCACGAGCAGCAGCACGACTGCGATCACGATCAGGCGGGCGCGTCGTGGGGATTTCTTGGCGGGCATCGCTGTCCTTCGCGGGCAGGTGGTCCAGGAGTTCTGGAGCAACCATAGGCCGAGCGGTCACGGCCACCGACAGCGCGTCAGGGGGAAGCCGCGGAGTGGGCTTCCGGCACGACGGGCCGCCGGGGCCGAGAATGGGAGAAGCCGACAGATCACCGACACCTCGACCACGGTCAAGCAATGGTAAATTGTTAGCTAACCGAACGAATGATCGGAAGCAAGCGGAAGGAGCGGCCCCTGAACATCGAGCAGCTCAACCAGCTCATGCTGATCAGTGCCGCGGTCCTGCTCGTTGCCGTGGCGGCTGTGAGGCTCTCCTCCCACACCGGGCTGCCCAGTCTGCTGGTGTACCTCGCGATCGGTGTCGTCATCGGCCAGGACGGACTGGGCCTGGAGTTCGGCGACGCCGAACTCACCCGCACCCTCGGATACGCCGCGCTCGTCGTGATCCTCACGGAAGGCGGCCTGGGGACCCGCTGGCGCGACATCAGGCAGTGCGTGCCGGCCGCCGCCGTCCTGGCGACCGTCGGCGTGGGCATCAGCGTCGCCCTGGTCGCGGTCTCGGCCCACTACTTCATCGGGCTGGACTGGCGCCTGGCACTCATCATCGGCGCGGTCCTCTCCCCGACCGACGCGGCGGCCGTCTTCTCCGTGCTGCGCAAGGTCCCGCTGCCCTCCCGGGTGACGGGCACCCTCGAGGCGGAATCGGGCTTCAACGACGCCCCGGTGGTCATCCTCGTGGTGGCACTGTCCGCGCTCGGCCACACCACGCAGACCTGGTACGCGGTGGTCGGGACGATCGTCGCCGAGCTCGCCATCGGCCTGGTGGTCGGCCTGCTCGTCGGACGCATCGGCGCGTTCGGGCTGCGGCGGGTGGCACTGCCCGCCTCCGGCCTCTACCCGATCGCGGTGATGTCGCTGTGCGTCCTCGCCTACGCCGGCGGCGCGACCGCCCACGGCAGCGGCTTCCTCTCCGTGTACGTCACGGCGCTCGTGCTCGGCAACTCCAAACTGCCGCACCGGCCCGCCGTCCGGGGCTTCGCCGACGGCGTCGCCTGGATCGCGCAGATCGGCCTGTTCGTCCTGCTCGGACTGCTGGTGACACCGCACGACCTCGGGGACGACATCTGGCCGGCCGTGGTCGTCGGCCTCGCGCTGACACTCGTGGCCAGGCCGGTCTCGGTGGTGCTGTGCCTGCTGCCGTTCCGCCACCCCTGGCAGGATCAGGCCCTGCTGTCCTGGGCCGGCCTGCGCGGCGCCGTGCCGATCGTGTTCGCCACCATTCCGATGGTGGCCGGCGTGCCCAGCAGCGAGCGGATCTTCAACATCGTCTTCGTGCTCGTCGTCATCTTCACGCTGGTGCAGGGGCCGACGCTGCCCTGGCTGGCACGGAAGCTGCACCTGCGGAAGACCGGCGAACCGGAGGACGTCGACATCGAGTCCGCACCGCTGGAGCGGCTGCGGGGCCACCTGCTGTCGATGAGCATCTCCGGCTCCTCGCGCATGCACGGCGTGGAGGTCGCCGAACTGCGGCTGCCGCCAGGCGCCGCCGTCACGCTGGTCGTCCGCGACGGCACCAGCTTCGTGCCCCAGCCCTCGACCATGCTGCGGCACGGCGACGAACTGCTGGTCGTCGCCACCGACGCGGTCCGCGACGCCGCGGAGCGCCGGCTGCTCTCGGTCAGCAGGGGCGGCAAGCTCGCGGGCTGGCTCGGCGGGAGCGGCAGCACGGCGGCCCGGAGGCGCTGAGCGCGCCGGAACCGCCGCATGTGACACAACCGAAGCGGCGGCGCGGTGGACTACGCGCCGGAAATACTGCACGATGGAGCGTCGTTAGCACTCCGCAAGGAAGAGTGCCAGGAGGAAAGACGTGCCGACCTACCAGTACCAGTGCACCGAGTGCGGCGACGGCCTCGAGGTGGTGCAGAAGTTCACCGATGACTCGCTCACCGAGTGCCCGGGCTGCGAGGGACGCCTGAAGAAGGTGTTCTCCGCCGTCGGCATCGTGTTCAAGGGCTCGGGCTTCTACCGCAACGACAGCCGCAGCACGCAGTCGTCCGGTTCCTCGTCGACGGGCTCGTCCGGCTCCTCGGGCTCCTCGGGCTCCTCGGGCTCGGAGACGTCGTCGTCCTCGGAATCCTCCTCGAAGAGTTCCTCGAAGGACACCTCCGGGTCGAAGGACACGGCGAAGTCCACCGCGAGCAGCTCCGCCGCCTGAACGGACCGGGCCGGATCACGCGGTCCGTTCGGAACCGCGGCCTGCCGCACGCTCCGGGGTCGCCCGTAGGGTGACCCCATGAGCAGCGCACAGGCAGAGATCGGTGTCATCGGCGGGTCCGGCTTCTACTCCTTCCTCGACGACGTGACCGAGGTCACCGTCGAAACGCCCTACGGGCCGCCGAGCGACTCGTTGTTCCTCGGCGAGATCGGCGGGCGGCGCGTCGCGTTCCTGCCCCGCCACGGGCGCAAGCACCACCTGCCGCCGCACCGCATCGGCTACCGCGCGAACCTGTGGGCTCTGCGCTCCGTCGGCGTGCGCCAGGTCCTCGCACCCTGCGCGGTGGGGGGACTGCAGCCGGAGTACGGCCCCGGGACCCTTCTCGTGCCCGACCAGCTGGTGGACCGGACGAAGGGCCGGGTCCAGACGTTCTTCGACGGCGAACCGCTGCCGGACGGCGCCCAGCCCAACGTCGTGCACGTCGGCTTCGCCGACCCCTACTGCGAACACGGCAGGCGTGCGGCGCTCGCGGCCGCACGCGGAAGCGGCTGGGAACCGGTGGACGGCGGCACGCTGTGCGTCGTGGAAGGACCCCGCTTCTCCACCCGCGCCGAGTCCCGCTGGCACGCCGCGCAGGGCTGGTCCGTGGTCGGCATGACCGGGCATCCGGAGGCCGTCCTGGCCCGTGAACTGGGGCTGTGCTACTCGTCGATGGCGCTGGTCACGGACCTGGATGCCGGGGCGGTGACGGGCGAGGGCGTCTCCCACGAGGAGGTGCTGCGGGTCTTCGGCGAGAACGTGGGACGGCTGCGCGAGGTGCTCTTCGACGCCGTCGGCCGGCTCCCCGCCGCACAGGACTGCGCGTGCGCCCGTGCGCTGGACGGCATGGACCTGGGGATCACGCTGCCCTGACCTCCCGTCGTGCCGGAACGGACCGGGGCGCGGACCCCGGAGGGTGAGGAAGTTTTCCACAGGCGGGCGGTTGTCCACAGGCCCGAGCGGCAGCGGCCCGCCTCGTGCACGGTGAGGAGCGGAACGGCGGTGCGATCCGCCGTCCGGACCTCCAGCACGCTGGCACCCACGGCAGGCGGTGACACCATGCCCTCTCCTCTCCCCCGTCCCCGGTCCCCTCATCCCGGGCCGGACGGCACGACCGTCCCGCGGTACTGCGCCGTCCCCGACTTCCCGCCGATCGCGGCCGGACCGGGGCGCGGCCTGCCGCGGCTCCGCCGGGTCCTGTCGCGGCGGCGCCGGCTCCTCGTGCTGGGGCTGGCGCTGAGCACGGTCGGTGCCGCCGGTGCGGCGGCGCGCACCGCGGGGCCGCTTCCGGCGCCGGAAGCCGGAGCCGCCCGGGCTGCTCCGGCTGCTCCCGCCGCGCACCGCGTGGCGGCCGGGTCGCGTGACGGCCCCGCTCCGGGAGGACGGCCGGTGTCGGTTCCCGTACGCCTCGCGGACGCGGACACGGTCCGCCTGCTGCGTGCCGGGGACCGGATCGACGTCATGGCCCGGGCATCCCGCGCCGGCGGGGAGCGCCCGGGGGCGGCCCGTTCCGAGGGAGCGGCGGTCCCCCGTGTGGTGGCGCGCTGCGTGCCGGTGGCAGAGGTGCCGGCGGCCTCGAAGACCCCTCGGCGGGGTGCGCTCGTGGTGCTGCGGGTGCCCCGCCGGACTGCGGCGGAGCTGGTGGGGGCTGCTGCAGGTGCCGGTGCCCCGCCTGCGGTGTCGCTGTGCTGAGCGGAACGCTCCTCCCGGGCGCGCGGCGCGATACTGCCGAGCCGTCCCGGAGGCACGCCGCGTGGCCCTCCCGCGGCGTGCCGCGGTTCAGAGGTGGTGGGGCGGCTTGTCCTCGAGGAAGCGGGCGAGGTCGGCGGCAGCACCGCCGGACGAGGGGCGGTCTCCCCAGCCTTCGTCCGTGTCGTCGCGGGAGGGTCGGCTCAGCGGATCGTCGAACACCAGGGCCGCGGCCGACGGCTGCGGTTCGCTGTCCTGCGGACGGTCGTTGTCCGGGCGCGGCGCGGTGTCGGTCATGCGCCCAGGGTACGGGGCGCGTGGACGGGGAGAGGCGCCACGGTGGGCGGGAGTCGTACCGCGGCGGGCGGCCGCGGGGCGGTGCGCTGGTGTTCCGCCCGGTGGATGATGCGGTGTCCGAGGGCGGTGGGTGCCGGGTATACGGCTCCCATGGATTCCCTGACGGATGTGCACGGTCTGCTGGTGGGGCATTCCCAGCGCACCGGCGACGGCTGGCTGACCGGGACGACCGTGGTGCTGGCGCCGGAGGGCGGCGCCGTGGCCGCGGTGGACGTGCGGGGCGGCGGGCCCGGCACGCGCGAGACGGACGCGCTCGACCCCCGAAACCTCGTTCAGCGGGTCGAGGCCGTGGTGCTGACGGGCGGCAGCGCCTTCGGGCTGGACGCAGCGTCCGGGGTGGTGGCCTGGCTGGAGGAGCAGGGCCGCGGTTTCCGTATCGGGGCGGACCCCGCGCGTGTGGTGCCCGTCGTGCCGGCGGCCTGCCTCTTCGACCTGGGCCGGGGTGGCGACTGGCGGGCCCGGCCCGACGCCGCCTTCGGCCGGGAGGCAGCCGAGGCGGCCGCGGCCGCGCCGATGGGGGCGGCGCCGCCGCAGGGCAACGTGGGGGCGGGCACCGGTGCGGTGGCCGGTGGGATGAAGGGAGGTGTGGGGTCCGCGAGCGCGGTGCTTCCGAACGGCGTCACGGTCGGGGCGCTGGCCGCGGTCAACGCGGTCGGGTCGCTGGTGGACGGGGCCTCGGGCGTCCTGTTCGGCGAAGTGTGGACCGGCTCCCCCGGCACTCCCTCACCGGAGCGGCATGCCGAGGCGGCGCGGCGCCTGGCGGCCGCGCGGGAGGAGTCGGAGCGGCGCTGGGAGGGCGCCGCCGCACCGCCGCTGAACACCACGCTGGCGGTGGTGGCTACGGATGCCGAGCTCGACCGGGCGCAGGCGCAGAAACTCGCCGGCACCGCTCACGACGGGCTGGCACGGGCGATCCGTCCCGTGCACCTGCTGCACGACGGGGACACGGTCTTCACCCTCGCGACAGGGCAGCACGCCGTCGAGCCCGCGGCGGTGAACGACGTCCTCGCCGCGGGGGCGGACGTGCTCACCCGGGCCGTCGTCCGGGCGGCGCTGTCGGCCCGGACCGTCGACGGTCCGGGCGGCCTGTTCCCCTCCTACACGGACCTGTACGGCCGCGGCTGACTGCGTGGCCGCCGCGGCCGGGCGGAGTTCGACGGCGCGGGAGGCGCGGCTCAGGCGGCCGCGTCGAAACCGACGTCGTGCGCCAGCTTCTTGAGCTCCAGCAGGGCGTGCTTCTCGATCTGCCGGATGCGCTCACGGGTGAGGCCGTGCTGCTTGCCGACTTCGGTCAGCGTGCGCTCACGGCCGTCGACCATGCCGTAGCGGGCCTTGATGATGGAGGCGGTGCGGTTGTCGAGGCGCCCGATGAGCCCGTCCAGCTCCTCGCGGCGCAGCAGCGTCAGGACGGAGTCCTCCGGGGTGTCGGCGGAGGTGTCCTCCAGGAGGTCGCCGAACTGCGTCTCGCCCTCGTCGTCCACGGACATGTTGAGGCTGACGGGGTCGCGGGCCCAGTCCAGTACATCGACGACGCGCTCCGGCGTGGAGTCGAGCTCGGCCGCGACCTCCGTCGGCTCGGGCTCGCGGCCGTGCTCGCGGTTGAACTCGCGCTGCACGCGCCGGATCCGCCCCAGTTCCTCCACGAGGTGGACGGGAAGCCGAATGGTGCGGGACTGGTCGGCGATGGAGCGCGTGATGGCCTGCCGGATCCACCAGGTCGCGTAGGTGGAGAACTTGAAGCCCTTCTTGTAGTCGAACTTCTCGACCGCCCTCACCAGACCGGCGTTGCCCTCCTGGATCAGGTCCAGGAGCGGCAGGCCGCTCCGCGGGTACCGGCGGGCCACGGCGACGACGAGGCGGAGGTTGGAACGGATGAAAAGGTCCTTGGCGCGGTCGCCGCGGCGCGCGACGGCCTCCAGCTCGGCACGCTCCGCCGTGGCGCTCGCCGCGTCGGCGCCGACCGGCTCCTCGCGGCCTTCCAGTATGCGGCGGGCGTACACGCCGGCCTCGATGTCCAGGGAGAGCTCGACCTCCTTCTCGGCGTCGAGCAGCGGGGTGCGGGCGATCTCGTCGAGGTACATGCCGACCAGGTCGCGGTCCGCGATCTCCCCGTTCCCGGTGCGCACCCTTGCGGTGGTGTCGGTGGCGTCGGTGCTGGTGGCGGAACGACGGGCGACGGCACGGGTTGCCATGCTTGCTCCCTGGCATGTTCGACAACGGAGTGGCCGGACGGGGCACTGGGCGAGTTCCCGCATCCGAGGGAAACAACGACGGGAATCAGGACAGAATTCCCACAAGGTGCATCGAATTTTCGGAACGTGCAGTACCCTGCCCCGGCACAGAGGAGGGACGACCGGTGACAGAGAGCGCGACGATGCTGGTCGGAGCGGCGGACGAGAGCGACCTCGGCGCACTCACGGACCTCTACAACCACTACGTCCGGGAGTCCGCGGCCACCTTCGACACCGTGCCCCTCAGCCACGGACAGCGGCGGCCGTGGCTGCTCTCTCACGACAAGGACGGCCCACACCGCCTTCTGGTTGCCCGGAAGCAGGGTGTCCATGCATCGGGGGAGCTGCTGGGCTACGCCCACAGCAGCCGGTTCCGGCCGAAGCCCGCGTACGGCACCTCGGTGGAGTGCACGGTCTACGTCGCGCCGGACGCCTGCGGGCAGGGCGTGGGAAGCCTGCTCTACACGCACCTGTTCGCGGCACTCGAGGGGCAGGACCTGCACCGGGCCTACGCGGGGATCACCGTCCCCAACGAAGCCTCGGTCCGGCTGCACCGCCGCTTCGGTTTCGAGTTGTGCGGCACCTACAGCGAGGCGGGCCGGAAGTTCGGTCGCTACCACGACGTACAACGCTTCGAGAAGGCGCTGTAGTTCCGGACGATCCGGGCCGAACCCGGCCACCGCCCCCCCCGGGGGCGGACTCGGCCCGCGGAACGACCGCGTGAGGCAGGTCACAGCGCACCGCGGAAATATCCGGGGACCGACTCCCCGTTTGCCTCGGTGTCACCACGAAGCGGGGATTGATCCCCCACTTCCCTTCCGGGCGGTGCCTCACACATGGAGGCCCGTGCGCCACGACGCACGGCACGCCCGGCCTCCCCGTCCGATCGCACGTGGAAGGAGCCCACGGACCCATGACGTCGGCTGCAGGGACAGGGCGGCACCAGTCCGCACGCGGCACACGCGACGCCGCCGCGGGTCGCGGCCTGCGCGCCGACGCGCTGCGCAATCGCGAGCGGATCGCCGAGGCCGCGCGCGAGGCCTTCGTCCGGTTCGGCCCCGAGGCGCCCCTGGACGAGATCGCACGTGACGCGGAGGTCGGGAACGCCACGCTCTACCGCCACTTCCCCGACCGCGCCGCACTGATCCGCCACGTCGTGACGTCGGTGACCGGCCGCATCGCCGACCGGGCCGAGGCCCTGACCGCGGAACCGGACACGTTCGACGCCCTGCGCCGGTTCGCGCACGACGCCGTGGAGGAACGCATCGGCGCGCTCTGCCCCCTGCTCACCGACCACATCGACCACATCGACCACATCGACCCCGACGATCCCGCAGTCCGCACCGCCCGCGAACGGCTCGAGGCCGCGACCGAGCACCTGATGGACCGCGCACGGCAGGCCGGAGCCCTGCGCGGGGACGTGGGAGTCGGCGACCTCATGGTCGCCCTGAGCCGGCTCACCCGCCCGCTGCCGGGCACGTCCTGCCCGGACATGCGGAGGTTCGACCACCGGCACCTGGAGATCTTCCTCGACGGTCTCCGCGCCCCGGCCGGAACGTCGCTGCCGGGGCGTGCGGCGACGTTCGAGGAGGTGCGCGGGACGTCGTGCGACCGACTCCGCGACACCGTCCCCCACCGGTCGGCGCGCTCCACCCCCTGACCCGTTTCCCGGCCGTTCCGCAGCGGCCCCGGCCGCGAACGCGTCGCCGTTCCCGCGTTCCGTGCCTCACCCGTGAGCACACACCCCAGCGAAGGTGGCCCTTCATGCCCGAATCCTCCCGTGCACCGTCCGAGGAGTCCGTCTCCCCTCCCGATCCCCGGCGCTGGAAGGCGCTGGCCGTCATCGCGACGGCCCAACTGATGGTCGTGCTCGACGCGACCATCGTGAACATCGCGCTCCCCTCCGCCCAGGCCGATCTGGGCATCTCCACCGCCCATCGGCAGTGGGTCATCACCGCCTACGCCCTGGCCTTCGGCGGTCTGCTGCTGTTCGGCGGCCGCGTGGCGGACCTGTGGGGGCGGAAGCGCACCTTCATCACCGGCCTGCTCGGTTTCGCGGTCGCCTCGGCGCTCGGCGGCGCGGCCACCGAACCGGCGATGCTGTTCGGCTCCCGGGCCCTCCAAGGCGTCTTCGGCGCCCTGCTGGCCCCCTCCGCGCTGTCTCTGCTGGCGATCACCTTCCGCGACGGGAAGGACCGCGCCAAGGCGTTCGGCATCTACGGCGCCATCGCGGGCGGCGGAGGCGCCATCGGTCTGATCCTGGGCGGCCTGTTGACCGAGTACCTGGACTGGCGCTGGACCTTCTTCGTCAACATCCCGTTCGCCGCGGTCGCCGTGCTGGGCGCCTGGGCAGTGATCCGCGAGCCCCGTTCCGCCCGCAACCGCTCCTCGCTCGACATCCCGGGCGTCGTCCTGGCCACGCTGGGTCTCGTCTCCCTCGTCTACGGGTTCACCCGCGCGGAGTCGCACAGCTGGACCGACACCCTCACACTCGGCCTCTTCGCCGCCACCGTCGTGCTACTCGGAAGCTTCGTGGCGGTCGAGTCCCGCGTACGGGCGCCGCTGCTGCCGCTGCGGGTGGTGGCCGACCGCAACCGGGGCGGGGTGTACCTGTCGCTGGGTCTGGCCATCATCGCGATGTTCGGGCTGTTCCTGTTCCTCACCTACTACCTGCAGGTCGTGAAGGGGTATGCGCCGGTCAGGACCGGCGTGGCCTTCCTCCCGATGATCACCGGCATGATCGTCGGCTCGACGCAGATCGGTGCCCGGCTGATGACCCGCGTCCGGCCCCGCCTGCTGATGGGGCCCGGCTTCCTGGTGGCCGCCCTCGGCATGCTGGTCCTGACCCGGCTGGAGACGGACAGCTCGTACGTCTCCCTGATCCTGCCCGCCCAGCTCCTGCTCGGTCTCGGCATGGGTTCCGCGTTCATGCCGGCCATGTCGCTCGCGACGCTGGGGGTGCGGCCGCAGGACGCCGGCGTGGCCTCCGCGATGATCAACACTTCGCAGCAGGTCGGCGGCGCCGTCGGCACGGCCCTGCTGAACACCGTGGCCGCCGGCGCGACGACCGCCTACGTGACCGACCACCTCGCCTCGGCCGGTGCCTCCCCGCAGGCACGCAAGCTGGTCATGCTGAACGGCATGGTCGAGGGCTACACCACAGCGATCTGGTGGGCGGTCGGCATCCTGCTGATGGCGGCGGTCCTCGCCTCCACGCTGATCACGACGCGCGGCCAGGGCGCGCCCGCACCGGTCGGCCGCTCCGGCACCGACGCTCCGGAGTCCGACGCCTCCGAGGAGGAGATCCCGCTGGCCGTGATGCACTGACCTCGTCCCGCAGCACCACCGCCCGAGGGCCTGCAGACTCCGGAGACTGCGGGCCCTCGAACACGCCCGGGCCCGCTCGGGCGCCGGTGTTCCCCCGGCCGAGTCCCGCTCGCGCGCACGGGCGTTCAGCGGCGGCCGCGACGGGTACGTGTCGCACAAGGCCGTCCCCCTCACCCGGCACGGGAGCACCCATGCGCTGCACACTCCGCCCTGCGCGGTTCGCCACGGCTCCGGACGGCCGCCCCGCGGGGGTCGCGTCCTCGGCAACCGCCTCCCCGCACGGCCGGTGCCGCTGATGGCTGCGCGGCGCCTGGTGGTCGTCGGCGGCGACGCCGCCGGCATGTCCGCCGCCTCGCAGGCCCGGCGGCTGCAGGAGCAGGACGAACTGGAGATCGTGGCGTTCGAGCGCGGCAGCTTCACCTCGTACTCGGCCTGCGGCATCCCGTACTGGATCGGGGGCGACGTCGCCGAGCGCGACGCCCTGGTGGCCCGTACGCCGCAGGAGCACCGGGAACGCGGCATCGACCTGCGGCTGCACACGGAGGTCACCGAACTCGACCTGGCCGGGCAGCGCGTGCGCTCGCGCGACGCCGACGGCGAGGAGGACTGGACGGGTTTCGACGCGCTCGTGCTGGCCACCGGAGCCCGCCCGCTGCGTCCGCCGCTCCCGGGCATCGATGCCCGCGGCGTGCACGGCGTGCAGTCCCTGGAGGACGGCACCGCGCTGCTGGAGACGCTGGAGCGGCAGGAGCACGCCGGTAACGGTGCCCGCCGCGCGGTGGTCCTGGGTGCCGGCTACATCGGTGTGGAGATGGCAGAGGCGCTGATGCGCCGCGGCTACGGGGTGACGGTGCTGGACAGGGCGGCGGAGCCGATGACCACGCTCGACCCCGACATGGGCGCCCTGGTCCGGAAGGCGATGCGCGGCATGGGCATCCGGGTGCGGACCGGCGAGACGGTCACCGGGGTGCTCACCGACCGGGAGGGCCGTGCCCGCGCCGTGGAGACGGACGCGGACGAGTACCCGGCGGATCTCGTCGTTCTCGGTCTCGGCGTCCGGCCCGAGACCACGCTCGCGGCGCGGGCGGGCCTGCCGCTGGGCGACTCCGGCGGGCTGCTGACCGACCAGAGCATGCGGGTGCGCGAGCACCACAACGTGTGGGCGGGGGGCGACTGCGTCGAGGTGCTGGAACTGGTCTCGGGCCGCATGCGGCACATCCCGCTGGGCACCCACGCCAACAAGCACGGCCGGATCATCGGCGCCAACGTCGCGGGCGGCTACGGCACGTTCCCCGGCGTGGTGGGGACGGCAGTGAGCAAGGTGTGCGACCTGGAGATCGCCCGCACGGGCCTGCTGTCGGAGCAGGCGGACGACGTCGGTTTCCGGTACATCGCCACGACCGTCGAGGCGACGGGGCGGGCGGGGTACCTGCCCGGCGCCGAGCCGATGCACGTCAAGATGCTGGCCGAGGAACGCACCGGCCGCCTGCTCGGCGTGCAGATCGTCGGTGGCGAGGGAGCGGGGAAACGCGTCGACATCGCGGCCGTCGCACTCACCGCCCGGATGACGGTCGAGCAGATGACGGGGCTGGACCTCGGTTACGCGCCGCCGTTCTCCCCCGTGTGGGACCCGGTGCTGGTGGCGGCCCGCAAGGCCGCCTCCCGGGTGTAGGGCCCGGGTGCTTCAGCAGTCGAGGCCGTGCTCGCGGGCCCACTGGCACTGGACCTCGCCGGACGTCGGGCCGCCGTCGTAGGCCCGCGGATCCTTGTAGCCGGGACCCACCGGCTCGTCGTCCTCGAAGACCCCGTCGCCGTCGATGTCGCCGCCGTCGGGCGTGATCCGGGCGCCTTCGGGCATGGTGCAGGCGGCCCGGTCCTCGGGGCGGGTCGTGCACCGGCCGGACGATTCTCCGCTCCGCTCCGCAGCCGCTGCGGCGGCGCGTTCCGCGGCCGCCTGCCGCGCGGAGTCGGCGACGGCAGCACGGGCAGCCTCGGTGACCGCGTCCCGCTGCGCGTCGGCCTGGCGGTCGACGGCGCGCGCCCCGGACGGTTCGTCGTGCGTCCAGGAGGCCACGTCCTGCGGGGGCGCGGCGCCCGAGGGTCCTGCGGCTCCGCCGCAGGCGGTGAGGCCGAGGAGCAGCGCGCAGAGCGCGGCAGCGGCGGCCACCACGGTGGAGGGGCCCCGCCGCGCGGTGCCACGGGGCGGTGGAGGGGAGTGGGGTGGGCCTGCGGTCGGGATCATGGCGTCTCCCGTCTGCGATGCGACCGGCGCGGCGTTCGCCATGCTAAGTCCCTTTCGTGCCGGTGTACACGGACTTGACCGAAGCCTTTTGCCGGAGCGCCGCTTCCCCTTTCGGCCGCCCGCTCGGGTCTCAGCCGGCCACGGGCCCGCCCATCCACCGTTCCCACCAGCGTCGCCGCGGCGGATGCACCGCTCGTCCCAGCATCCGGCCGAGCAGCAGGTAGCCGAGGAGGGCGCCGGAGGAGTTGAGGATGACGTCGTCGATGTCGAAGGCGCGACCGGTGATCAAGGCACCCTGGACCAGTTCGACGAGCAGCATGACGACCGCGGTCGCGCCCGTCACCCGCAGCAGGCCCCGGGCGCGCGGGAGCAGCACGGGCAGCAGGACGCCGAAGGGCACGCCGAGCACGATGTTGCCGCCGAGCTGCTTGACGGTGTCACGGAAAGCGGGTTGCGAGAGGTATGCCCGGATCGAGGCGCCGGGTTCGAGGTTGGTGTGGGCGATCGCCTCCGAGGCCTGCGAGGGCTCCAGCGTCAGCCGGGACAGCACCACGGCGAAGCCCACCATCGCTCCGAACGCGAGCAGCATGGAGAACACCCGCAGTACCGGCGACGGGCCCTTCCGCGCGGCGGACGCTCCGGCGGGGGCGGTACCGCGGGTACCGGAGCGCTTGGACCCGGAGGTTGCCTTCGGGCGGCTCTTCGGGCGCGTGCCGGTCTTCGCCGACGCCCCGGACCAGCCACCGGACTTGCTGCCCGACCTGCCACCGTTCTTGCCGCCGGACGTGCCGCCGCTCTTGCGGCCGGACCCTCCACCGGACCCGGCGCGGCCGCTCCACCCGCCGGACTTCGCTCCACCGATCCAGCTGCTCCGCCGGGACTTCACACCCGAGCCGCCCTTCCCCCCGCCCTTCCCGCCGTCCGCTCCGCCGTCTCGCCGCACCGCGCGTGTGATGCGGGAAAGGAACGCGTCCACGTTCCGACACCCCCAGTCCTCTCCGGGTCGTTGGCCTCCCCCATACCCCCGCCCGAAGCGCGCATTCCACTTTCGCACCGTCACCGGTATGGACCACTAAAGGTGAGCGCGGCGTCTGGTCCGCGCACCACCGCCGCTGCAACGATGTGCCGTCCTCGCCAGTCGCCTCCCCGCACCGGCCCGGCCCCCGGGCGCAGCACCGCACCCTCCCCGGGTTCCCGGCGCCGCACCGTGCGGGAAGACCTGACCGGACGCCAACAGCCGCCCACGTGAGGAGCGTTCCGATCCCGATGCAGCAGCCCTCCCGCAGACAGACACTGATGGGCGCCGCCGGCGCCCTGGCCACCTTCGGCCTCGCCCAGAAGGCCGTTGCCGCGCCCCACGACAGCCGGGCCGAGGACACTCTCCGGCGCCGGGCACAGCGCCTCGCCCACGGCATGTCGCTCGAGGAGAAGATCGGCCAGCTCTTCGTCATCGAGGTGTACGGCCGCACCGCGGACACCGCGCACCCGATGAACCAGCAGCTCTACGGCTACGACACTCCGGCGGAGGTCGTCCGGGCCTACCGTCCCGGCGGCGTCATCTACTTCGACGACCGGCGGGGCCCGGACAACGTGCACGACCCGCGCCAGATCGCCGGGCTGTCGAACGGTCTGCAGCAGGCCAGCCGGGTCCCCCTGATCATCTCCGTGGACCAGGAAGGCGGCAGCGTCGTCTACCGCCTCACCGACCCGGCGACGATGTTGCCCGGCAACATGGCCCTGGCCGCGACGCGTTCGTCCCGCGACGCGCTGGACTCGGCCCGCATCATCGGCACCGAGCTCGCCGCCGTCGGCATCAACCAGAACTACGCGCCGGTCGCCGACGTCAACATCAACCCGGCGAACCCGGTCATCGGTGTCCGCTCCTTCGGCTCCGACCCCGGTCTGTGCGCCGAGATGGTCGGAGCCGGTGTCCGCGGCTACCACCGCGGGGACGTCGCCAGCGCCGCCAAGCACTTCCCCGGCCACGGCGACACCGACACCGACTCGCACTACGGACTGCCCGTCATCAACCACTCCCGGGCGGAACTCGACCGCATCGACCTGCCGCCGTTCCGCGCGGCGATCCGGCGCGGTGTCGACACCATCATGACCGCCCACATCGTGGTGCCCGCGCTGGACTCCAGCGGGGTCCCGGCGACCATGTCGCACCCGATCGTCACCGGCCTGCTCCGTGAGGAGCTCGGCTTCGACGGCCTGGTCGTCACCGACGCTCTCGACATGCGCGGCGCCTCCGACGAGTTCCCGCCCGACGTGGCCCCCGTGAGGGCGCTCCAGGCCGGGTGCGACCAGCTGGTGCTGGCACCGCAGACCGACGTGGCCCGTCGGGCCGTGCTCGAGGCCGTACGGTCCGGCGAGATCACCGAGGAGCGCATCGACGCCTCGCTGCGGCGGGTGCTGCTGCACAAGCTGCGCCGCGGCCTCTTCGGCAACCCCTACGTCAGCCCGGACCGCGCCGAGGCGGTCGTCGGTCGGCCCCGCCACCTCGCCCGGGCCCGCGAGATCACCGACCGCACGGTCACCCTGGTGCGCAACGAGGGTGTCCTGCCGCTCTCCACCGGCACCACTCGTTCGGTGCTCGTCGCGGGCTGGGGCGTCTCGACGACCGCCGGCCTCGCCGACGCCGTGTCCTCCCACGAGGGCCAGACGGCCACCGCCCTGCACACCGGCTCCCGCCCGTCGGACGCGGTCATCGCCGAAGCGGTGTCCGCGGCGCAGGACTCCGACCTGGTCGTGGTGACCGCCAACGCGGCCGCCGCCTACAGCGAGGGCGGCGTCGCCCAGGCGCAGCTGGTGGAGGCGCTGCGCGGCACCGGCACGCCGGTCGTCGTCGTGGCGGTGAGGAACCCGTACGACATCCAGCGCTACCCGGACGTCGATGCCTACCTGGCGACGTACTCCTACGGCACCCCGTCGCTGGAGTCGGTGGCCCGCACGCTGTTCGGGAAGGTCTCCCCGGGAGGACGGCTGCCGGTCGCCGTTCCGGTCCTCGAATCCCCCGAGCAGGACCTCTACCCCTTCGGCCACGGCCTGAGCTACTGATCCCGGCAGGCACCGGACGCCGGCCCGCACCCCCGCGAGGGAGGGTGCGGGCCGGCGGCGTTCCGCGCCGGGGTCCTGACGACGGGGCCGCGGCGGGCGACAATGCGTCCATGGCCGCCGACGAACACCCCGCACCCGCCCCGTCAGCGTCGCCGTCGCCGTCGCTGGGGCCGAGGACGCGCGGCGGCCCGGAAGTCCCGAACCCCGCCGGGGCGCCCGCGGCGGAGGAGGGCGGCGAACCCGCCTGCCTGCTGGACCGGGTGTGCCCCGCGTGCGGCCGGCTCGCCGATGCCGCGCCGCCGACCGTCTGCCCCCGCTGCGGCGGGCCGGTCGGCGCACCGCACTGACGGCCCGCCGGCTCAGGGCGCCGCGACGCCCGCCGCCTCCCGGGGGCCGCCCGTGCGCCCCAGCGCTGCGGCGGCCTCGTCGCCCGGCACCGCACCCGCGGCGGTGAAGGCGCGCAGCGCCGCGACCAGCCCGTCCCGCTGCTCCTCGGTCAGCCCCGCCAGCAGACCGGCGACCTCGGCCCGTCGGTGCGCCATGACCGCCCCCACCAGTTCCCGGCCCCGCTCGGTGAGTTCCACGATCACCTCGCGGCGGCTGGCGGGGTTGCGGCGCCGCTCGACGGTCCCGGCGTCCGCCAGTTTGTCGACCGTGCGCATCGTGGTGGAGGGATTGACCCCCAGGGTCGAGGCCACGGAGGTCAGCTTCTGCGCCCCGTCGTTCGCCAGCACCACCAGAACGCGCAGCTGGGCGAACGTGAGCGTGTCGTCGACGCGTGCGAGGGCTCGCCCCGAGACGTCGCTGAGCACTTGCGCCGCCGTCATCACCGCGAGGGTGACGTCCTCCGCTCCTGTGCCGTCCTCCTGCGTGTCCCGCAGCCGGCCCCGGACGTCACGCACCTCGTTCCCCACGACGCCTCTTGATCCTTCCTATACCTTCCAATTACCTATCCTAAGTAATTTTTGCAGGCTGCAATGATACGGTGGAGTGCTACCGGCACGACGACGCCGAGGAGGCGCGTCCAGTCCCGTCGCACGGCACAGCAGCCCGCGACAACAAGCGCACACATCACGGCACGCCCTCGACCGCGCACCGTGCGGGGCCGGGAACCGGCTCCGGGAATCGTCCCGGCCGCGTGCCGCCGTCCGCGCCCGGATCACCGCGGCGCCACGACCCGCCGACGGGCCGGACGCCGCACGACGAGACGAACCGGAGGTTCACGTGCCCCCGTCCGCCGCTGCCCGGACACCGCTCGGACCCGACCGCAGCCCGCGGCCGGAACGCCGAGGTGACCACGGCGGAAGGGGAACACCGAGCGTGCCACAACTCGGCGACTTCCAGATCCCCCCGCGCATGATGGCGATCTGCGCACTGGCCGTCCCCGTCGGCGCGGCGGCCGCCCTCGCCGCGGTCGGCCTGCTCCACCTCATCGCGCTCTCCACCAACCTGTTCTTCCACGGCACCCTCGGCACCGAACCGACCGACCCCGCGAGCACCTCCAGCCCCTGGCTGATCCTCACCATGCCCGTCGTCGGCGGGCTCGTCGTCGGCCTCATGGCCCGCTTCGGCTCGGAGAAGATCCGCGGCCACGGCATGCCCGAGGCGCTGGAGGCCATCCTCGTCGGCGGGAGCCGCGTCCAGCCCCGCCTCGCGCTCCTCAAGCCCACCTCCGCGGCCGTCTCGATCGGCTCCGGCGGCCCGTTCGGCGCCGAGGGCCCGATCATCATGACCGGCGGCGCCCTCGGCTCCCTCCTCGCCCAGTTCCTGCGGATCACCACCGACGAGCGCAAGACGCTGCTGGTAGCGGGTTCCGCCGCGGGCATGGCCGCCACCTTCGACGCACCGCTCGCCTCGATCGTCCTCGCCGTCGAACTCCTGCTGTTCGAGTGGCGCCCCCGCTCCTTCCTGCCCGTATGCGTCTCGGTACTGGTCGCCACCCTCGTACGCGGCCCGTTCCTCGGCACCGGCCCCCTCTTCCCCGGCCCGGACGTCCCCGAACGGCTCTCCCCCACCGCGTACGGCCTGTGCGTCGTCGCGGGCATCGCGGCCGGCCTACTCGCCGTCGCCGCCACCCGCCTCGTCTACTTCTCCGAGGACCTCTTCTCCCGCCTCCGCTTCCACTGGATGTGGTGGCCGGCCCTCGGCGGCCTCGTGATCGGCCTCGGCGGCCTCGTCGAGCCCCGCGCCCTCGGCATCGGCTACGACGTCATCGCCCAGCTCCTCGCGGGCCGGGCCGGGATGCACCTGATCCTCGGCATTCTGCTGGTCAAGACGCTCATCTGGGGACTGGCGCTCGGCTCGGGGACCTCGGGAGGCGTCCTCGCCCCGCTGCTCATGATCGGCGCCTCCCTCGGTGCCGCCGAGGGCCTGGTCTTCCCCGAGGTGGCCCCCGGCTTCTGGGCGGTCGCCTCCCTCGCCGGCGTCCTCGGCGGCGTGATGCGGTGCCCGCTGACCGGCATCGTGTTCTGCCTGGAGCTCACGCAGGAGGTCAACGCGCTCCTGCCCATGGCCCTCACGTCGGCCACCGCGTACCTGCTGTCCGTGGTGCTGCTCAAGCGCTCGGTCCTGACCGAGAAGCTCGCCCGCCGCGGCCTGCACCTGAGCCGCGAGTACTCCGTCGACCCCCTCGAAGTGCACCTCGTGCAGCAGGTGCAGGCGCCCATGCCCCTCGTGCTCCGTGCGGAACAGACCGCCGGCGCGGCCACCGCCCTGCTGCGCGAGGCCCACGAAAAGGCCGATCCGGAGGGCCTGCTGTCGCAGCGGCTCTACCCGGTCCTCTCCGCCGAGGGCACGCTCACCGGCGTCGTCACCCGCGCCGAACTGGTGCACGGCCGCCCGGACGACACCCGCCTCCTCGGCGACCTCGCCCGCACTCCCGTCACGGTCCACCCCGACGAGACGCTCCGCGGCGCCGCCCACCGGATGGCGGCGGAGAGCGTGACGCGCGTCCTGGTCGTCGACCGCGGCCCGCGGCCGCAGGCCCTGGGCGTGCTGACGCTCCGGCACCTGCTGGAGGCCCGCCGCGTCGACCTGCACGAGGAGCACCACGCCGAGCGGGTGCTCCGCCTCCGCCGCCGGCGCCGCACCGCGCGCCCCGCCGGTTCTCCGGAGCCGGCGCGCGACACCCCGGACGCCGCCCAGGACGCCGCCTCCTCCGCTGCCGGGCACGAAGCGGCCCCCACACGCTAGCGGCACGACCGCAGACCGTTTCGGGCCACGTCTCCCGGGTCACCCGGCCTTCCGCCCGTACGCGCAGCACGCCCCGGGGAAGGAGCCGACATGGCCACCGCACACCGCCCTCTCCCGGCAGGCAGCGGCTTCGAGCCGATGCGGCGACGCGACCGCCTCGCCGTCCACGACCAGGCCACCGCCCTGTTCACCGGGCTGATGGCCGCCTGGCTGTTCCTCGGCGCATGGGCACTCGGCTACGCCGACTCCTCCGCCGCGGGCGGCGACGCCTATCTCAACGAATCCGTGGTGGGCGTCCTGCTGGTCTTCTTCGCCCTCGCCCGCTTCTTCCGGCCCCTGCAGCAGCGGTTCGCCTCGGTGGCCACCATGCTGCTCGGCGCGTGGCTGATCGTCTCGCCGTTCATCTGGGACTACGGCGACCGGCCCAACAAGGCCCAACGAGCCCCCGAGCTCGAATGGGGGACGGGAGCCGTCCTGCTCCTCCTCGGCGCCCTCGGCCTCCTGTGGACCCTCAGCGCCCGCAGGCTGGACCGCTCGCCCTGACGGCAGCGCGCGGTCGGCACGCGGACGCCCGCGCCCGGCGCTTCACCCGGCGAAGGGCCCGGAGACGGCGGACGGACCGAGGAGCCGGGTCATCGCCGCCACGACCGAGGGCTCGACGCGGTAGTAGACCCAGGTGCCGCGCCGCTCGGAAGCGAGCAGGCCGGCTTCCCTGAGTTTCCTGAGGTGGTGGGAGACGGTGGGCTGCGAGACGCCGACATCCGAGATGTCGCACACGCAGGCTTCGCCGCCCTCGTGGGAGGCGATCGCGGAGAACAGCCGCAGACGTACGGGGTCACCGAGGGCCTTGAACAGCGGAGCGGACTGTTCCGCCTCCTCCGGTGTGAAGGGGCGTTCGGTGAGCGGCGGGCAGCACGGAGCGACCTCCGCCTCCACGATCCGCAGGTCCGTCGATTCCACCATGCCTCAATTTTGACACATGTCGAAACACGAGGAACAGGAGAGGGGCGCAGAAGAAGCGCGGGACTCCTGTTTCGACGAAAGTCTATGTTGAACTTCATCGAATCAGGTGCCATGCTGGCGGCAGACTCGATATCGACATGAATCGAACCAGCGAGGAGTCGTCATGAACGCGACCGCCACCGGCGAGCTGCCCGTCGTCGTGATCGGAGCCGGGCCCGTCGGGCTGGCCGCCGCCGCCCGTCTGCTGGAGCGCGGCATCGAACCGCTCGTCCTGGAGGCCGGCGACCGGCCGGCGGCGACCGTGCGCGAGTGGGCCCACGTACGGCTGTTCTCGCCCTGGTCGGAGGTCACGGATCCGGCCGCGGAGAAGCTGCTCGCGCCGACCGGCTGGGTCCGCCCCGAAGGGACCTCCTGCCCGACGGGCGGCGACTGGGCCGAGCAGTACCTGCAGCCGCTGGCCGACGTCCTGGGCGACCGGGTACGCCTGGGCGTGCGGGTCACCGGGGTGTCCCGGGCGGGCCGCGACCGCGTGGTGGACGCCGACCGCGAGGCCCAGCCGTTCACCCTGCACCTGCGCACCACCGGCGGCGACGAGGCACGTCTGACGGCGCGGTCCGTGATCGACGCCTCCGGCACCTGGACCACGCCGAACCCGCTCGGCGCGGACGGACTCCCCGCCCTGGGAGAGCGGGCCGCACAGGACCGCATCACCTACCGCGTCCCGAACCTGCGGGCGCCGGAGGTCCGGGCACGCTACGCCGGGAAGCGCGTCGCCGTCCTCGGCTCCGGCGCCTCCGCCTTCACCGCCCTCGCCCTGCTCGCCGAACCGGCGGAGGAGGCATCCGGCACGATTCCCGCCGGCCCCTCGGGCCGGGGGAGGCCCCACGCCGTGTGGGTACTGCGCCGCGGTATCGGCACCGACACCTTCGGCGGGGGCGAGGCCGACCAGCTCCCCGAACGCGGCGCGCTGGGCCTGCGCGCCAAGGCCGCCGTGGAGGCGGGCCACGCCACTGCCGTCACCGGTTTCCGCACCGCCGCCGTCGACGAGGACGCCGACGGACGCCTGGTCCTGACGAGCGAGGACGGCCGCCGCCTGGAGCCCGTCGACGAGATCATCGCCCTCACCGGCTTCCGCCCGGACCTGTCGTTCCTCTCCGAACTGCGCCTCGGGCTGGACGAACGCCTTCAGGCACCGGTGCGGCTGGCGCCGCTGATCGACCCGAACCAGCACTCCTGCGGCACGGTCCAGCCGCACGGGGCCGAGGAGCTGTCCCACCCGGAGCAGGGCTTCTACCTGGCCGGCATGAAGAGCTACGGCCGCGCCCCCACCTTCCTCGCGCTCACGGGCTACGAGCAGGTCCGCTCCGTCGCGGCCGCCCTCGCCGGCGACCACGAGGCCGCCGCACACGTCGAACTGGCCCTCCCGGAGACGGGCGTGTGCAAGGGCTCCGGACTCCCCGGCACCTCCCCGGACACCTCCGGCAAGGCTGCCGAGGCGGCAGGCTCGGCGGCAGGCGGCTGCTGCGGCGGGTGAGCCCGGGAGGCGCGCGGGCCCGCACCTCCCGCTGCTCAGCGCAGGCGGGCGGCGATTTCGGCGGCGGTCTCGCGGGCGGGGCGGCCGACCCCGATCAGGGTGGCGGACGCCGGGCCGGTCCAGTCGCCGTAGCCGAGCAGGTGCAGCCGCGGTTCGGCGAGGGAACGCGTGCCGTCGGTGGCGATGCGGCCGCGCGGCCCGCGCACACCGAGCGGGGCGAGGTGGGCGAGTGCGGGACGGAAGCCCGTGCACCAGACGATCGCGTCGACCGCGAGGCGGGTGCCGTCCTGCCACGCCACGCCGTCCTCGGTGAGCCGGTCGAACATCGGGCGGGCGCCGAGCAGTCCGCGGTCGCGGGCCTCACGTACGGGTGGCACGGCCACGATGTCGCCGAGCGAGGCGACTCCGCCGGTGTCGGCCTCGCCCGTCTCCAGCGCTCGGCGGCGGGCGGTGGCAACGTCGAACAGGACCCGTCCGTCGATGTCGTCGGGGAGGTAGCGCGGCGCACGGCGGGTGCCCCAGGTGAGGGTGACGCCCTCGTGCACGGCCAGGTCGGCGGCGATCTGCGCACCGGAGTTGCCGCCTCCGACGACCAGGACGCGGTGCCCGTCGAACTCCTCGGGCCTGCGGTAGTCGACGGTGTGCACCTGCCTGCCCCGGAAGGCGGCGGCGCCCGGGACGGCGGGGAGGAAGGGACGCCACCAGGTGCCGGTGGCGCTGATGACGGCGCGGGACTGCCACGTCCCGGTGTCGGTCTCGGTCCGAAGCCGGGGGCCGTCGCGGCGCACGGCGTGGACCCGGGTGCCGCGCCGCACGGGGAGGGCGTAGCGCTTCTCGTAGTCGGCGAGGTACTCGACCACGTGCTCGGCGTCGGGGTACGTGGCGCCGGGCCGGGGCGGCATGAGGCGGCCGGGCAGCGAGGAGTACGCGGCCGGGGAGAACAGGCGCAGGGAGTCCCAGGCCTGCTGCCACGCACCGCCGGGCGTGGAACAGGCGTCGAGGACGACGCAGTCCAGCTTCCGGCGGCGCAGGTGGTAGCCGGCCGCGAGCCCAGCCTGGCCGCCGCCGACCACCACCACGTCCGTCCGTTCCGTCACCCCGTCACCTGCCCGCGGCGACCGGCGCCGGAGCGGTGAACCTGCGGCGCCAGGCCAGGGAGACGTAGACCAGCGCCACCAGGACCGGAACCTCGATCAGGGGCCCGACGACGCCGGACAGCGCCTGGCCGGAGGTGACGCCGAAGGTGGCGATGGCGACGGCGATGGCGAGTTCGAAGTTGTTTCCGGCGGCGGTGAAGGCGAGCGTCGCGGTGCGGTCGTAGCCCAGGCCGAGGCCCTTGCCGAGCGCGAAGGTGCCGAACCACATCAGGGCGAAGTAGACGAGCAGCGGCACCGCGATGCGGGCGACGTCGAGCGGCTGCGAGGTGATCGTGTCCCCCTGCAGGGCGAAGAGGACGACGATGGTGAACAGCAGCCCGTAGAGCGCGAGGGGGCCGATCCTCGGCAGGAACCGGTTCTCGTACGCGTCGCGCCCGGCCCTCTTCTCCCCGATGCGGCGGGTGAGGAACCCGGCGAGCAGCGGGATGCCCAGGAAGACGACGACGTTGAACGCGATCTCCCCCATCGAGATGTCGAGCCGCTCGCCCTCGCCGAGACCGAGCCAGCCGGGCAGCAGATCGAGGTAGAGCCAGCCCAGGAGGCCGAAGGCGAGGACCTGGAAGACGGAGTTGAGCGCGACCAGGACGGCGGCGGCCTCCCGGTCCCCGCACGCCAGGTCGTTCCAGATGATCACCATGGCGATGCAGCGGGCGAGGCCGACGACGATCAGACCCGTGCGGTACTCGGGCAGGTCCGGCAGGAAGAGCCACGCCAGCGCGAACATGACCGCCGGGCCGAGGACCCAGTTGACGACCAGCGAGGAGACCATCAGCCGCCGGTCGCCGGTGACCGCGTCGAGCCTGTCGTAGCGGACCTTGGCCAGGACCGGATACATCATGACCAGCAGGCCGAGGGCGATGGGCAGCGAGATGCCGCCGACCTCCACTGCGGAGAGGACATCGTTCAGGCCGGGGATCAGGCGTCCCAGCCCGAGACCGAGGGCCATGGCGGCGAGGATCCACACGGCCAGGAAGCGATCCAGGGTGGAGAGCCGGCCCACCACGCCTGCGCCGCCGGTGTCCGGCGGCGCAGGCGTGGTGGCAGCGGAGTCGGTGCTGGTCACGGACAGGTCCTTTTCGTGTCGGCGGCGAGGGTGTTGCGGGCGGTCCCGGCCAACTCGCCGAGCGAGGCGGCCAGTCTCTCGATCACGTCGGGCCGGAGCTTGTAGTACGTGAAGCGGCCGCACGGCTCGGTCTCCACCACCTCGGCCTCCCGGAGCACCCGCAGGTGGTTGGAGAGGTTGGTCTGCCGCGCGCCCGTCTCCTCGACGAGGTGCGTGGTGCAGAGCGTCTCGTGGGCCAGAAGCTGCACGATCCGGAACCGGAGCGGGTCCGCGAGCACCCGGATCAGGTCGATCTCCGTCGCGCTCAGCTCAGTCTTGGCTGACGTCATCATGGACTGATACTGTCACATCAGCAGTCGCTGACGCCAGCCTCCGCTGATGCCAACTGGCAGCGCGCGCAACCCGATCGAGAGAGACCCCCGATGGCCGAGAAGCCCTCCGTCCTGTTCGTCTGCGTGCACAACGCAGGCCGCTCCCAGATGGCCGCAGCCTGGCTCACGCACCTCGCGGGCGACCGCGTCGAGGTCCGCTCCGCCGGCTCCGCACCCGCCGACCAGGTCAACCCGGCCGCAGTGGAGGCCATGCGCGAAGTCGGCATCGACCTCACCGCGGCGTCCCCGAAGGTGCTGACCGTGGACGCCGTCCGGGCCTCCGACGTCTGCATCACCATGGGCTGCGGCGACGCCTGCCCCGTCTTCCCCGGAAAGCGCTACCTCGACTGGACGCTGGACGACCCCGCGGGCCGGGGCGTCGAGGCCGTGCGCCCCATCCGCGACGAGATCAAAGCCCGAGTGGAGGAACTTCTCGCCGAGATCACCCCGGACGCCGCGAAGTAGACGGCGACATCCGTGACGTGATCATCATCGGTTCCGGAGCCGAACGGCCCCGGAACCGCCCTCGTCGCCGAACGCCACCTCGCCGCCCGCGCAGGCACAGGAGCGCAGTGAGGGGCGCCCGAGCGACTTCACCGGCGGAACGACCGCTGCGCCGAGCCCAGCGCAGCCTCCACGTGCCGCCCGTCCCACCCGTTCGGGGTTTGCCACAGCACGTGCACGCCGAAGACGGCGTGCACGGTGTCGGCGGCCCACTCCTCCTCCGGTGCTTCCGGCAGGACCAGGAACAGCTCCTCGACCGGCGTCGTCAGGGTGTGATTGATCTCCAGGAGGCGCACCGCTCCCGAGCGGAGGTCGGGGTAGGCACGACCGCCTGCACCGAGAACCTCGTAGACGACGTGACCCGCCTCGCCCATGCGATGGACGTCGACGATCGCGGATTCGGTGGTGCGCAGGTCCGACCGGAGCAGGGCTGCCCTCAACTCGAGGCGGACCAGTTCGTGGGTGTTGCACCTGCGGTCGGCTGCGGCCGCGGCCTCCAGCGCCCGCTCGAGAGGTGAACTGCCCGTCCGCGCTTCCGGGGTGTCGTGCTCTGCCGCAGTGTCGGGCATTCGATCGCTCTCCTTCACCGCAGGTGGGTGCGCGGGTGCGGAGTCCCCGGTACCGGCCGGCGGGGAGGGCTCCGCCGCAAGCCGTTGCCGCAGTGTCCGTCGTGCAGTCGCCAAGGCGTCGGCCCAGCCGCTGCGTTCGAGCTCGGCCCGGAACCTGCCACCGTCCAGGGCGCCGGCGGACACGGCCCGCTGCGTGTCCGCCGCGAGATCCCGCAACAGACTCAGACGGTCCCTCTCCGGGGAGCCGAGCACGCGCCAGACGTCCAGCCAGTCCTGCTGGTCGAGGCGCAGGCAGCGATCGGCCATGCCCTTGAGCTCGGAAAGCCGCGTGCGGCTGTCCGACGGGACCTCACCGTCGGACAGTTCGTCGACGATGCCGACCGCCGCGAGGTAACGCCTCGCCATCCTGGACGAGATCGGCATGCGCCCCCGTTCCTCGAGCGTGACGAAGCTGACGTCGGAGGCATGGCGGAGCACCCAGCCGTCCAGCTCCGCTCCGACGGCAGGCGGCGTGGAACCGTGCCGCACGGCCAGGAGGAGCGTCCGGTCGGTGGCGGGCCGCACCGCCTCGACCCTGTAGTTGCCACCTGCGGTGTGGGCGACCACCCGAACACGGATGTCCGTGCCGATCTCGGGGACATCGCCGCCCGTCGCCTTCGGTTCGGGCTCGGATGGCGACGCTTCCGTGCGCTCGTCGGACCTCGTCAGCGCCTCGGGGAGCGGGGAGGTGTGCAGCACGGTCAGGCTCTGCGTGCTGCGGGTGAGAGCGATGTAGAGCTGACGCAGCCCGGCCGGGCCGCGGTCCGCGATCGTGGCGGGTTCGACGACGAGGACATGGTCGTACTCCATGCCCTTGGCCTGAGCGGCCGCCAGCACGAAGACGGACTCACGGCGGGCATCGGCGATCGCGGTGTGTGCGTCGAGGTGGTGGCGGATCTCGTCGAGCCATCCGGAGTCGTCGGGAACCACGACCGCAACCGAGCGCAGGGTCGTTCCGTCGTCCGTACCCACCAGACGCGTCACTTCGGTGACGGTGTCGTCGAGAAGCTTCCACGGTTCTGTCGCCAGGGTCCGTACCGCACCCTCGCCCGCCGCGCGTACGGCATGCGGGGAGGGCAGGGCCGGTGCGACTGCACGGGCGAGAGGCGAGACGAACGACATGATCTCTGCCGGCACGCGGTAACTGGTGTTCAGCTCGGAGACCCGCCAGTCGCCGTGGTCCGAGAGCAACGCACCGAGGCGCTCCCAGCTCGTGTGGGTGTGCGGGCCGGTGGCTTGCGCGAGGTCACCGAGGACCGTCATCGAACCGTTGACCGCACAGCGCCGACGCAACGCCCGGGCCTGCATGGGGGTCAGGTCCTGCGCCTCGTCGACGACGATGTGCCCGTACCGCCGGGGTGACTCCCCGGTGATGAGGAAACGGAGCTCCTCGAGGCAGACGTGGTCCTCGAGGGTCCAGGGGTCGGCGTCGGCGGTGGCGGCCCGGGGACGGTGGAGCGCGCGCTGCTCCTCGTCGCTGAGCACGCCGTCGGCGCAGCGGCGGAGCAGGTCGGGCTGGTCGTAGAGACTCCGCAGGGCCTCACGGGCACCCGGCGTCGGCCAGATGCGGTCGATGAGCCGCTCGACGCGGCGATTGCGTTCGAGGTCACGGCGGATCGCACCGTCCTGCACGCGGCGAGGAGCGAGAGCGGCGAGTTCGCGAAGAAGGCGATCGATGAGAAGGTTCCGGAAACGTTCGCGGCGCTGCCGGTAGGGACCGTCGCCGCCGTGGGCCTCGTTGAGCAGGTCGAGGACCTCGGACCGGGGAAGACGCAGCGTCGCGCTGCCGGCCGTGACGACAACGGCGGGTTCGTCGCCCTCGAAGGACGGCGCGGTGGTGAGTTCGTCGAGGACGTCGGAGCGCAGATCGCTCTCGACACGTTTCCGCAGGACAGCAGCCATCCGCTCGTCGGACTTCACCAGCCGGGCCGACGGGGCGTCGTTGCCCGTGATGTCGGCGGTCCACAGGCGGTTCAGCTGGACGGCGTTGACGTCGCGCGTGCCGAGCGTCGGCAGCACCTGGCCCACATGGTCGAGGAAGCGCTGGTGGGGCCCGATGACGAGGATGTCCTGGGCGGGGAAGTGCTCGTTGTTGACGAGCCAGGTCACGCGGTGCAGCCCGACGGCGGACTTGCCGGTTCCCGGGCCGCCCTGCACCACGAGGACATCGGACGGGGATTCGGTGACCAGCCTCATCTGATCGCGCCGAATGGTCTCCACGATGTCCCGCATGGGGCCCCGGCGGGAACGCTCGAGTTCACGGAGGAGGAAGTCGTCCGGCTGGACCGGCTTGCGACGCTGGGCCCGCGCCACATCACCGGGAGTCGGCGGCGGGCGGCGCTTCGCTCCGGCCGGTGCCCGCGGTTCCGCCCTTTCCCCCGCTCGCCCCTCGGGAGGCGCCTCCTCCTCGGCCGCCTCGCCCTCCGCAGCGGACCGCGGTTCGGGGACGGTGGGGGCCGAGGACTCAGCGAGCACCACCGGGGCGATCTCGTCGTGGTAGTCCTCGACGGTGCTCTGCGTGCAGCGCAACTGCCGCCGCAGGGCGACATCGCGCGGCGCCTCCGGCGTTGCCTCGAACCACTGCTTGGCCAGCGAACTGGTCCACAGCACGACGACGGTGTCGCGGGTGGTCACGTCGGAGACCGCACGCCGACCGACGTAGAAGGTCTCCGGAACGTCACTCGGCCTGTCCTGCACGTCGACCCTGCCGATGACCAGCGACTCGTTGCCGAGTCCGTCGTATTCCGCGGCCCGCACCCGGGCTTCGAGGCGGTTGGCGACGCCGTCCTTGCCGGTGGCGGAAGCCGAGGCGACACCCCCACCGGTCAGCTCGGCGAGCCGCGCGGCGTAGCAGTCGTACGCGTGGTCCACCGCCCGCTGCTCGCCCGCGATGACCTCGTCGCGCGAAGTGGTGCTCATGTTCATCCCTCCCCTCGCGGCGCTCCACGGCGCCGCCGGGCCATGCGCCCATACCCATGAGAACAGCTGTCAGTGACAATGCGGTTCCGAACAGTCAGGGCGTCGACATCACCGGTGCGGACGCAGCCGGGTTCCGAAGCGGCGGAAGCACTGCGCCGGGAGCGGAGAACCTGCCACCGGAACGACCGCAACCTCCGTCGCGGCGGACAACGCGGGGCGCCCGCGCCAACGTCCCCCTCCTCCCCGGCGGCACCCTGATCGGATACCCGCGGCCCCTCGTCCGCTACGCTGTCCCCGGAGCTTTGCTGGATCGAGCCGTGGATGTCTCTGCACACGCACGCCCATGCCCGGTGCACGGAAGGCTCCCAGGAGCAGACGCAGCGTGATCGCAGACAGCTCGACGGAGCGCCTTCCCGGACACCTCCGAGGTTTTCTGCCACGCTTCGCAGACGCCCCGCCTCCGTAGCTCAGGGGATAGAGCACCGCTCTCCTAAAGCGGGTGTCGCAGGTTCGAATCCTGCCGGGGGCACGCAGAAACACCAGGTCAGAGGCCCTGTCGCCCGAGAGGGCGACAGGGCCTCCGGTCTCGCAGCACGCATATGGCACACATGGCCGTGCGCGCAGGGTGGGAGGCAGACGATGCCCTCGAACGACGAACTGGCCCGCCGCCGACACCAGCACCTCGTCGACCACCTGGAAGCCAGGATGAGGGCACCCCTCAAGCCCGAGTACCAGGGCCAGGGACTGCTGCACGTATAGGTGACAGTCGGGTTTCATGCCGCGAGAGCGGCGGGCTTCGTGGTGGTCTCGTACTCGATGGGCGTCAAGCGGCCCAGCCGTAGCTGTCGGCGGCGCCGGTGGTAGGTCCGCTCAATCCAACGTCACGATCGCGGTCCGGAGGTCCTGCCGGGTGGTCCAGGGACGGCGGTCGAGGACGTTGTTCTGCAGCAGAGCGAAGAAGGACTCCATCGCGGCGTAGTCGCCGGCGGCGCCGACTCTTCCCATGGACCCGGTCAGGCCGTGGCGGTGCAGAGCGTGGACGAACTTCCTTGCCCGAAATTGGGCGAGTTCAGACTGGTGCTTGCAACACCGGGCTGTTGCAACGAGCGTAGCTACTCTTCGAAGACTTCGGCCGGCGTCCGCCAACCGAGGACTTTTCCGGGCCGGTTGTTGATCGCCTGGGCGACGGCTTCGAGGTCTTCTGCGGACCATCGGGAGAGGTCGGTGCCCTTCGGGAAGTACTGACGCAGCAGCCCCTCGGGCACATCGCCGGTCTTTCTGCTCCAGTCCTCCGTAGCGATCTTGAACACCTCCGAAATCAAGGTGTTTGCGACGACCGATTGAATCCGCCCAGTTCACCCAGATTGCAGTGCATTATGGCCAGCGAAAGCCTGTCGGCGATTACCCGAGGGGCCGAAGCCTTCGCGCCACCCATGTCAGTTTCAGCCAGTAAGTCAATTCCTTGTTGCCTAGGCGTCCTCACGCACTGTAAGTTGATCGATACCTCCAAGGGGGCGCCAGCCACTGACCATGGCTGTGAAAATAACCTAAAAGGAGACCTGGAAACAACTAATCGGCGACTCGTCAAGGTTTCCGATTCAGATCTGCAGTCACACTCAAAAAATGGACTTCCTGTTATGCGTGATCGCATGCGCGTCATAGTTGCTGCTGGAGCAGCTCTTGCAATACCTGTCATGGGCGCCTCGACGGCCATGGCTGAAGAGGCTCAGGATGTATCGATCCTGGGAGTCACGGATTGTCCGTCCAACGGGAATCCTGGAGGCGGCCAGCGTTGCACCTCGATCAGCAACGGCGTACTCACTGTGAGCGGGAAGAGCGATGGCACCTACGTCCGTGTCAACTACTGGAGAGAGTCAGGCGGTTCCCTCACGGCACGTCTCGGCTGGGAGAGAAACGGAAACAACCACTGGGCGGGATACCAGAACATGTCGAATACCCCGCGCCACTACAGCCACCAGTGGAGTCCTGGCGCAAGCTGCTCCCCGTTCACCGGCAAGTTGAACACTTCGGGCGGCAACACATACCCGACGCCACCGCTCCCTCAGTGCTGACAAAGACCGGAACATGACCAACACAAGGGGTCGCCGTGTTTCGTCTTACGGCGACCCCTTTGCCTGACACTATCGAAACGTAGTCATGCTGAAAGCTGTCTTCAACGGGCACGAAGGGTTCCTTGTCCTCTGCCTGATCATCACTGTCGCAGGCGGAGGATTCGCCTATCGCCTGGCTTCTCGCCGATCGCCGCGGCCGGCTCTGTTCGGCTTGTGGATCGCCTCGATCCTCGCTGTCCTGCTGCTGACGCTGTGGACGACGGGCGGCGGTGGCGGGCCGATCGTGTGCACCATCAACAAGAGCGTGTGGGAACCGTTCAGCACAGTGCAGGGACGCCTCAACGCGGGCATGTTCGTCCCCTTCGGGCTCATCGGCGTGATGGCGACCCGCCGCGTGCTTCCCGTGGCCTTGCTGGGAATAGTGCTCACCGCAGGCATCGAGACGTTTCAGAGCGTTCTCCCCTTCGTGGGCCGCCTCTGCGACACCAGCGACCTCGTCGCCAACTCCGCCGGCGCCCTCTGCGGGGTCGCTTTGGGGGCCCTTGTCAACGGCCTGGGCAAGGAACAGGAGGAGCCCGCTTTCCTCACCACATCCCGGACCCTGGCCGTCTCCGGTGTCGCCCTCGCCGTCCTGGTAGGCACCTGGGGACTGTGGATGACCCCGAACGTCGTGGACAGGGACCGCAGCGAGATCTCCGCCAGTGACTCGCAACGTGAGGCGATCACCCGTCACATCCACCAAGCCCTCGGCAGCGGATACCGCGTGAAGGAGGTCTCCTTCACTCCCGGGCCGGACGGATCCGGAACCATCAGCGCCAGCCTGCCGGGAGGCGCCGCCGAACTGACGTGGCCGGACCGGGAGCGCTTCCGGGTCGATCTCGTGCCCAGCTACCTGGGCACGAAGCAGAGCTTCGCCATCCCCGGCGCCACCGGGCCGGTGGACAGCGCGGACGGCGCAGCAGCACGCGCCACGGCGTACGCAAAGAAGTTCGCTCCCTGGGCGCTGCAGGACTCCCGGCGGACCGCCACAGCCCAAGGGGAGGGCGAGGGTCTGAACTGGATGGTGAGCTGGCGCCGCGAGAAGGACGGCATCCTCATGCCGATGCGCCTGGACGTCGTCATCGAGCCGAGCGGACGCCTCACCAACCTCCTCGCCCGCCACATCGACGACCCCGCCCTGCCACCGCTGAACACTTCCCAAGCCGATGCCTGGGCAGCGATGGAGCAGCACTTCCACCGAACCGCGAGTGACTCCCGGAAGTCCGAACCGGTACTCCTCGCCCAACGCCGCGAGGGCGACTGGCGCGTGCACTGGCTCCTCACGCTGCACACCAAGCAGCATGTGTACAAAGCGACCATCGACGGAACCACCGGCCACGTGTACTCGCCCACGGTGCTCAGCAGCACGCCCGAGAGCGCTGGAGCACAGCCGTAGGCAACAGGCCGGGTGACCCTCCCGGATTTGTGCGCCGCATCGCCGGAAGAGGGACTGCAAGAGGGCGTTTACGTAGCTACGTTCCGGAAAGTGGCCTTCATCCGTACCCTGGTTTGCCTCGTTCCACCAGGTAGGCGCGTCTCGTCCTCCCCTGCCGCTCGAGGCCCGTCGCCCGTCTTGCTCGCTTCTGTAGCTGGAAGTCCGTCTGGTTTGACGATGTACCAGAACCACCCGATGTTCAGCGGAACATCGAATTCCGGCCTGTTCATGCCAACGCTACGGCGTGAGCCAGCGGAAGCCGTACCCAGCGACCTGTCCGACGCCCGGTGGGCCTTGATCGAGCCGACGTTGACGGCATGGCGGAAAGCCCGTCTCGACCGCAGGCCCACCGGCCAGCCGGCCAAAGTCGACCTCCGCGACGTGTTCAACGCCATTCTCTACGTGAACCGCACCGGAATCCCCTGGAAATACCTCCCGCACGACTTCCCCAACCACGGCACCGTCTACGCCTACTACGCCACCTGGCGCGACGAGGGAATCTTCGTCCAGCTCAACTACGACCTGACCGCCCTGGCCCGCGTGAAGGAAGGTCGCAAGCCCGAACCCACGGCCTCCGTCATCGATACCCAGAGCGTGAAGACCTCCACCAATGTGCCCGTGACCAGCCAGGGAACCGACGCCGCGAAGAAGATCGTGGGCCGGAAGCGAGGCATCCTCACCGACACGATCGGCCTCATCCTCGCCGTGAACGTCACAGCCGCCGACCTCTCCGAAAACGCGCTGGGAATACGCCTCCTCGACCAGGCAAAGGAGACCTACCCGACCATCGTCAAGAGCTGGGTCGACACAGGCTTCAAGAAGGCCGTTGTCGAGCACGGAGCGCAGCTCGGAATCGACGTCGAAGTCGTCAACAGAAAACCGGGAATCCGCGGCTTCGAGGTTGTGAAAAGGCGCTGGGTGGTGGAGCGGAGTATCGGTTGGATCATGATGCACCGCCGTCTCACCCGCGACTACGAGACCCTGACCGCCAGCTCCGAAGCCATGATCCACATCGCCTCCATCGACAACCTCGCCAAGCGCGTAACGGGCGAAACCACACCCACCTGGCGAGGAACGTAGGCCCAGGACACCGACGTGACCCATGTGTACTCGGTCCGCTTACTCAGATACGCATCGGAGATGTCCTGAACCATCGGTGTCATCTGCGCGGAGTAGTACGCCAGCGCCGCGAACAGAGCGAGCGCGTTGAGGACGCCCGCCATTCGGCTGAGCCCTATCAGCATCCACAGCCGGGTCAGCAGCTGGTACAGGGCGGACAGGGCCAGATAGGTCAGGGCGACCGGCAGGATGATCGAGGCGGTGATGTAGCCAGTCGCCGACGGGCCGAGGAGGACCAGCGCGCTGACGGCGAGAGAGACGAGGCCGGCAGCGGCAACAATGGCGGTCATCGCCGCCTCGTACATGAGAAACGCCGCCGAGCGCTCCCGGTTGGTGACCGGCAGCTGATAGCTCAGCTGCATCATTCCTTCGGCGTTGAGGAACAACACCTTCACCAGCAAAAACGCGACCTGCACCCACAGCAGGAGGGACACCGTCGAGGTGTCGAACAGCAGCCGCCACACGGCCGCTTCGTCAGCCAGGGGTTGCAGGAAGAAGTAGGAGGCGGTGCACATGACGCCCAGGAGCACAACAGCTGCGACCGTGACGAACACTCTGACCGGGGCGGACTTCAGGGCGCCGGCCCGCAGCACCCGGCGGCGGAAAAAGACGAGAAGCATCCGGGCCAGGACTGCGGAGCGCCTCAGCCGGACCGCCGTCACCGCTGCGCCGTTTCGAGGTAGTCGAACACCATGGCGGCGACCGATCCGTGTTCTTCGACCAAATGGTTCGTTAACTCGTCGTACACCACGTGACCAAGGTCGAGGAAGACCGTTCTGTCGGCCAGGCGCTGCAGCACGGCAAAGTCGTGCGTGCACAGCAGAATCGAACGTCCCTCGTCGCGCGCCCGGCTGAACTCCTTCTCGGCGAGATGCAGCGCTTCCAGGTCGATGCCGTTGAGGGTCTCGTCGATGACGGTCAGCGGCGGGCGGATGACGAGGGCGGACACCAGCTGCGTCTTCTTGCGCATACCATGCGAATAGTCCTCGATGAGGTCGTCGTAGCGGCCCTCCATGGCGAACTTGCGGAACAGGGCGAGGGCTTCGTCGTGGTCAGCGTCGAGACCGTACAGCTTGCCCATCATGGAGATGTACTCGCGGGCGGTGAGGAACTCGGGAAGGTAGTCGTTGCTGGCCAGGTACATGCCCAATTGCTTCGCCTCGGGCCGGGCGTGCTCCTGGCCGCCGATCCAGATGGACCCCGACTGAAGGCGTACGAGGTCGAAGATGTTCTTGATCAGTGTGGACTTGCCGGAGCCATTGGGGCCGACGAGACCGACGATCGTGCCTTTCTCGACCGTGAAGGTGACGTCCAACAGGACATTGACAATGCCGTCATAGGAGTAGCTGACGTCGCTGACATTCAGGAGAGACACTATCTCGTTGATCCTTTACCGAGTCCATGGAACCGGGGCGGTGCCCAGGAAGCCTGCTTCCTGGGCACCTTGCAACATAGCCGTCCGGCGGCTACTTACACTCGGCGCTGACCTTCAGGCCGAATCGGCCGGGTAGTGCTGGGCGTCGAGCAGGGTGGTCACCAGCCGGCAGGAGTCCTCGAAGGTGCTGCCGTCGGTGCAGGCGATGTTCACTTTGGCCTCGATGATGCGTACGGGCACACCGCCGATGGTCGAGAGAGAGGAGGAGTCCGCGAGAAGTTTCAGGACCGGTGGGCGGCGGCGCTGACTGATGCGGCCGACGAGGTGTGCGCCGGTGGCGTGGACGGCGGCGAGGAAGTCGTTGCTGTCGAATCCTCGGTCCCACAGCACCAGCATTCCAGGGGTCAGGTGATGCAGTAGCCGGCTGGCGTAGGAGGTCTCGCCCTCCCGGGTAGGCCCGAAGACCGCGCCGATCACCGCGCGCGTTCCGGTCTCGACCAGTGTCATCAACTCGATCTGGGGATGGCCGCCATGCGGGCACCGCCCCAGCCGGGCCCGGTTCCGTTCGCTGTCCGGCACCTTGATCGAGCTGCAGCCGTCGAAGGACACCGTCCGGAACGAGCCGAAGCGCACTCCGGGGGTGTGGGGTTGGGCCAATACTCCGGCCACCACCTCGAACAGGGCCTTCACCGGGGCGCATCCCACCCGCCGGCGCAGATCACGTAGACCCTTCGTGCTGGGGCCAGGCAGGACGCCGACAAGGGCAGCAGCCATCTTGTCCCGGACCAGTCGGTACCCGACCTCTGGGAACAGGCACATCGCCACCACGAAATACACACCGACCCTCGAGGGCAGCCCTCGCAGCCGCCGCTGGACCGCGCGGGTCTCCTCCAGAACGGCGTCCACCAACTCGAAGGGGAGAAACGGGGTCAGGCCGCCCAAGTGCCCAGCCGCGAAGCACCCCGTGGCCGGAGTGCCGTCGCACGCGAACGTCGATAGGGCAGGCGGGGATGCAGAATGAAGAGACAACGTGGCTCCGTGAGCAGGACGTCTTGGTCGACACCTGTCTCAACGGGGCCACGTTGCTCACGTTCCGATCGGAAGGGCCGTTTCGTCCTCGCTTGCGCCCCCGGCCCGGACCTTGACTACCCGGCCTTGGGGGAGCTTCACATGCAGCAGTCCCCCTGGAACGTCCACTACAACTACCTTCGGCCGCACACTGCCGCCGGGAACCGCCCTCCAGCCTCCCGACTCCACACAGGCGTCACCAACCTCATGACCTCATACACCTAGGCATCCGTATACCAAGACCGGCCCTGTGCCCAGCGGGTCACCCACCCCGTGAAACCGGGCATGCCCGGCATCAGGGATGCGTCCGGCCGAGTACCGAAGGGCACCGCACCGTTCTCATCGATGAGCCAGACGTGACCGCGCTGCGGGCGGGAAACGATGAGGTGCCAGTACATGCCGCAGCCGTCCGTGCCCAGCAGCAGTGAGCCGTGGTCGGTCACGGAGTCCGTCCGAGCCTCAAGCTCCTGCTCCGACAGTACCTGCGCGCTCCCTTCCTCCTCCCACAACCACGGCGCCGACAGTGGAAAGGTTCCGCCAGCAGGCGTTCAGGGCGGTACGAGCCCCAATCCGAGGGCGTTTGCGCGAAAGGCAGCAAACCGTAGTAGGGCGGTCCCGCGCACGGTCCGTCGCAGATCTCCGCCACGAGTGTGCGGTACGGCTCCGGGAGCACGATGCGGTGCTCTGCTTCGAAGGACCGCACCGCCTCCCAACCGGCCGGTGGCGCCGCCGCCGCATAGGAGGCGAAGATGTCGCGGAGGGCCGCGATCTCGGATGGGTCACAGCTTTCCGTGTTCACGCTGATCATCATGCAGGCCCCGAAAAGGACGACCCAGCGCGAGTCCGCTGAGCGAGGAGCGCGACAGCCCAGGGTCGGCTCAGGAGAAGACGCCTGCCGGGTCGAGGAGCAGCGAGTCCAGGAGTGCGGCGGTCGCTGCAGGGTCTGTCGTGTGATGGACCGTGCGGATGCCCAGGGCCCTCGGCCGGGGCAGGTTCTCGGCGTGGTCGTCGACGAACCCGCACCCCGCCCCCGTCAGCTGCAGCCTCTCCAGAGCTCGCTGATAGATGAGAGCTGACGGCTTCCTCACGCCTCCGGCTGGATCTGTACGGTCGATGACAGACGTGACTGTCTCTGCGGAGGCTCCCCGCTGGTCGACCGGGCGCAGGCTGAGGAGATCCGGCTGGCGGGTGAGGGCGGGCTGCTGTCCGCAGGAGACGGCTCCAACGGCTCTCCCGTAGGGACTGACCGCGTGGGGGGGGTGCGCGACTGACATCCACAAACTGACATCAATAAGCGTGCACTCCGACGCATCGAGGCACACCCCGCGACGCGGGCGCGGAGCACACGGACCCATGGCATACTTGCAGTATGGCAACCCGGAAGATCACCATCACCGTGCCGGAAGAGCTGGCGGAATCGATCAAAGAACGCGTGGACGCGCGCGGGGTTTCCGCCTACATCGCGGCCGCCGCCGCTCATCAGGACGGCATGGACCGACTGCGCGAGTTGGCCGAATGTCTCGAAGAAGAGCACGGCGCCGTGACGGAAGACGAACAGCAAGCAGCGCTGGACCGCATCGCCGCCATCGACGGTTGGCATGACGAGGGGCGATCGAGCTCGGACGAGGCTGCGTGAGTCGCACCGCCCGAGCGAAGCTGCAGCGGCCACGCCGGCGCGTCTTCGTCTTCGACTGTGAGGCGCTCTCCAAGGCGGTTCAGGGTGATCGGGAGATGGCCGCGTTGATCAAGACAGCTCCGCGGCTCGACATCCCGATCGTCACCTCGGCGCTCACGACCTTGGAGGCATGGGACCCTCGCGAAACGTCGAGGCAGGCACTGTGGAACTGGACGCTGTCCCGGATCCGGGTCGTCCACACGGACGACCATGTGATCGCCATGGCGCGCGACATGCTCAAGGCGGTCGGCCTGCATGGGCACAAGTACGCCATCGACGCCGTTCTGGCGGCTGTGGCCGGGCGGGAAGCCGCGCAGGGGGCTCAGGCAACCGTCTTCACGTCCGACACCGACGACATGAATCAACTCCTCGCCGGACGCTCCGTGCGAGTCGAGAAGGTCTGACGCCTGCACCGCTCGCACCTCAGCCTCATTCCGAACACGCGCCGAATCCCGAGCATGCCCCCGTTGGACGACGGCCACGGCCACGCATCCAGCACACACGGGCACGGGAAGCACCATGAGAACGTGTGAACTACGGAGGATTGTTTCCTCTCGTCAGACAGCTCGTAGCCTGCATCCCCGCAGGTCACCACCTCGCCCAGGGAAAACCCCTAAAGCGGGTGTCGCAGGTTCGAATCCTGCCGGGGGCACCAGGCTGACCAGCGTCAACGCCCTCGTGATCTCGGATCACGGGGGCGTTGACGGTTGTATTGACGGCAGCCCCCTGCTCTACCGTCGCCGCTTGAGCGTCCATGTGGCTCATCGCGCCCCGGCGGCTGTCATCGTTCACGCGGGTGTACACGTTCATCGTGATGGCGATCTGCGAATGTCCGAGGATCTCCATCACGACTCGGGGCGGCACGCCGGCCGCGAACAGCAGAGACGCGCAGCCATGACGGGTGACCCGCCCTACGTCCTACGTGCAGGAGTCCCGTTCGAGGCCGAGTTGCCCGCGCTCGCCGTAGGAGACGACGCCGTCGTGCTTGGCTCAGTGGCACCCGACGCACGCCGGACAGATGGAGGCACACCCTGATGAATCCCGTTGCGTTGCCGTTCTTCCCCTATCATCCGGCCCCCGTGGCATCAGGTTCCGTTGAGCCCAGCAGTGGGCCTTGCGTGTGCTGCGGACAGCGCCGGGGCTATCTGTACCACGCGTCGATGTACACGGCGCAGAACCCGAACGGCACGGTGTGCCCCTGGTGCATCGCGGATGGCTCAGCAGCCCAGCGATTCGACGCCGAATTCTCCGATGTCTCTGATCTCGACGGAGTTGAGGCGTCGACCATCGAGGAGGTGGCACGTCGAACTCCGGGTTTCATCGGCTGGCAGCAGGAACGGTGGTTGCAGCACTGTGGCGACGCGGCCGCGTTCCTGGGGCCCGCCGGCGCAGCGGAACTTGCAGGTCTCCCCGAGGTGACCGATCAGCTTCGGCAAGAGATGCGTGCCTGGCGCTGGCAGGATGAACTCATCGATCGCCATCTCGCAGCATTGGACCGAGACGGAATGCCGGTCGCCTTTCTCTTCCGGTGTCGATCCTGCGGTGCCCACCTCGCTTACACCGATGGGACCTGAGTAACGCTGGAGTCGCACTACAGCAGCGGAGTCCAGCAACTCGGGCGCTCGTGCTGACCACAGCGTGCCATCAGAAGTCGTGAGGCCTCTGTGCGCCTGCCGACAGCTCCGGTGCACCGGGCGTACGCCTTCCGCCCGTGTTCGGGCGGAAGCCAGCCTGGGTCAGGGTTGAACACTGACGCTCCGGAGGTGATGCACCATGGGCACGCAGTCGCGTTGTGGAGCGACGACCGGGAAGGGCACTCGGTGCCGAAACCTGGCGATGATCGGAGCATCACGGTGCTACCACCATCGCGGTGCTTGGTCGTCGTACACCATCGAGCGGCGCAAGGCCAAGGAGCGCAAGCGCCGCAAGCGGTGACCACCCGATCCGAGCAGACGACTCCACGCTGACCGGTCGGTGGCCGACGCCCTACGCCTCAGGTCTGCTCGATCTGCTCCGCCAGGTCGACCAGGTCAGCAGCGTGCAGGTGGAATCGGTCCGAGGGGGCGGGCGGGTCACCGACAGGGCGGGCCACGTAGGCGGTGCGCAGACCGAGGCCCTGTGCTCCGCGCAGGTCCCAGGCGTGGGCGGCGACCATCAGAAGCCGCTCCGGCGGTCTTCCGGCGACGGTGACGGCCAGCTGGTAGACCGCCGGGTCGGGCTTGCAGGACTGTACGTCTTCGGCCGACAGGGCTTGGTGCCAGCGCAGTCCGGCGTGGGCGTTGAGCTCCAGCAGCGCTGTCCGGCTCGCGTTGGAGAGTCCGATCAGCGGGAACCGTTCGGCGAGTCGGGCGAGCCCCTGCTCGGCGTCGGGCCACGGCGGGAGCCTCCGGCCCGAGAGCGCCAGGGCTGCCACCGCGGTCGGATCGTCGACGCCCGCTGCCTCGGCGACGAGTTGAGCGGCCTCCCGGTCGAGGACCTGGCTTGCACGGTAGGGCCGAGCGCCGTCCAGCATGCGCCGTTGCTCGACGGCGATGTGCTGCTGCCACAACGACAGCAGACGTGCGACCCCGCGCTGATCGAGCGAGGGATCCAGTTCACGAATGCCGGCACGGATACCGGCGGGTTCGTCGACGAGCGTGCCGAGCACGTCGAACACGACGGCATCGATCTCCGGCTCTGACATGGGCGAGACCTCCAGGACGCAGCAGGGCACGTGCGTGTCTGCTGTCCGAACACGGCGGAACGCCGTCCTGCTTCCCGGTCCGCGCACGAGAACCCCGCGGGCTCCCGGGACCGTTCTCCCCGCACCCGTCGTGCTCGTGACGCCAGGAGCCACTGACGGTGCGGGGACGGCGGAGGTCGGGGCGATGGTCGCCACGCGCCCGCCGCTCGTCACCGCCTCCCGCCGGCTGCGCCGACTTCCGGTGCGGCGGCGTCGGCTTCGGGCACGGCGGCGTCGACTTCGGGCGCGCGGGAGCGGACGAGCCGCGACGCCCACCAGCCGCCTGCGGTGAGGGCGACGAAGCCGGCCGCGGCGATCCAGAGCATCGGGGAGTCCGGCTCGCGCGCCGCTCCGCCCAGGGCGGTGAAGACGAGGGTGGCGGGCAGGATGCCCAGGACGGTGCCCGCGAGGTAGGGCACGAACCGCACCCCGGAGAGCCCCGCCCCGTAGTTGACGGCGGCGAAGGGGAACAGCGGGACCAGGCGCAGCAGGAGCACCGCGGGGAAGCCGCGCCGGGACAGGAAGCGGTCGATGCCGGCGAGTCGGCCTCCGCCGCCGGTGTACCGGGCCACGGCGGGGCGGCCGAGTACGCGGGCCAGGGCGAACGAGAGTGCGGCGCCGGCCGTGGCTCCCGCGACGACCGCGGTCGCGCCCACGGGCAGGCCGAACAGCGCCCCCGCGGAGGCGGACAGCAGCGAGCCGGGAAGCAGAGCCGTCGTCGCGAGCGCGAAGGTCACCGCGAACAGGGCCGGGCCCCACACGCCGAGGGCGCCGACGAAGTCGACGGCGCTGTCGAGCGCCCGGCCGCCGCCGAGCGCCGCCCATGCGCCGAGACCGGCGAGCAGGACGGTCAGTGCCAGCAGCCTGACCGTGGCGCCCCGGGTGGTGCGGCGGCGTCCTGTCGGCTCCGCGGGCGGCTGCCGGTCCCGTTCGTCCATGGTCGCGTGGTTCCTTCTCGGAGGTGCGGCGTCCGCCCGACGGTAGCGCCGGGCCGGGTGGACCGCCCTCCGGGAGGGGGTGTTCCCGGGCGCTCGGGTGGGTGGTGTGCCCGACCGGGTGGTGCCGTCCGCCGGTCCGGTCGGCGGCGCGCCCGGTGCGGTGGCCGCACCGGGCGTGTCCTGTTCGTCCCGGTACGCCCGCCGGGGCGATACTCGGGCCATGATCAGCGCACTCCGCGCCCGCCTCCTCCCGGAATCGCAGCGGCGGTCGCTGGAGGACCTCTCGGACGACCTCGACCTGTCGGCGGGAGATGCCCGGGCGAAGCGTTCGGCGTTCTGGGCCATGCTGACGCTGTCGTCGTTCATCGCGGCGGGCGGTGTGATCACGGACTCGACGGCGACGGTGATCGGCGCCATGATCATCGCGCCGCTCTCCACGCCGATCATGGGGATCGCCGTGGAGTCCGTGCAGCGGAGACGGACGGGCTCGGTCCTCACGGTGCTGCTGGGGAGTCTGCTGGTCGTCGCCGTGGGGGCGCTGTTCTCCGTCGCCGTCCCTCCCGACTACGACCTGCTGTCGAACAGTCAGGTCGCGTCACGGACCTCGCCGGGCCTGATGGATCTGGTCGCCGCGATGGCGACGGGACTGGCCGGTGCGGTCGCGCTGGCCCGCCGGGACGTGTCGGCCGTGCTGCCGGGCGTCGCGATCGCGATCTCCCTCGTCCCGCCCCTGGTGGTGGCCGGGGTGTGCCTGGGGCACGGGTCGGGATGGCTGGCCCTGGGCGCCCTGGTGCTGTTCCTGTCCAACCTGTTCGCCCTGGTCTTCGGCGGCATGGTGATCTTCGCCGCGCTGGCCTACCGCCGGCAGCCCGGGGCAGGGGCGGAGCGGCCGACCCGGCGGACGTACGCCGCGCTGGGACTGCTGTTCGCCGTGGTGTTCGTGCCGCTCGCCGCCAACACCGCGGCGACACTGCTGATCGAGCTCTGGACCGCCCGGGCGAAGACCGCCGCGGAGGAGTGGCTCGGCGGACGGCGGGGGGCGTCGGTGATGAAGGTGGACGCCGCCTCGCACACGCTGTACATCCATGTGCGCGTCCCGGGCGGGCCGCCGCCGGTGGCGGATCTGCTCCACCGCCTGCACGGCCGGGTCCCGGACGGCGTGCCGGTGGTGGTGGAGACGACGCGCGGCAGGAAGATCGACGCGGGCGCGGTCGGGGACTGACGTCCGTGGGGCGCCGCAGGAGCCGGTCCGGACGTCGCGGGCCGGGGCGTGGTGGACTGTCCCGATGGATGCGCCGGTGCTGTACCTGTTGGGATGTGCCGCCCCTCCGGTCCTCGACGTCGCGGGCGTCGTCGACGGGGCGCTGCGGGACGGGTGGGACGTGTGCCTGGGGGTGACGCCGGTGGCGCGCACCTGGCTCGGGGAGGAGCGGGTCCGGGGTCTGGAGGAGGCGACGGGCCGCCCGGTGCGCAGCGCGCCGCGCACTCCCGAGGAGACCGATCTGTGGCCGGCTGCCGACGTGGCGGTGGTGGCGCCGGCGACGTTGAACAGCGTCAACACCTTCGCGCTGGGGCTGACTCCGGACTTCGTGGCGGGGTTCGTCGCGGAGGCCGTCGGCAAGCGGTGGCCGCTGGTGGTGATGCCGTCCGTGAACAGTGTGTACGCCACCCACCCGCAGTTCGGCGCGAGCATCGCGACGCTGCGCGGGGCGGGCGTGCGGGTGCTGTACGGGGAGGACGGGGGCTTCGTCCCCCGGCCGCCGGGTGTCGCCGGGCCGGAGGACTACCCGTGGCACCTGGCGCTGTCCGCGGCGCGGCGGCTCGTCCGCCGGGCGTGAGGGTTCCGACCGGTTCCGCGCTCCCCCGGGCCGCGGACGCGGGCGTCCGCGGCCCGGGGGCCGGAGCGGGACGGGTCAGGCCGGGGTGCCGGGTGCCCCCAGGTCGTGGATGCCGAAGCCGAAGCCTTCGGCGCTGAGCGTGCTGTCGGTGACCGTGACGCCGGAGGTCTCCAGCGGGCGGGGGACCGCGCCGGGCGGGACGGTGCACGGCAGCGGCATGGTGACGGGCTCGCGGCGCGGGTTGACGACGACCAGGTAGCGGCCGCCCCGCAGGTGCACCAGCGGGTAGCCGGTGTTGAGGATGCGCACGCTGCCGGTGGGGCCGAGCTCCGGTGTGGTGCGGCGCAGTGCGATGAGCCGGCGCACCAGGTGGAGCAGCGAGTCGGGGTCGTCGCGCTGGGCGGCCACGGTGGGCCGGTCGTGGTCGGGGTCCAGGGGGAGGTACAGGTCCTCGGCGGGGGCGGTGGAGAAGCCCGCATTGGCGGTGTCGTCCCACTGCATGGGGGTTCGGGATCCGGCGCGGTTGTACTGCGGGCCGAGTCGGCTGCCCTCGTGGTCGGGGAGGCCCGGCACGTAGCGCATGCCGATCTCCTCGCCGTAGTAGAGGGCGGGGAGGGTGGGCCAGGTGAGCTGGAAGGCGAACGCGGCGGGGAGTTCCGCTCTGCTGCGCGGTTCCGTGGCCAGCCGGGAGAAGTCGTGGTTGGAGGTGGGCAGCACGACGTGGCCGGTTCCGTGGAGGGCGGCCTCCGCGTTCTGCCAGGCCCGGACGAACGTGTCGGGGGTGCCCTTGCCGTCGGCGTGGAACCAGCAGTCCTGGGGCTCCCAGGCGGTGTCCACGGTGCCGCCGCCGTTGCTCCACAGGGAGCGCATCGGCAGCCCGTTGTCCGGCCCGCCGAACTGGAGGAAGAAGTCGCCGTGGAAGCCGGCGGGGACGGAGACGGCCGGGTCGCCCCACTCGCTGAGCAGCACCGCCTCGGGGTGCGCGCCGTCGAGCCAGCGGCGCAGTTCCTGCCAGAGCGCGGTGGTTTCGACGTGCCCCGGGTCGTCCTTGACCAGGGAGGACGCCATGTCGACGCGGAATCCGGAGAGGCCGAGGCGCAGCCAGTGGTCCATGATCTCGCGCAGCGCGGCCCGGTTGGCGCGCGGGCCCTCCGCGTCGACGGGCTGCCGCCACGGCTCGTCCGCGTTGCTGCGCGTGTAGCCGAAGTTCAGTGCGGGCTGCGAGACGAAGAAGTTCGGCAGGTAGGCGCCGGGCCGGGGGCCCGGCGAGGGGGCGAAGCCCTCGGGGACCGGTCCGCTGCCGTCGGTCCAGATGTAGCGGTGGTCGTCGGGGTCGTGGAGGGCGTGCTGGAACCAGGCGTGGCGGTCGGAGGTGTGGCCGGCGACGAGGTCGAGGAGGATGCGGATGCCGCGGCGGCGGGCGGCGTCGACGAGCGTGGCCAGGTCGTCGTCGGTGCCGTAGCGCGGGGCGATGCTGAAGTAGTCGGAGACGTCGTACCCGCCGTCGCGGAAGGGCGAGGCGAAGCACGGATTGAGCCAGACGGTGTTCACCCCGAGCCAGGAGAGGTGGTCGAGGTGCGCGGTGATGCCGGCGAGGTCGCCGATGCCGTCGCCGTCGGAGTCGGCGAAGCTCTGCGGGTAGATCTGGTAGAGGACGGCTTCGGAGAGCCACGACGGGGCGGGCGCGAGCGCGGCGTGGGGGGAGGTGGTGTGGTGCATGCGGCTGACGGTCTTCCTTCGCAGCGTGGTGCCTGGGTGTGCGGACCACGATGCCCCGCACGCGGCCGTGGGCGGAAGACCCCGGGGCGGGCGCCCGGCGCGGGCCGTGCCCGGTGCCGGGTGGGAGCGGTCAGAAGTCGTCGCGGATCGACCGCAGCAGTTCGGGGGTCTCGCTCGCCCGTGCGGCCTTGACGACGAGCCGGTTGAGGACGTCCCAGTACCGGTGCACGTCGGACGGCTTGTCGGGGTAGACGGCGGTGGTGAGCTGCTCCAGGTACACCATGTCGGGCAGTTGGCCGCCGGGAAGCCGGAGCATGGTGACCGAGCCGCACATGGCGGGGTGGCCGCCGGAGGAGAACGGCAGCAGCTGCACGGTGACGTGCGGGCGGCCCGCCATCTCGGTCAGGTGGTCCAGTTGGGCGCGCATCACCGCTGCTCCTCCGAGCGGGCGCCGCAGGGCCGCCTCGTCCACGACCATCCACAGGTGCGGGGGGTTCGCGCGCTCCAGCAGGTCCTGCCGGAGCATGCGGAACTCGACGTGCCGGTCCACCTCGTGGCTCAGCGCGGAGGGGTGGCCCAGTCGCACGACCTCACGTGCGTAGTCCGCGGTCTGGAGCAGGCCGGGGACGAACTGGACCTCGTACCCGCGGATGACGTCGGCGGCCTGCTCGGCTCCGAGGTAGTCGTGGAGCCATGCGGGGATGACGTCGGAGTAGCGGTGCCACCAGCCCGGGGTGTTTCCCTGGATCGCGAGGGCGCGGACCGCGTTCCGCTCGTCCTCGCCCGTGACGCCGTAGGCGGCGAGGAGGGCTTCGACGTCCTCGTGCTTGCTGCCGGTCCGGCCGTGCTCGAGGCGGCTGATCTTCGAGCGGGACACGCCGATCGCGGCACCCGCCTGGGCCCGGGTCAGTCCTCTCCTCTCCCGCAGCGCGCGGAGGCGGGCGCCCAGCGCCATCCGGGGGACGGTGGGGCCCTGGCCCTGCCACCGGGACTCGGTGAGGCCTCTGGGGGTGCCCGCCGCGGTCGCCGCAGGGGTGCGCACGGTGGGTGAGGTCTTCACGGTCAGCTCCGTCGTCCGTCTCGGGCCGCCCGGGCGCCGCGGGGCCCCTCGGGCGCTGCCATGTTCGCATGGCACATGTACCCGGGGGAGGCGCACGGGGGGCGCACACGACGACCCTCACTCCCCCGGCTCCCGGGGGCCGGCAAACGTGGCCGAGGGGTGAGATGCGCCACGACCCGCGACGGGGCTCGGAGCGGCCTGCCGGACGGCCGGTCCGGTACTCCCTCGCGCCGCTCCCGTGCAGCGACGCCCGTGAACTGCGGATTTCGGTCCCGCGCGCCACCGGATGCACTCGGACGGTGGTGTCGCGGACGACCGCGGCGGCCGCCTCCGGACAGTCCCCGTCCGGCTGCGGCGGGTGAAACTGTCGGTCACCTCCTCTAATCTTGCACACATGTCCACTCCGTCTACACCGACGCCTTCCCGTGCGTCGTCCGCCGACGACGCGAACGCGGCGATCCGCGCCTTCGTCGCGGGCCGCAAGGTATGGACCCCTTCCGACCTCCAGGAACTGGCCCGCCTGCGCCAGGCATGGATGCACGCCGTCCAGGGGTCGGTGACGCGGGCCGCCTGACGCGGCCTGCCGGCGCCGACCACGGAGCACACCCGACAGCCCCGGACCCGGGCGGGTCCGGGGCTTCCTCGTGCCGCGGTCGGGCACGGCGGACGACACACCGCGCACTCTTTCGGTCCGCGGGCCCGATTCCGCGTGGTCGGCCTGCCCGCCCGCCGCGGCAGCGTCGTCGTCAGGCGCAGGACGGGAGACCGTTGGGCGGCGGCCCGCGCCGGTGAGCGGGCCTCGAGGGCGCGAACGCGGCGGCGCGCCCCCGACGGGCACCCCGGCGCACCGGGGGCGTGCGCCGGTGCGCCGACGTCATTCGCCTGCTGCGGTCGCGGCGGCGACGGCTTCCCGCTGCACCCGTCCGAGCACGTCCGCCGGGTCGTGCCCCGGCTCCACCGCTGCACCGATCTCCGGCCCGAGGCGGGCGGAGGTCCTGCTCCAGGTACTCAGCCCCGTGGGCGCGAAGCGGGCCGACCCGAGCGCGTCGAGGAAGCCCCACAGCTGCCGCTCCTCGCGGTCGGCGCGGAGCGTGCGCACGTCGCCGGTGGTCACCGGGAGCCGGGTGTGGGTCCGCGCGTAGTCGAGGAGGTAGTCGCCCTCGAAGACGAAGTCCAGGAGAGCGCGGACCTGGTCCAGGTGCCCGCCCTCCTGGAAGGCCATGGTCCAGTCGGCGGCCGCGGTGGCCGTCCGGCTCGGCCCGTCACGGCCGGGCATCGGGGCGGTTCCGAAGCGCACTCCTTCGTCCCGGGCCCGTTCGATCAGGCTCGGGTCGCCGCCCAGCATCCCGACCTCGCCGCGGGCGAAGGCACCGTACAGGTCGCTGCGCGGGGTCTTCGCGGGCTCGGGGTTGGTGAGGCCCGGTTCGACCAGCTCGTCCCGCAGCCACTCGAGGGCGGCGACGTTCTTGGCCGAGTCGAAGGCGTAGGCACCGCCCTCGTCCAGGTAGCCGCCGCCACCGCTGCGGGTCCAGCTCAGCACCTCGTCCTGGGCGGAACCGTCGGCGAGCGGAAGTCCGTACGGCGTCGGCACGCCCACCGCCTTCAGGGCGCGGGCGTCCGTCCGCAGCTCCTTCCAGGTGCGGGGCGGCCCCTCGACACCGGCCTTCTCGAAGAGGTCCTTGTTCCAGAAGAGGGCGCTGGTCACCGCGGAGAACGGAACGCCGTACTGTTCGCGGCGCACGGAGCCGGCTTCGACCAGGCTCCCCTGGATCAGGGCCCGCGTGGAGGGGGACATCATGTCCCGGGCGCCGTAGAGAAGGTCCTTCTTCGCCCAGTCGGCGAACATGCCGCCGGTCTGCGCGAGGTCGGGAGCGTGGCCCGCGCGGACCCGCTTGCGGATCTCCGCGTCGACGGCGTCCGGTCCGTAGAGGTCGACATCGACGTCGATGGTGGGGTGGCCGCGGCGGAAGTCGCCGATCAGCTCGTCCCAGAACTGCCGGGAGCTGTTCCCGGCGCCGTCGCCACGCTCGATCGCGACCACCTCGAGCGTGACGTCGTCGCTGAGGGGGTTCTGCCCACCGCACCCTGCCAGCGCAAGGAGCAGCAGGAGCGTCAGTCCTGTCGCCGTGGAACGGGTCCGGTGCCGTTTCCGCACTCCCCATCACCCCCACTCTCGGGTGAACAGTGGCCACGCCGGGGAGGTGACCGCCCCCGCGACGCAGCGGAGTCTTCCGCAGCCGCGGGATCAGGTCCAGGACACAGCATGTCTCACTTCCGCATCACCTTCAACGGGGATGTACATGCCCCCCGCGTCTCCTCCACAGAGTGGTCACTGGATGCGGTGCCGGAGCAGCAGCATCGCCGCGTCGTCCTGCAGCGGGTGCTCCACGTGGGCCACGAGATCCTGCCGGACCGCGTCCAGAGCCGTCTGCGGGTCCGGGTCCTTGAGCAGCGGCATCCGCTCGGAGAGCGGGTAGAAGCGCCCGACGGGGTCGCGGGCCTCGGTCACACCGTCGGTGTAGAAGAGCAGCTGGTCGCCCGGGGTGAAGGGCTGCCGGTACGGCTCGGGGGCGTGTGCGGCCAGGTTGCCGAGGCCCAGCGGCGGCGCAGGGTCGGGGACCTCCACGTGCGCGACCGAGCCGTCGTGCCGGACCAGCAGCGGCGGCGGGTGCCCGAAGTCCAGCAGGGTGACCGCGTCGTCGACGACCTCCGCCAGGACCGCCGTCACGAACTTCTCGTCCGAGAGGTGCCGCCCCAGCGCACGTTCCAGGCGCTCTCCCACGGCGACCAGGTCGTTCTCGTCGTAGGCGGCCTCCCGGAACGCGCCCAGCACCACTGCCGCGGTTTCGACGGCGGTGAGGCCCTTGCCCTGCACGTCCCCCACGATGAGCCGGACGCCACGGGGCGAGGTGGCGACCTCGTACAGGTCTCCGCCTATCCGCGCCTCCGCGACGGCGGAGGTGTAGGAGACGGCGATGCGCAACGGCCCGACGCTGAGCGGGACGGGGCGCAGCAGCACGCGTTGGGCGACCTCCGCGATGCTGCGGACGCTGGCGAGTTCGACCTCGCGCCGTTTGCGGCCGGCCGTGGCGAGCAGGCCGGCGGCGGAGACGCCGGAGACGCCGATGAGTGCGGTGGTGCCCCGCCGGTCGCCGAACTGGCCGTTGTACAGGCCCAGCAGGAAGCACAGCAGCAGCGCGAAGACGCTGATGGCACCGGTGCGCCGCAGGCTGCCGGAGAGGCCGGCGAAGGCGGGTCCCAGCGCGATGAGCGGAAGGAAGCCGACGTCCGGGCCGGCCGTGATGTCGACGGCGGCGACCGAGCCCATCGCCATGAACGGCAGCCATGCGAGCAACCTCCCGGAGCGGTTGCGGGGATACTCGGCCAAGAGGGTCTCCGGCAGGTCGGCGGACGCCGTTCGGGCGACTGTCGAACCCAAGCTTCGCAGTGATGTCGTGTCCTGCACAAAGCTTTGAGGAACAACCGGAGTCGGGAGTGGTCAGGCCGGACGCGCCTCCCGGGCCGCACCGCCGCGGGCCTCTGCGATCTCCCGCAACCAGGCGGGCTTGTCGGCGAGTTCGAGCAGCAGGAGAAGCCGGGTGAGCGGGTCCTCCCACTCGCACTGCTGCGCGTCGGTCTGGGTGCACAGGGATGGCGTCATCGCGAACTCCACTGCTGTCATCGATACCCGGACACGGGGCGATCAGGTCGTCAGGCGGCCGGAGTTGTCGTCTGTTCCCTCATCATCCGCCGTCGAGCGGCTGTCTGCAAGCACATCTGCAAGAACGAGTGCAAGGACGGCTGCAAGAACACGTGCAAGAACAGGTGCAAGCACATCAACCTGTGGCATGGTGCAGGACATGCACATCGACCACGCCATGCAGGACCCCCGACTCCAGGACGTCACCTGGCGCAAGAGCCGCCGCAGCAACCCCAGCGGCAATTGCGTCGAACTCGCCGAACTCGCCGACGGCGGCGTAGCGGTGCGCAACTCCCGTTACCCGACGGGCCCCGCGCTCCTCTACACCCCCGCCGAGATCACCGCGTTCATCCAGGGCGCGAAGGACGGCGACTTCGACGACCTCGTGCGCGTGGAGAACTGACCGTCCTCCCGCGCACGTCGCACCGACCCCCGCACCCGACACACCCCGAACCCCCGAAGTCCCGTCGTGCCCGCACCCGTCACGGGTGCGGGCACGACGCGCGGGATCGCGCCACCGCGCGGTGTTCGGCTGTACGTGCAGCGTCGGGAGTGGGACACTGGGCAGCCTGACGACTACCCAGGGAGCAGGGGCCACGTGATGGCAGCACAGCCGGATCCGGAGAACCGCTCATCGGTCAGGCGCATTCTCGACCACCCGCGAGGCGGACCGACGATCCTGCGCATCGTGCTCGGCACGCAGCTGCGCAGGTTGCGGGAGGCTGCGGGCATCAGCCGTGAGGCGGCAGGCGAGTTCATCCGAGGCTCCCACGCGAAGATCAGCCGCCTGGAGCTGGGCCGCACCGGCTACAAGGAGCGGGACGTCGCGGACCTGCTGAAGCTCTACGGGGTCGACGACCGCGAAGAGTGCGAGGGCTTCCTCGCGCTGGCCCGCCAGGCGAGCCTCCCGGGCTGGTGGAACAAGTACAGCGACGTGCTGCCGCCGTGGTTCGAGCAGCTCATCGGCCTGGAGGAGTCGGCTTCGGTCATCCGCACCTACGAAGTGCAGTTCGTGCCAGGGCTGCTGCAGACCCCGGACTACGCCCGGGCGGTGACGCGACTCGGCCACCCGCGGGCCGACGACTCCGAGATCGAGCGCCGGGTCCGGCTGCGGATGGACCGTCAGCGGGCCCTGGACAGCGAGTACGCCCCGCGCCTGTGGGCCGTCATCGACGAGGCGGCGCTGCGGCGCCCCCTGGGCGGCGACCACGACGTCATGCGCGAGCAGATCGACCACCTGCTGAAGATCGGGGCCCGGCGCAACGTCACCCTGCAGGTGGCGCCGTTCCACGTCGGCGGACTCGCCGCCGCCGGCGGGCCGGTGACCATACTTCGCTTCCTGGAGCCCGACCTCCCCGACGTGGTCTACCTGGAACAGCTCACCACCGCCCTGTATCTGGACAAGCAGGACGAAGTGGAGAACTACATGGTGGTCATGGACCGGCTCTGTGCCGCCGCGGACGCGCCTGCGGCCACCACGGCCTTCCTCAAGGAGCTGCGCGCGTCCCTCTGAGGCCGGAGAACCTGAGGTCGGAGAACGGACGACGAGCGGGGCCCCTGCCGATCGGATCGGCAGGGGCCCCGCTCGGGCGCGGCGGTCGGGGCGTCACGGCACCCGGGCGACACCGCCGAACTCGAACCAGTCGCCCGTGTCCGGCTCCTTGAGGGCGAGCTCGGAGTCCGGGCGCCAGTCGTTGATGCGGCCCAGCCCCGGCTCCACGACCTCCAGCCCCTCGAAGTACTTCTCCACCTCGTGCGGCTCCCGCACGCGGCCCCAGTGCCCCTGGGTGGTCTCGTCCATGAAGTTGGTGACCGAGTCCCGGGTCTCCTTGTTCTCGCTCACCAGCTGGTTCAGCACGATGAAGCTCCCCGACGGCAGCTTCTCCACGACACGCTTCAGCAGCTCCTCGGGGCCCGGGTCGGGGATGCAGTGCATGACCGAGACGAACAGCGCCGCCACGGGCTGCTCGAGATCGATCAGACGCCGGACCTCCGGGTGACCGAAGATCTCGTCGGTCTGCCGCATGTCCGCCTGGATGACGACCGTGCGCTCGTCCTCCTCCAGCAGCGCGCGACCGTGGGCGAGCACGATCGGGTCGTCGTCGACGTACACCACGTGCGAGCCCGGGTCGATGCGCTGCGCGACCTGGTGCACGTTGTCCTGGGTGGGCAGGCCGGAGCCGTGGTCGAGGAACTGCCGGATGCCGTGGTCCTCCGCCAGCCTGCGCACCACGCGCTGCAGGAAGCGCCGGTTGTTGATCGCCAGCGGCTTGGTGCTCGGCACCACCTTGTCCAGTTCTGCCACGGCGGCACGGTCCACCGCGTAGTTGTCCTTGCCTCCGAGGTAGTAGTCGTACATCCGCGCCACGCTGGGCACGTTCACGTCGACCTCGGACAGCACGGTGCGGTTCTCCTGCCGCATGTCAGACCTCACAACTCTCGAGCCGAGCCTCAGCGGGCGGGCGGTGCCGCGCACGTCGTCCGCCGCCGGGCCCCGCCTCGCCCCTCAGCCTGCCACGTCCACATGCGTTGACGCCACGTCAAGTGCAGTATTCACACGTTCCCTTGACAGGCGCACGCACCGCGGTCGCGCGCCCCGCGCGTCGCGGCCCGCCGCGAACCCGCGCGCGCCTCCCCGGCGCGGAGAAGGGAGCGGCGCAAGGATGGGGACATGCTGCTGGCCGACATCGCCCGTACCTCGCTCGCCGTCACGGCCACCGCCTCCCGGACGGAGAAGGTGGCGCTGCTCGCCGCGCTGTTCCGCACCGCCGAGCCGGCGGAGGCGCCGGTCGCCCTCACCTACCTGGCAGGGAGGCTTCCGCAGCGCAGGACCGGCATCGGCCCGCGGACCCTCCGCGACCGGCCCGGGCCCGCGCCAACGGCCTCCCTCACCCTCGAGGAGACCGACCGCGCCCTGGACCGCATCGCGGCAGTGTCGGGCACGGGAGCACAGGCGGAACGCCGCCGACTGCTCGCCGCACTCCTGTCCGCCGCCACCGCCGAGGAGCAGGACTTCCTGGTCCGCCTCCTCGGCGGCGAACTCCGGCAGGGTGCGCTCGACGCCCTCGCGGTCGAGGGGCTGGCGGCCGCCGCCGGCGCGGAACCCGCCGACGTGCGGCGGGCCGTGATGCTCGGCGGCTCCCCGGGAGCCGTGGCCCGGGCCGTGCTGGAAGGCGGGCCCGCGGCGCTCGCCGGGTTCCGGCTCGAAGTGGGCCGCCCGGTGCTGCCGATGCTCGCGCAGACGGCGAAAGACGTGGACGAGGCCCTGGACCGGCTCGGTCCGTGCGCCGTCGAGGAGAAACTGGACGGCATCCGCGTCCAGGTCCACGTCGACCGCACGGCAGCGGCGTCGGCGGCCGGCGCCGTGCGGATCTGGACCCGCACCCTGGACGAGATCACCGAACGGCTGCCCGAAGTGGTCGCCGCCGCGGCCGCGCTGCCCGTGACCCGCGCCGTGCTGGACGGCGAGGTCGTCGCCCGCGCACCCGACGGCCGGCCCCGCCCCTTCCAGGAGACCGCGGGACGCGTCGGGTCACGCCTGGACGTCGCCGGCGCCCGCCGCGCCCTGCCGGTGTCCGTGGCCTTCTTCGACCTGCTCACACTCGACGACACGTCCCTGCTGGACCGTCCCGCCGACGAGCGCGGCACCGCACTGGCCCGCGTCGTGCCGGCGGAGCTCCGCGTGCGGCGGACGACGGCCGCGGACCCGACGCGGCAGGACGTGCGCCGCGCCGCGCGCGCCTTCGCCGAGGAGGCCCTGGCGCGCGGTCAGGAAGGGGTCGTCGTCAAGGCGCTCGACGCGGGCTACAGCGCCGGGCGCCGCGGTGCCGCCTGGCTGAAGGTCAAACCCGTGCACACCCTCGACCTGGTCGTCCTCGGTGCGGAGTGGGGCCACGGACGCCGGACCGGGCACCTGTCCAACCTGCACCTGGGGGCGCGCCGTGCGGACGGCTCGTTCGCCATGCTGGGCAAGACCTTCAAGGGCCTCACCGACGCCCTCCTCGCCTGGCAGACCGTGCGGCTGCGGGAACTCGCGGTGCGCGAGGAGCCGTGGGGAGTGGTGGTACGCCCCGAACTGGTCGTCGAGATCGCCTACGACGGGGTGCAGCGCTCCACGCGGTATCCCGCCGGCGTCACCCTCCGGTTCGCCCGCGTCCTGCGCTACCGCGAGGACAAGGATGCGGCCGGCGCGGACAGCGTCGACGAGGTCCGGAAGGGGCTGCGCGACTGAGGGGCTCACCGGGCCCGGCCTCACGAGCCGCCCGCACCGCCGGAGTCCTGCTGCGGGCAGGGTGTGCCGCGCGGCAGCCGGTAGGGCGCGGCGACGCGGTACGTGCCGGCGCGCGGCACCTCCAGGACCGTCCAGCGGCCGCTGCTGCCCTCCTCGTAGACGGCGGACGCCAGAAGCCCCAGCGGCCCCTCGTCCGCCCCGTCCGGGCCGTCGTTCCCGCCGGGGGCGGGCGCGCCGCCCGCCGACGATCCCGCCGGCTCCCTGCCGGGACGGTGCGTGGGAGGCCCGGACACACCGCCCGGCGGCCCCGCGGCGAGCGGACGGGCCCGGCGCAGGCAGCCGTTGACATTGCCCTCCGCCGACGTGGGCGGAGCCACGCGGTCGCCGTCCCGGGTCACCAGGCCCAGCCACGGCGACCACGGGACGCGGAGCAGCACCGAACCGGGCTCCTCGACCTCCAGCGTCACCCGCCCCGCAGCCGCCCGCACCGAGGTGGCGGGCGAGGACGCCAGCGGCCGCGTGTCGGCCACCGCGTACAGCCGCCAGTTGGCGTCCTGCCAGACGAGGTCGAGGAAGGGGGGCCGGGAGGCGACCAGCCGGGCCTCCTGCCGCGCCGCGACGTCGGGAGTGTCGGAGACCGGCAGGACGACGTAGTGCACCGCCCAGCGGCGCAGCCAGTCGTGGTAGCGCTGCGGCGAGAAGCCGCCCTCCCGGTAGAACAGCGGGTTCCGCTCGGCGTCGGCCTGCCGGTTCCAGCCGCGGGCGAGGTTCACGTACGGAGCGAGGGCCGACGCCTCGCGGTGGCTGCGCACCGGAACGACCTCGACCCGGCCCGCGTCCGCGTCGACCTGCTGGAGGCGGTGCAGCAGCGGGGCCAGGCTGTGCGCCCACGCCGCCTCGGGCCGCGTGTGGACGACGTCCCAGAGGGGCTTTCCGACCTGGAAACCCGCCGTCACCACGAACGCGCACACCAGTGCCGTCAGCCTGCGGCCGCCCGGAGCGACAGTGGCCCGGACCCGCGGCAGCAGCGCCAGCAGGAGCACACCGCCGAAGATCTGCGCGAGACGCTCCACGTTGGATCCCACCTGCGAGGGCACGGCCCAGGTGAGCAGGATGCCGGCGAAGTAGACCTCCGCGCCGCGGCGGACCGTCCGCCACTCGCGGGGCGCCAGCAGCCGGACGGCCGCCGTGGTCACCAGGGGGAACACGACCGACGGCCACGGCATCGGCTGCACGCCCTGGAACGGGAACAGCAGCGCGCTGATCCCGACCACCACCGGCAGTGGCGCCCCGAGAGCCACGGCGGGGCGCGGGCGGCCCTGCAGCAGCAGCGCGCCCGCCACGACCTCCAGGAACAGTCCGGCCACCGGGCTGCCGGCGGTGGCGAGCGCCGACAGCAGCAACGCGACCGCGCCGCGCAGCTTCCGCCGGTGCCGCCACCTGCGCGGCCAGGCCCAGACCGCGGCGACGGCGCCCAGCGCGAACAGCGTGCCGAGAGCGTAGGTCACCCTCCCGGAGGCCGCGTTGCAGGCGAAGGCGAAGGCGCCCCACAGCGCCGGCACCATCGGACGGGCGACGGCACGGGAGCGTGTGAGCAGCAGCGCCAGCAGTCCTGCGGAAAGGACGCCGGAGAGGATCAGGGTGGGGCGCACCCCCACCACGGCCATGAGGTACGGCGAGAGGATGCTGTACGACACCGGGTGCATGCCGCCGTACCAGGCGAGGTTGTAGGCGGAGCCGGGATGGCGGCCGACGAACTCCGCCCAGGCGTCCTGCGCCGCCAGATCGCCGCCGCCGTTCGCGACGAGCCAGAGCCACAGCAGGTGCAGGACGGCACCGGTGACCGTCGCGGCCCCCACCGGGTGCCGTACCCGGGCGGCCAGGCGGGAACCGAGGTGGGCGGCGACGCGCCGCCCCGCGGCAGCAGCGCCGGGCGGCGGCGCGTCCTGCGCGGACCGGGTGCTGCGCGCCGCGGGCACGCGGGGCGCGGACGCCCGGTCCGCGTCGGCCGTCGTCCGGGTGCGTGGCGGAGGGGCCGGCGTGGTCATGGCTCTCTCCCCCACGTGGCTGCTGCGGTCCCCCGCAGGCTACCGGCGCGCGGCGCGCCGGACCGTCACAGGAGGTGCGTCAGCCGGTCGGCGAACGGGGGCTCGGTCAGTCGCTTCTGCAGCGCGACGGGCACCTCGACCGCTCCCGGACCGTCTCCGACCTGCAGCACTCCGACCTCCTTGCCGGCCGGCGCCGCGTGCGGCATCGCCTTCCCGCCGGGTTCCAGGGACAGGTCGACGCGTACGCCGGGGTAGCCGACGGCCCGCACGTCCTCCGTCGCGACCACGGGCGTAAGGCCGCCGAGGCCGTCGTCGAGGTGGCCCACGACGTCGCCCTTCCGCACGATCGTCTCCGAGGTCAGCGTGTCGCCGGCGGCGGTCAGCAGTTCGCGGCTGACCGCGTTCACCGTGTCGATGATCGGTGCGGCGTGCTGGCCCAGAACGGCGCCGACGATCAGCTGCCGGGTGCCGCCGACATCCTTGTGGCCGGCGAACAGCAGGTTGCCGCCCGCAGCCGTGGTGGTGCCGGTCTTGATGCCGATCGCGCCGTCGTAGGGCACCAGGGTGTTGTAGTTCCGCATCTGCTGACCGGTGAAGGGGTTCTTCCAGGACGGCAGCTTGGTGATCGACATCAGCTCCGGCATCTCGACCACCTCGGCGCCGAGCTTCACCTGGTCGCCGGCCGTGCTGACGGTGCTCTCCCGCAGGCCGCTGGGGTCGGTGTAGGTCGTGCGGTCCATTCCGAGTTCGTCGGCGGTGCGGTTCATCTTCCCGACGAACGCCTCCTCGGAACCGCTGTCCCAGCGTGCGAGGAGCCGCGCGATGTTGTTGGCGGAGGGAATCATCAATGCCGAGAGCGCCTGCCGCAGCGAGATCCGGTCGCCGGCCTTCACGCCGTCCAGCACCGATTCGTTGCCGTTGCCCGCGCCGCGCTTGCCGCCCTCCTCGGCCTGCTTGTCGATAGTGAGGGTCGGCCCGTCCTCGCCCTCCTCGAGGGGATGCTCGCGCAGCACCAGGTAGGCCGTCATGGTCTTCGCGACGCTGCCGATCGGCACCGGCTTCTGCTCGCCGTGCGTGCCGAGTGTGCCGATGCCGGCCACCTGCACCTCGGCCTGCCCCTCGCCGGGCCACGGCAGCGAGGGCCGGCCGCCGTCGAAGGTGTGCGCGGGCGCAGCGGTGAGGGTGAGCGACGGCTCGGGCAGCGGGCGCAGCGCCTGCGCGACGACGAACACGATGCCCAGCAGGACCACGAGCGGGGTCCAGATCTTCACCCTGCGCAGCGCGGTGCGCAGCGGGGTCGCGGGCGGAGCGGGCGTGTTGGTGAGCTGCGCCAGCAGTTCCAGCGGCGGGGGGTCGGGGAGCGGCTGCTGCTTGGTCCGCTCCAGGCCGCCGCCGACGCCGGTGGGCCCCGCCTCCGGTGCCCCGGCGGACGGTTCCGCCGCGCCGGACCGTTCCGCCTCGTCCGGGTCCCGCAGCGGCACGAACCCCGCCGCTGCGGAGCGGGCTCCCGCGGCGCCCTTCGCGAGGCGTTCGCGGGCGGCCGCGGCGCCGGGGTGTCGTCCCTCCGGGGCGGGGGAGTTCTTCCCGGCGGGACGGGTGTCCTCCCCGGTCCGCTCGCCCTGCGGCGCGTCCGGGGTGTCCGTCTCGCCCGGCTCCGGGGGGCGCAGGTGGGTGGTGGGGCTGTCCACGGGGCCGTCGGCCGACGGCCCGGCGGGAGCCCGGAGGACGGAAGTGGCCTGGTCCCGCGGGCCGTCGCTGTCCTCCGCCGCGGCCGCCCGGTCGCCCTCCGCAGGCTCGTCGGGGGTGTCGGGGGCATCGGCACCGTCCACGGCCTCCGCCGCTGCGGACTCCGGGTCCGGTTCCGGGTCCGGCTGCTCGGCGGGCTCGTCCGCCGGCTGCCGGGCAGCCGGGTCGGCAGACTCCTCGGCGGGCTCTGCGGGCTCCTCGGCAGCGCCCTGCTCCGCGCCGTCCCGTGAGCGGGAGGCGCCGAAGAAGGCGGCCGTCATCCGCTCCGCGCGGGCGGCGGCAGCGTCCTCGCCGGACTCCGGGTCCTCGCGCCGCACCCCGCCGAACAGGGTGGTGGGCGGGTCCTCGTCCGGCCGGTCCGCGGCAGGCCCCGCAGCGGTCTCCGGGGCAGAGGGGCGCGGCCGGACGGGCAGCTGACCGGCCGCACCCGCCGCCGATGCGTCGTCACCGGCCGGGCCGCCGGATGCCTGCCCGGACCCGGCGGCGTCCTCGGCGTTCGACTCCGGAGCGGTCTCCCGGTCGGACGCCGAGCCCGAGACCCAGGCCGCCACGGCCGCGCGCAGCCGGGCGTCGCCCGAGTCGCCCGAGTCGGCGGACGTCTCCGCGGCCTCCGGCTCCCGATCGGCCGACTCCCCGGCGTCCCCGGAATCCCCGGCGGGCGCGCTCGCGCCCTCCGCCTCGTCCGCGGCACCGTCCACCGCTCCGGCCCGTGCCGTGGACGCGGGCGGTTCGCCCGGGCGCCGCCGCGCGGAGGGAACCGGTGCGGATTCCTCCCGCGTCTCCCCCGACGACTTCTCCCGCTCCGACCTGTCGGGGGACTCGCCCGCCACCGATGCCTCCTGTCTCCGACGTGCAGATGTCGCGGTCACGGCGTGTGGATGCCGTGACCAACGGCCCTCCCAGTTAAACAGTGTTGCGTGGCTGAACGGTTCCGCTTCCTGTTCCCGTGAAACACTTCGGGACCCCCGACTGCGGACCGTGCCACACCCGTGACACACTGTGGAACGGACTCACCCCGCTCCCCCTGGTGGACGAGAACGACATACCCGCCGGTTCCCACGCATTCCCGTCACGCACTCTCGACAGATGATTGTGAGAGGGGTCACCCTGTCATGCATCCACGCGGGGAGGCATGGATGGGCAGGAGCCGCAGAACGATTCCGGAGGAGCTTCTGCTGCTGGCGCTGGACCCGACCACGGGAACCACAGCCCAGCCGCAGTCGCTCGACCTCGGCTTGGCCGGGGCCCAGCTCGTGGAGCTGGCTCTCGCAGGACGAATAGCCCCGGACGGGGACCGCATCGCCGTGGTGCTGCCGCGGCCGACCGGAGATCCGACACTGGACTCCGCACTGGAGCTGCTGCGCAGGCGCGGCAGCCCGGTACGTGCGGTGCACTGGATCGGCGGGCCCCGGTTGGGCCTGCGCCAGACGTACCTGACGCACCTGGAACGGTGCGGCATGGTGCACGCCGTCAACGGCCAGATGTGCGGAGTACTTCCGACGACGCGGTACCAGGCGACGGACACGGCGATCAGCCGGGAGATCCGGAACCGGCTGGACGCCGCCATACGGACCGGTGTGCCGCCGGACTCCAGGACCGCCGCGCTGGCCGCACTGGCGCACGCCGTCGGGCTCGGCAAGCACCTCTACCCCGGCAACGAGGGCCGCTCGTGCCGTTCCCGGTTGCGGGACCTGATCCGCCACGACCCGATGGGTGGTCTCGTGGCGCACGCGGTGACGGACGTGCAGAACGGCACCGCCGCTGCGCCCCGCCGGCAGAGCGCGGCAGGCGGCGGACGCGGCCCCGCACGAGCGGCCGCACCGTCCCGCACACCCCACCCGGTCGGGGCGCCCGCCGCCCGGGCCGGTGCCACCGGCGAGCCGGCGCGCCGCTCGCCCGTCGCAGCACGCATGGTGCGGGCCGGGGTGCGCTGAGCGCCTCCGGTGCACCCCGCCCGGGGACCCCGGACGGGACCAGGGCGCGCCGCGACGCGACCGCCCGACGTCCCGCCCGGGGGAGCCGTGCGCTGCGGCCGGATACGGCCGTTTCCCGGCGCGAACGCGCACAGTGATGGCACTCTGCTGGTGAGTAGTCGTACTTACCTGCGGAGGTGCAGTCCCTGTGGCGTCACAGGTCAATCCCACGGTACGGCGCCGCCGCCTGGGCCAGGAGTTGCGCAGGTTGCGCGAGCTCCGCGGCATGACGGCGGAGGAGGTGGCGGACCGGCTGCTCGTCTCCCAGTCGAAGATCAGCAGGCTGGAGAACGGGCGCCGCAGCATCTCTCAGCGCGATGTCCGCGATCTGTGCGGGGTCTACGAGGTCGAGGACCGGCGCATCGTCGACTCCCTCATGCAGATGGCCAAGGAGTCGCGCCAGCAGGGCTGGTGGCACGCGTTCGGCGACATCCCCTACAGCGTCTACATCGGCCTGGAGACGGACGCCGCCTCGCTGCGGGTCTACGAGCCGCAGGTGGTGCCGGGGCTGCTGCAGACCCGGGCCTACGCCGAGGCCGTGGTGGCCGGTGCGCTGCCGGAGGCCTCGGCGGAGGACGTCGAGAAGCGCGTGCAGGTGCGGATGCGCCGTCAGGACCGCATCGGTGAAGCGGTGCAGCCGCTGCGGCTGTGGGCCGTGCTGGACGAGGCGGCGCTCCGGCGCGCCGTCGGCGGCCCCCGGACCATGGCGGAGCAGCTGGAGCACCTGGTCGCCCTGTCCCGGCTGCCGCACCTGACCGTCCAGGTCATGCCGTTCTCGATGGGAGCGCACCCGGGGGTCAACGGCCAGTACGCGATCCTGGAGTTCCCCGAGGCCACCGACTCCACGGTGGTCTACCTGGAGGGCGTGACCAGCGACCTGTACCTGGAGAAGGCGAACGACGTGCAGAGCTACAGCGTCATGTACGAGCACCTGCGGGCGCAGGCGCTGAACGCCGACCAGACACGGGCGTTCATCGAGGACGTGGCGGAGGAGTACCGGAAGTCCTGACCGTGTGCCCGGCAGTGCTCCCGCCGGGCACACGCCCGGAAACGGGCGAGGCTACTCCCCCGCACGACGCGGCGCAGGACTGTTCCGCAGACGCCATCCGGTCGGGTGAATGCGGAAGTCGGAGCGCGGCGACGCCGCGTAGCGTCGTCCCGAACACACCGGACGACGCGAAGGGACCGGGGCGGACATGACGCTGCAGCACGGAAGAACGAGCGACTGGATCAGGTCGAGCTACTCCACCGGCAACGGCGCGTGCGTCGAGGTCGCCTCCCCCGCACGGGACGTCGTCGGCGTCCGGGACTCCAAGGTGCCGGACGGTCCGCGGCTGCGCTTCCGGCCCCGGGCCTGGCGGGGGTTCGTGGCGACGGTCCGCGGCTCCTGACCAGCGTTCCGGCTCACATCCGCGGGTAGCGGGCCAGCCACGCGGGGGACGAGGAGCCCGGGGCGTGCAGTGCCGGTCCCTGCGTCATCTCCATCGCGAAGTCGTCGGCGAGTTCCAGAATCGTGGCACGGCCCTCCACCTCGGCCACCCAGGTCGGCGGGAGGGCCGTCTCCCCGTGGATCGCGCCCAGGAAGTTGCCGCAGATCGCTCCGGTGGAGTCGCTGTCCCCGCCGTGGTTGACCGCGAGCAGCAGACCGTGCCGGACGTCCTCGGCCACCAGCGCGCAGTAGACGGCCATGGCGAGTGCCTCCTCCGCGACCCAGCCCTGGCCCAGCGACTCCACCCGCTCCGCGCTCGGCATGCCCTGCCGGACGGCGCCGAGCGCCCGCTTGAGCGCGTCGGACGTCTCCTCGTGGCCGGGCCGCGCGGCCAGTTGGGCGAGTGCGCGCTGCACCGCGTGGTCCAGGGACTCGCCGCGGGCCAGGGAGTGGACGATGGCCGCGGTGGCGCCCGCCGCCAGGCACCCGGTGGGATGCCCGTGGGTCTGCGCCGCGCACTCGACGGCGAGTTGGAAGACGAGCTGCGGCTCCCAGCCGACGAGCAGCCCGAACGGTGCGGAGCGCATCACGGTGCCGCACCCCTTGGACTGCGGGTTCTTCGGCTCGTCCACGGTGCCCATGCGGGAGTCGGCGAGCCCGCTGAGGCAGGCGTTCCCCGGGGCGCGGCGGGCGTACAGCCACTCCTCGCGGGCCAGCCAGCCGTCGCTCTCCCGGCGTTCGTCCGGACCCCAGTCGCGCTGGGTGGCCGCCCAGCGCAGGTATGCGGCGTGCACGTCCGTCGGCGGGTGCCATGCACCGGTGTCCCGGCGCACGTGGGCACGGATGAGGCCGTCGACGGTGAAGAGGGTCATCTGGGTGTCGTCGGTGATCGCACCGCGACGCCCGTACGCCGGCACGAAGTCCGTCACGCCCGCGGCGCCGTGCCGTTCCCGGATGGTGTCGAGCGAGTCGAATTCGATTCCCGCACCGAGGGCGTCGCCGAGTGCGCCGCCGAGGAGGCAGCCGCGGACGCGGCTGCGGAAGTCCTGCTGCTCGGCACGGCCCCAAAGGGCTGCGGTACCCGTGGTCACGCGCGCTCTCCTTGCCGTTCGCCACCGTTGCCGGACGGCACTCTAGCGGGACGCGGCGCCCGTGGCGCCTCCTTGTCCGCACACCGGGCGCCGGCCGGTGTGCGGGTCAGGCGTCCGCGAGCGGCAGCAGCCGTGGCAGGTGCCCGTCGGAGGCCTTCGCCGCCCGCACCCGCTCCTCGGGGACCTCGCCGTACAGCGTCGTGCGGGGACGTGCGGGACGTCCGGCGGCCTCGGCGATGGCCTCCAGATCGCGCACCGAGCGGTAGGAGCCGTAGGACGAACCGGCCATCCGCGAGATGGTCTCCTCCATCAGGGTCCCGCCCAGGTCGTTCGCCCCGGAGGCAAGCATGCGTGCGGCGCCCTCGGTGCCGAGCTTCACCCAGCTCGTCTGGATGTGGGGGACGTGCGGGTGCAGCAGCAGCCTGGCCATGGCGGTCACCGCGTGGTTGTCGCGCATCGTGGGTCCGGGCCGGGCGATCCCGGCAAGGTACACCGGGGCGTTGGTGTGGATGAACGGCAGCGTGACGAACTCGGTGAAGCCGCCCGTGCGCTGCTGGATCCCCGCCAGCGTCCGCAGGTGTGCGAGCCAGTGCCGCGGCTGGTCGACGTGGCCGTACATCATCGTGGAGGAGGTCCGCAGCCCCACGTCGTGCGCGGTCTCGACCACCTCGGCCCAGGTGGCGGCGGGCAGCTTGCCCTTGGTGAGGACCCATCGGACCTCGTCGTCGAGGATCTCGGCGGCGGTGCCGGGGAGGGAACCGAGTCCGGCCTCCTTCGCCTCGAGCAGCCAGTCCCGGATCGACATGCCGGTCCGTGCCGCACCGTTGACGACCTCCATCGGCGAGAAGGCGTGGACGTGCATGCCGGGGACGCGGGCCCGCACCGCCCGGACGAGGTCGAAGTAGGCGGTGCCCGGCAGGTCGGGGTGGATCCCGCCCTGCATGCACACCTCGACCGCTCCGACGTCCCAGGCCTGCTCGGCGCGGTCGGCGACCTGGTCCAGCGACAGCGTGAACGCGTCGGCGTCGGTGCGGCGCTGCGCGAAGGCGCAGAACCGGCACCCCGTGTAGCAGACGTTGGTGAAGTTGATGTTGCGCGTGACGACGTAGGTGACGTCGTCACCGACGGCGTCGCGCCGCACGTCGTCGGCGATCCGGCACAGTGCCTCCAGCGCGTCGCCGTCGGCGTGCAGCAGCGCGAGCGCCTCGTCGTCGGTGAGGCGGGTGGGGTCGTCGGCAGCCGTCGCGAGGGCCGCGCGGACGTCGCCGTCGATGCGTTCGGGGACCATTCCGGGCCCGGCCTGCTCGCGCAGCGCGGCCCAGTCGCCGTACACCTCGTCGAAGTCCTCGCGCCGGTCGGCGCTGCGGCCCTCGGTGTCGACCGCCTCGTGCAGGTCGGTGCGGCCGCTCGGGACGAAGACCTCCTCGGGTTCCTGCCACGGCAGTCCCCGCACGACCGCGTCCTCCCGGGCGAGTCCGGTCTCCGGATCGGCGAGGGCCTCGACGTGCGGCAGCACCCGCGGGTCGAGCCACGGCTCGCCCCGCTTCACGAACTCCGGGTAGACGGCGAGGCGTTCGCGGAGCTCGAAGCCGGAATTCCGGGCGTGCTCCGCGAGCCGCTCGATCTGCGGCCAGGGGCGCTCCGGATTGACGTGGTCGATGGTCAGCGGGGAGACGCCGCCCCAGTCGTCGATGCCCGCGTCCACGACCCGCGCGAACTCGCCGTCGACCAGGTTCGGCGGGGCCTGGAGGCGTGCGGAGGGGCCGAGGACGAGCCGGGTGACGGCGAGGGTGGCGATCAGGTCGTCCAGGTCGGCGTCCGGCATGCCGCGCATCGCGGTGTCGGGCTTGGCACGGAAGTTCTGCACGATGACTTCCTGGAGGCCGTGGTAGGCCCGCTGCACCCGGCGCAGCGCGAACAGCGACTCCGCCCGTTCCTCGAGGTTCTCGCCGATGCCGAGCAGGATGCCGCTGGTGAAGGGCACGTTGGACCGGCCTGCGTCCTCCAGGACGCGCAGGCGGACGGCGGGCTCCTTGTCGGGCGACCCGTGGTGCGGGCCGCCCGGTTCGCTCCACAGACGCTCCGCGGTGGTCTCGAGCATCATGCCCATCGAGGGGGCCACGGGCTTGAGCCGCTGGAAGTCCGTCCAGCCGAGCACGCCCGGGTTCAGGTGCGGGAGCAGCCCGGTCTCCTCCAGGACACGGATCGCCATCGCCCGGACGTAGGCCAGGGTGTCGTCGTAGCCCTCGGCGGCCAGCCACTCCCATGCCTCGGGCCAGCGGTCCTCGGGGCGGTCCCCCAGCGTGAACAGTGCCTCCTTGCAACCCGCCGCCGCGCCCCTGCGGGCGATGTCGAGCACTTCGTCGGGCGAGAGGAACATGCCGTGCCCCTCGCTCCGCAGCTTCCCGGGCACGGTGACGAAGGTGCAGTAGTGGCAGCGGTCGCGGCAGAGCCGGGTGAGCGGGACGAAGACGCTCTGCGAGTACGTCAGGACACCGGGCCGGCCCGCCTCCTCCAGACCCGCGTCGCGGACCCGGCGGGCGGATGCCGTCAGGTCGGCCAGATCCTCACCGCGTGCCCGGAACAGCACGGACGCCTCGGCGGCGTCGAGCGCCACACCGTCCCGGGCGCGCCGCAACGCACGGCGCATCGCGTTGGCGGTCGGTGCCGTCGACGTTCCTGCCTGCGCTTCCTTCGTCATGCCCCGACCCTACGCACTGCACCCGCCGGGTGGGGCCCGGGCCCGCCCGGCGGGTGCGCCCCGGAGATGCCGCGGGAACCGCGCGCCCGGGGCTCCCGTCCGCTACCGTGCAAGGTCGTCTCGCGGCGCGGAGGCGCCGCACGAACCGAAAACCAGGGGGATCCCATGCGCACGGCCGCCGTTCTGCTGTCCGCGTTCACCGCACTCGCACTGGCACCCGCCGCCGGGGCCGCCGCGTCGCCGCGGCCCGCTCCCGCCGTCGCCCGGGTCGCCGCGCACGCCTCGGGCGCGGGCACGGGACAGGTCGTGGTCGCCCGCGGCGTCAAGGGGCGCAGCCGGGGCGGCTACCGCGGTACGACGGGCGGCTACTCGGGGGGCACCACCGGCGGCGGGTCCAGCGCACTGACGCCCTACCTCGTGGTCCTCGTCGTCGTCGCGCTGATCCTGATACTGGCGTTCAAGTACGGCCGCGACGAGGATTGAGAGGGGTGCGGGGCCCGCCCGGGACCGGCTCGGCCGCGAGCCCGGCCCGGGGGCTCCCACCGCGTCCGCCGCACTCGCACGACCCGCCCCGGGAGGCACACATGTCACAGCTCGACGCTCTGGTGGACCAGTGGGTGGGCCGGTTGGCGAGGACGGAGCCGGAGCTCGGTCCCCGTGCGGCGGAGATCGCCGACCGTGTCCGCAGCGACGCCGCGGCACGGATGGAGGCGGGCGCCGACGCGGAGACCGCCGTCGCCGCCGCAGCAGCGGCCCTCGGCACCCCGCGCGAGGTGGCGGACGCGTATCGCAGGACGGCCCGCCGCCGGGAGCAGCGCTTCGCCGCACGGTGGGTGGGCGTGACACTCGGTGCGACGCTGCTGGCGACGACCGCGATCGTCCTCGTCGACAAGGTCGTCCGTCCGATCGACCCTGCGTGGGCGGCGTTCGCCTGGGTGCTGTCGCTGCCCGCTCTCTCCCTTCCGGTCCTCGTCGCGGTCCGGTCACGGTCGTCGGCCGTTGCGGGCGCCGACGGCCGGTGACCGGACCGCGATGCCGGCTCAGTCGTCGACGCGGTACCAGACGGCCGTGTCGGCCGGGACGCGCGCCCCGTCGAGCGGCCCGCTGGAGAGCAGGACCTCACCACCGGCGGGCAGGTCGAACCGGTCCTCCGTCAGGTTGGCGGCGCACCGCAGGCCGTCGCCCCGCGCGAAGTGCAGCACCCCCTCGGGGCCGTCCAGCCAGTGCAGTTCGGCACCGGCGAATCCGGGCTCGGCACGTCGCAGCCGCAGCGCCTCGCGGTACAGCTCCAGCATGGAGGCAGGGTCGCCCGTCTCCGCCCGGGCGGTGAGGGACTTCCACTCCGCGGGCTGCGGGAGCCACGGGGTCGCGTCCTCGCCGCCGTTGCCGAACGGCGGCCGGTCTCCGGACCACGGCAGCGGCACCCGGCAGCCGTCGCGTCCGCGCACGGTACGGCCGGACCGCTCCCAGGTGGGGTCCTGCAGCAGTTCCCCGGGAATGTCCTCGACCTCCTGGAGGCCGAGTTCCTCTCCCTGGTAGACGTACGCGCCGCCGGGGAGCGCCAGCATCAGCAGCGCGGCCGCGCGCGCCCGGCGCGTTCCCAGCTCCAGGTCGGTGGGCGGCGGGCCGCCGGGCATGTTGGGGAGTTCCGCGGTCTCCTCGCGCCCGTAGCGGGTGACGTGCCGGACCACGTCGTGGTTGGACAGCACCCAGGTCGTGGGAGCGCCGACGGTGGCGTGCGAGGCAATGCTGCGGTCGATGACGGTGCGCAGCACCTTCGGGTCCCACGCGGCCTTCAGGTAGTCGAAGTTGAAGGCGGTGTGGAGTTCGTCGGGCCGCAGGTAGTGGGGCAGGCGGTCGTGCCGGGCGTGGGCCTCGGCGACGAAGGCGCGGTCGCCGTCGTAGGAGTCGGCGATGCGCCGCCAGGCCCGGTAGATGTCGTGCACGGCGTCCAGGTCCCAGAACGGGTGGGCCTCCTCGCCGACCTCCGGGGCGAAGACCGCGTCCTCCTCGATGCCGATGTCGGGGAGCGCGGGGTCCTTGGTGAGGCCGTGCGCGACGTCGATGCGGAAGCCGTCCACGCCGCGGTCGAACCAGAAGCGCAGGATGTCCTCGAACTCGGCGCGTACTTCCGGGTTGTCCCAGTTCAGGTCGGGCTGCTCCGCGGCGAACAGGTGCAGGTACCACTGTCCCGGGGTGCCGTCGGGTTCGGTGATGCGGGTCCAGGCGCGGCCCCCGAAGACGCTGCGCCAGTCGTTGGGCGGCAGGGAACCGTCGGGGCCCTTGCCGTCCCGCAGGATGTAGCGGTCCCGCTCCGGGGAACCCGGCTTCGCGGCGAGCGCCTCCCGGAACCACGGGTGCCGGTCGGAGGTGTGGTTCGGAACGATGTCGAGGATGATGCGCAGCCCGAGCCCGTGGGCCTCGGCGATCATCTCCTCCGCCTCGGCCAGGGTCCCGAAGGACGGGTCGATGTCGCGGTAGTCGGCGACGTCGTAGCCGCCGTCGGCCATCGGCGACGGGTACCAGGGGTTGATCCACAGGGCGTCGATCCCCAGGTCCCGCAGGTACGGCAGACGGGAGCGGAGGCCGGCGAGGTCGCCGATGCCGTCGCCGTTCCCGTCGCAGAAACTGCGGATGTAGACCTGGTAGATGACGGCCGTGCGCCACCACGGCGAGTGGGGGGTGTCCGGTGGTGCGGTGCGGGGCACGAAGACTCCGTTTCGGCGGTGGGCGGTGCGTGGGCGTGGGCCCGTGGTCGAGGGTTTACTTCTCCGCCCCGGCGGCGAGGCCGGCGACGATGCGGCGCTGGAAGATCACGACCATGATTACCAGCGGGACCGTGACGAGGACGCCCGCGGCCATCTGGCTGCCGAACGGCGTCTCGAACTGGGTGGCCCCCGTGAACTTCGAAATGGCGACGGTGGCGGTCTGCAGCTCCGCCTTGTTCGTCATGGACAGCGCGATGAGGAACTCGTTCCACGCCGCGATGAAGGTGATGATCGCCGTGGTGAACACGCCCGGCGCCGCGAGCGGCAGCATGATCTTGCGGAAGGCCTGGCCGCGGGTGCAGCCGTCGATCATCGCGGCCTGTTCCAGATCGTCCGGCAACTGCCGGAAGAAGACGGTCAGGTTCCACACCGCGAGCGGCAGGGCGAAGGACATGCTGGGCACGATCATCGCCTGGTAGGTGTTGATCCACCCGATGTCGGTGAAGAGCCGCAGCAGCGGCACGACGATCGAGACGACCGGGAACATCGAGGTCGCGATGATGGCGCTGAGGATGACGCGCTTGAAGCGGAACCTCAGGCGCGCCACGGCGTAGGCGGTGAACGTCGCCAGCACCAGTGCGCACAGCGTGGTGATGCCCGCCACGATGAGGCTGTTCAGCAGGGCGCGGGAGAATCCCTGCCCCGGCTCGAAGACCGCGGCGTAGTTCTCCAGCGACAGCGGTGACGGCCACGGCGAGATGTCGAAGATGTCGGAGGTGCGCCGCAGGCTGGACACCAGCATCCAGTAGAACGGCGCCAGGCAGTACAGCACGACCACGCCGACGCCCAGCACCGGCAGCAGCCGGCGTGCGGTCCGGTTCCTGGAGCCCACGGCCCCGGTGTTCACCGCGGAGCTCACACCGCCACCTCCTTCCGGACGGGCGGCGCACCGGCGCGGCCACGTCCTGCGAACCTGGACGACAGCTTCCCGCCGCCCTTCTTCCCGCCGCCCGCCGCAGCGTCCTCGCCGCCCACGAGGTCCGTGCCGAGCAGGCGGATGAACGCCAGCGCGATCAGGAAGACGTAGAGGAAGAGGAGCACCGCGTACGCGGAGGCCGGTCCGAAGTTCACGTTCGAGGCCTCCGCGTGCGCGAGCATGGACAGGGTTTCGACGGATTCCTTCTGGGCGCCGATGAGGATGTAGGGAAGGTCGAACATCCGCAGGGCGTCCAGCGTCCGGAACAGCACCGCGACCAGCAGCGCGGGCCGCACCAGCGGCAGCGTGATGCTCCAGAAGCGGCGGAGCGCGCCGGCGCCGTCCACCCGGGCCGCTTCGTACACCTCCTGGGGGATCAGCTGCAGGCCCGCGAGGGTGAGCAGGCCGACGAACGGCGCGGTCTTCCAGACCTCCGCGATGATGACGGCGAGCTGCGCCTGGGCGCCGTCCGCCGTCCACAGCGTGGTGCCGGGCAGGACGGCGTTGGCGACGCCGTCCGTGTCGAACACCCAGCGCCACAGCAGGGCGCTGACGGCCGTGGGGATGGCCCAGGGGATGAGGATGCTCGCCCGGATGAGCGCGCGCCCCTTCAGGGCCTGATGCATGATCAACGCCATGCCGACACCGATGACGGTCTCCAGCGCCACCGTGGTGACGGTGAAGTAGCTGGTGTTCCAGAACGCGTTCCAGAACACCTCCGCCTGATCGCCGAGGATCGCGGCGTAGTTGTCCATTCCGACGAAGGGCTCGGTCTTCTGCACGAAGCCCGTCTCCGGGTCGATGCCCTTCTCGCCGAACAGCGACTGGTGCATCGCCATCAGCGTCGGATAGAGGACGACGACGCCCAGGACCAGCATGGTGGGGGAGATGAGCAGCGCGGCCAGTCTTCCCACTCCCGCGGTGGCCCGCTTCCCGCTGCGGGGCCGCGGCGGCTCCTTGCGGGTGCGTTCGGGCGCCGGGGCGCGTGCGCCCTGCCCGTCCTCGACTGTGGTGTCCAGCATGGTGTCCCTCCGGTGGCGTCGGCAGCCCTGTCGTGTCAGCCCGCCGACCGCTGGCCGGCAGTGATCTTCATGAGCTGCTTCTGCAGTTCCTTCAGGGCGGCGCCGCTGTCCTTCTTGCCGGAGAGGGCGGCGTAGGCCTGCTCCTGGATGGCCATGGTGGCTTCGCCGTAGTTGACGACGCGCGGGCGGGCCTTGGCGTTGAGGATCGACTCCTTCAGCTCGGGCAGGTACGGGGACTGCTCGATCATCGCCTTGTCGTCGTACAGGTCGGCGTACGGCGGCGCGAGGGAGGCGACGTCCAGTCGCTTCTGGGCGCTCTCGTGGCTGGTGAAGTACTTCATGAAGTCGATCGCCGTGCCCTTGTTCTTCGCCGAGGAGGACAGGGCGAGGTTGTGGCCGCCGAGGCTGGAGGTGCCGGGACCGTCCAGTCCGGGAAGCGGGGCGACGTCGAACTTCCCGGCGACCTTGCTGGAGCCGTCGTCGGCGGAGGCGAGGTTGTAGATGTAGGGCCAGTTGCGGTGGAAGATCAGGTTCCCGCCCTGGAAGGCTCGGCGCCCGTCCTCCTCCTGGTAGGTGACGGCCTTCTTCGGGATGGTGCCGTCCTGGAAGGAGTCGGCCAGGAAGTCCAGGCCCTTCTTCGCCTCGGGGGTGTCCGCCGTGGGCTTGCCCGAGTCGTCGACCAGACCGCCCCCGGCAGAGTTGACCGCTTCGGAGAAGTTCACCGTGAGGCCCTCGTACTTCTCGAACTGCCCTGCGTAGCAGTTCATGTCCTTGGCCTCGGAGACCTTCTTCCTGATGAGGTCGCAGTCCTCCTTCATCTCCTGCCAGGTGGCCGGCGGTTCCTCGATCCCCGCCTTGTCCATGAGGTCCGTGCGGTAGTAGAGGAGTCCACCGTCCGCGGCCATCGGGACGGAGTAGAGGCCGTCGCGGTACTCGGAGGTCTCGACCACGGGGTCGAGCATGTTGTCCGTCGGGAACTCGTCCTCGGGCAGCTTGTCGATCCACTGGTTCGCCGCGAACTCGGCGTTCCACACGACGTCGAGCGAGAGGACGGTGTACGCGTCCGACTCGGTCTGGGCGTTCTGGATCATCTGCTGCCGCTGCGCGTCGGCGTCCGTGGGCAGCTCGACGAAGGTGACCTTCTCGTCCGGGTGCTTCTTGTTCCAGACGTCGATCATGTCCTGCACGTAGCCGCTGGTGTCCTTGCCCGCGACGTACGTGATGGGCCCGTGCTCGGAGAAGTCGGCGCCGCCGGCGGCGTCGTCGGAGCCGCCGGAACCGCCGCCGCAGCTCGAGACGGCGAGGGCGGTGAGCATCGCGCACGCCACGGGGGCGGACTTTCTCGGTATCGACCTGTTGCGCAGTGGGTTCACGAGTTCATGCCTTTCTGTGAAATATCCGTCGCATGCGTGCAGCGGCTCCGCCGGTCGGGGCCGGTGGGGCGGACGTGGGCGGTCGGTGGGGGCGGTGGTCAGGGAGCGCGGGAGCCCGAGCGGGGCACGGCGACGGCCGTACGGTGCCGGGCGCCGGACCTGCCGGGGGCGGGCGCGGTGCTGCCCCGGACGACCAGGCGGGTCGCGAGGAGCGTCTCGAACGGCTCCCGCCGCGCCCCCGACAGGGCGTCCAGGACCTGACGGGCCAGTAAGGCGCCCTGTTCCACGACCGGCTGGGCGATGGTGGTGAGGTCCATCAGGTGGGCGGCCTCGTGGTCGTCGAAACCGATGACCGAGACGTCCTCGGGGCAGCGCAGCCCCATTCTTCGCAGCGTCCGCAGCGCGCCGAAGGCCATCTCGTCGGACTCGGCGAAGACGGCGGTCGGCGGGTCGGGGAGCGTGAGGAGCTGGGCCATGGCGGCGGCTCCTTCCTCGATGCCGTAGTGGCCCAGGACTTCGAGCTGCGGGTCGTGCGCGAGGTCCGCGGCGTCGAGGGCCGCCCGGTAGGCCTGCCGGCGCAGCAGGGGGGTGGCGAAGCGCCTCGGGTCGTGCGCCGCGCCGGTGACGAGCCCGATCCGCCGGTGGCCCAGGTTGATCAGGTGCCGCACGGCCGTGGTGGCGGCCGCGGTGTCGTCGATACGGACGTTCCAGAAGGAGGGGACGGGGTCGCCGAGCACGGCGACGGGGACGTCCAGGGAGGCCAGCGCCTGCGTCTCGGCCGCGTGCAGCGGCAGGGTCAGCACGATCAGCGCGTCCACCCGCCGGCGGACCGGCATCCGCTCGAAGAACCGCTCGTGCACCCGGGTGTCGCCCAGGTTGTAGAGCAGCAGGTCCCAGTCGTGGGCGCGCAGCACGGAGTCGATGCCGGAGACGACCTGTCCGAAGAACCAGCGGTTCACGAACGGAAGGACGACTCCGACCGCTCCGGTGCGGCCCGAGCTGAGCCGGGAGGCGACCGGGGACGTCGTGTAGGAGAGCTCCTCGGCGGCCCGCCGGACCCGTTCCCGTGCCCCCTCGGAGACGTTCGGGAGTCCGCGCAGCGCCCGTGACACGGTCGCCGTGGACAGCCCGGCACGGCGCGCGACGTCGATGATGGTCGCAGCCATCGCGCCTCCGTTCTCCGCAGCACAGGGACCGCCCCTGCGAGAGTGGACCCGAACATAGGGCGCCTGAAAACCTGTTGCAATGCTTTGAACGAACTCTCTTGGGCAGGCGCCACCAGGGTGAATCCTTTGGTCCGATATGTTCGTTCTTGCTGGGTTTCACGGCGGCCACGGAGGCGATGTAAACGTGTGCAGCCGTTACATCAGCTACATGTCATGAACGGACACGCGACGCCGTCTTCACTCTCCGAACGGACACGGCTTGCACCGGCCGGCACCGCCGCACCGTGCGCCCGCCGTGCGCCCGCCGTGCGACGGAAGCCGGAAACCTGTGCACGAACACCTCAATACGCCTCAACTCCCCACAACCGCACAGTGGCTGAGCTGACGTAGCGGCCGCAGACAAGGCAGACTGACCGGAGCGAAGCCGGAGCTGAGCCGAGGGACGGCAGGGGGCACCATGGGCGCCGATGTCCACAGGACACACGGGACGGAACCACGCGACCGGCTGCGCTTCCACGTCCTCGGCCCCGTCCTCGCCTGGCGCGGCGGGACGGCGCTGCCCACCGGATCGCCGCAGCAGAAGGCCCTCCTCGCCGCCCTGCTGCTCCGGGCCGGCCGCACGGTGACCGCGGAGCACCTCATGGACGGCCTCTGGGGCGAGGACCCGCCGGACCGCGCCAAGTCGGCCCTGCGCACCTACGCCTCGCGCCTCCGCAAGGCGCTGGGCGAGGACGCCGCGCACCTGGTGAGCGAGTCCGGAGGGTACGCCCTGCGCACGGCCGACGCCGGCGCCGTACTCGACCTGGACCTTGCCGCGGACCACGCGGCGCGCGCAGAGGCGTCGGAGGCCGCAGGAGACCTGGCCGGCGCCCGGGACGCGTACGCCGCCGCCCTGGCCCAGTGGAGCGGCGAATCCCTGGCCCACGTACCCGGCCCCTACGCCGGGACGCAGCGGGCACGGTTGGAGGAGTGGCGGCTCGGTCTCGCGGAACGGGGCCTGGACCTGAGCCTGCGGACCGGGCTGCACACCGAGGCGGTATCCGAACTCACCGCCCTCACCGCGGCGTACCCGCTGCGCGAGCGGCTGCGGGAGCTGCTGATGCTCGCGCTGTACCGGAGCGGGCGCCAGGCCGAGGCGCTGGCCGTCTACGCCGATACCCGGAAGCTCCTGGGAGAGGAACTCGGCGTCGATCCGCGCCCCGAACTCTCCGAGCTCCAGCAGCGCATCCTGGAGGCGGACGAGGACCTGGCGCTCGCCTCCGACGGCTCCCCCAGCGCTCCCCACGGGCACGAGATTGCCCGCCCTGCCCAACTCCCCGCCACCGTTGCCGACTTCACCGGACGCACCGCACTGGTGGCCGAGCTGGGCCGGCAACTCGGCACCGCAGAGGGCTCCGTGATGGCCGTGTCCGCGGTCGCCGGCATCGGAGGGGTCGGGAAGACGACCCTCGCCGTCCACGTGGCCCAGGCCGCCCGCGCGCACTTCCCCGACGGCCAGCTGTACGTCGACCTGCAGGGCGCCGGACAGGCCGTGGAACCGGAGGCCGTCCTCGGCTCGTTCCTGCGTTCGCTGGGCACCCCCGATTCCACCATCCCGGACGGCCTGCAGGAGCGCTCGGCGCTCTTCCGCTCGCTGCTGGCGGGACGCCGCGTCCTCGCCCTGCTGGACAACGCCCGCGACGCGGCCCAGGTACGGCCCCTGCTGCCCGGCACCGCCGGCTGCGCCGCGCTGATCACCAGCCGCACGAGAATGGTCGACCTCGCGGGCGCCCACCTGGTCGACCTGGACGTGATGAGCCCGGAGGAGGCGATCACGCTCTTCACCCGCATCGTCGGCGAGGACCGCGTGCGCGCGGAGCGCCAGGCCGTCATGGACGTCGTCGCCGCCTGCGGCTTCCTGCCGCTCGCGCTCCGCATCGCCGCGGCACGCCTGGCCTCCCGGCGGACCTGGACCGTGTCGTTCCTCGCGGCGAAGCTCGCGGACGAACGGCGACGGCTCGACGAACTGCAGGTCGGCGACCAGGCGGTGAAGGCCACCTTCGAACTCGGCTACAGCCAGCTCGACCCCTCCCAGGCCCGCGCGTTCCGCCTGCTGGGCCTGGCCGACGGACCCGACATCTCGCTGCACGCCGCCGCCGCGCTGCTGGGCCGGCTCCCCGAGGACGCGGAGGACGTGCTGGAGTCGCTGGTGGACACTTCCCTGCTGGAGTCCGCCGCTCCCGGACGCTACCGCTTCCACGACCTGGTGCGGCTCTACGCGCGACAATGCGCGGAACGCGACGAACAGCCCCCCTCCAAAAGGGACGAGGCGCTGTCGCGGCTGCTCGACTTCTACCTCGCGACCGGCGGCAACGCCTTCCGGATGGCACTGCCCGGAGAACGGCTGGCCGACCACGTGGCGGGCGCACGCGAGGACGGCCTGGCGTTCGCCGACCCCGCGGCGGCCATCGACTGGCTGTTCGCCGAATCGCCGTGCTTCCTCGCCTGCGCACAGCAACTGGCCTCCGGGACGACCCTGCGCCGGGCCGCCGACCTGCTGATGGTCACCGTCGCGCTCGGCGAGGGCGGGGTCAACGTCCGCGCCCACGAACAGGCCGCGCTCGCGCTGCGGGACGCGGCCCGGCGCGAGGGCGACGCACAGGCGGAGGCGCGGGCGCGTTCCGTCCTCACCGGACTCCACATGGCGACCGGCCAGTTCGGTCACGCCGACGAGGAGGCACGGCTGGCGGGCCTCCTCGGGCGCGAGGCGGAGGACCCGGTGGCCTCGTCCTACTCGCTCAACGACCGCGGCATCATCGCCAACTACCAGGGGCGCCATGCCGACGGCGAGCGGTACCTGCACCAGGCCCTGGAGTCGTTCCGCGCCTACGACAACGAACCGTCGGTCGCGAGCGCCCTGTGCAACCTGGCACGGAACCAGATCGGCTCGGGCCGCACGGAGAACGCCGTCGCCCTCACCGAGGAGGCGGTGGTGATCTACGAACGGCACGGCATGACGATGCGGCTCGGCAACGGCCACTACGCCCTCGGGCTCGCACTGACGGCGGCAGGCCGGTTCGACGAGGCCCGGAACGCGCTGGACAAGGCGCTGGAGGCCTTCCGGACGACGCGGCAGCGGCTGTGGGAGGGCATGGCGCACGTGCGCCTGGCGGAGGTCCACCTGCCGGCGGGGACGGCCACGTCGGCCGCCGGGCACGCGGAGCAGGCCCAGTCGATCCTGCGCGGTGTGGGCGGCCCCTGGCGCCACGCCCACGCGCTCACGGTGCTGGGGCGCGCCCTCGCGGACATCGGCCAGGGGAGCCGGGCGCGGGCCTGCTGGACGGAGGCGCTCTCCACCTACGAGGAACTGGACTCGCCGGAGGCCGCGGACGTGCGTGCGCTGCTCGCCCCGGCAGCCGTCGCGTAACCGCTCCACGGGCGCCCGCGGGCCGCGCGAGGCCGTGTCGGTGGACGTTCATCATTCGTTTATCGCCTGCCGCGAGAGTGGTCGTCATCGGGCCACCGCGTCGGGGGGCAGGTGGCCCGAAGGGGAGGGACCTGCTCGTCCCGGAGGGGCGAGCAGCCCAGATGTTCGTCCGGCGGCCCTCGGGGGAGTCGCCGGACGGGCATCCACCACTGCCCTGCATCGGAGGAGGGACGCGATGTCCACCGACAGCACCACGCCGGAAGCCACGACCACCGAGGAAGCCGCGGCCGAGGAGGAACCCACGCCGACGGCCGGGGACGGGCCGGAGGAGAGCCGTCACCAGACGACGGCACCGGCCGACTGAGCCGGCGCCGCCGGGGAGCCGGAGTCGGCACCGGTGGAGGAGGAGGGGGCTCCACCGTTGCCGGCTCCGCCCGTCCGCGGCGCGCTCAGCCCGTCCCCCTGCGGACGGCGTCCAGCGCCAGCACGGCGACGTGCAGCGACAGCGCCGACTCGGCGGCGTCCAGCGGAACACCGAGCACCCGCTCCACCGTGGCCAGCCGCGCGTAGAACGTCGGACGGCTCAGGTGCAGGGACTCCGCCGCGGCCGACTTGTTCCGGCCGCACTCCAGGAACGCGCGCAGCACACCGAGCAGATCCGTCCCGTGCGCCGCGTCGTACGTCACCAGCGGCGCCAGCTCCCGCTCCACGAAACCCTGCACCCGCGGGTCCTCCCGCAGCAGGTACAGCAGCCCCCGCACCCGTACGTCCGGCAGTTCGGAGTATCCGCCGGTGTCGGGGGAGCCGGCGACGGCGTCGGCGACCTGCGCGGCCTCGGCGAACGCGCGGCGCACCTCGGTCACTTCCGCCATGCCGGAGCTGACGCCGATCCGGCCCGGCCGGGGGCGCGCGCAGCGGGCGAGCCGGTCGTGCACGGCGTCGGCGAGCCGGGCCAGCGCGTCCTCCCGCCGCTCCGTCCGCTCCAGCGCGACGAGCAGTCCGACACGGGCGGGACCGAGCGGCGCCACCAGCGCCGTGACACCGGCCCTGCGGGCCGCGGTGGTGATCGCCTCCGCGTCCTCCCGGTCCTGGTCCTGCGCGCGGACGGAGGTCGCCTCCCCTCCGGGGGTACCGGGGCCGGCCTGCAGCCGTACGACGACCGCGAGCAGGCTGCGGCGGGCGGTGGGGACGCCCAGCGCGGCGGTCCGGGCGTGGATGTCCGCGGCGGACGGCAGTTCCCCGTGGAGCAGATCCGCGAGGAGTGTGCGGTGGGCGTGGAGTTCCAGGCTCTCCCGGTCGCGTTCCGCGAGCCGGTTCATCGCGAGGGCGGTCGCCGCCCGCTCGAGCACGAGGAGCCGGTGCCCTGCCGGCTCCCCCGCGTCCCCGGCCAGGATGAGCCTCCCCCACACCTCGCCGCGGGCGCCCACCGGCGCGACCAGCCATCCCTCGGGGCCCGCCGGTCCGGACCGTTCGGATGCCAGTGCCCCGCGCGACCTGCGCTCCCAGTCCCGCAGCAGCACGGACCGTCGGCTGCCGGTGCTGTGGTGGGCCAGCACCTGGTGCGAAAGGTTCTCCAGCACCACCGGGAGGCCCGTGAGTTCGGCCGTGTGGCGCAGGATGTCCTGCGGGGCGGCGCCCTCCACGCTGAGCGTGGTGAACAGGTGGTGGATGCGCTCGGACTGGGCGAGACGGGCGAACTGCTCGTTGACGATGAGTTCCTGCGCCGCCTGCGTCACCTTCACGTACCGCACCTCGCGGCGCAGGACCACCAGGGGCATGCGGGCCCGCTCCGCGGCACGCACCAGCGACCGAGGCGCCTCGAGGAAGCGGCGGCCCAGTTCGAGCACCAGCCCGCTGACGCCCGCGGCGGCGAGCTCCTCGACGTAGCCGCCGAGCCGCTCGGTGGCCTCGGGCAGCGCAACGCCGGTGGTGAGCAGCAGCTCGCCGCCCTGGAGCAGGCCGGCGATCTCGGTGATCTCGCTGACGTGCACCCAGCGGACCGGGCGGTCGAGGTGGTCGTGCCCCGCCAGCACACGGGGGTCGCCCTCCGCCATCTCGGGCAGCGCGAGTATGTCCGCGACGGTCGTCGGCATTCCGGCCGGCCCTCCTCTCGCCCGGGCCGTCCCCCTGCGGTCGGCCGGACGTCCGGCGCGCCGCCCCCCGGTGCTTTACAGACTGTCGCAGAATGCGCCCGGGTGTCGACAGTCTGCGCATTGTCCGCCGCGGGCCGGGCCGTGGAGGGTGGAGTCGTCCGCGGAACACCCCCGCGGGTGAGCCGCACCCGTTCCTCGAGCCGAACCGGAGGCAGTCGTATGAGCAGGACGGTCACGCACTGGATCGGCGGGAGGCCCTGGCAGGGCGGCCCGGCGGAGCGGCAGGGCGAGGTCCACGACCCCGCGACCGGAAAGCTGACCGCGCACGTCGACTTCGCGGGCGCCGCGGAGGTCGACGCGGCCGTGGCCGCAGCGAAGGACGCCTTCCGGGAGTGGCGCAACGCGCCACTGTCGAAGCGCGCCTCGGTGATGTTCGCCTTCCGCGACCTGGTCGACTCGCACCGCAAGGAGCTCGCCGCCCTCATCACGGCCGAGCACGGGAAGGTCGCCTCGGACGCGGCGGGCGAGGTGCAGCGCGGACTCGAGGTCGTGGAGTTCGCCTGCGGCATCCCGCACCTGCTCAAGGGCTCCTACTCGGAGAACGTCTCCGCCTCGGTCGACTCCTACTCCCTGCGGCAGCCGCTGGGCGTGGTCGCCGGGATCACGCCGTTCAACTTCCCCGCGATGGTGCCGATGTGGATGTTCCCGCTGGCCATCGCGTGCGGCAATACCTTCGTGCTCAAGCCCAGCGAGAAGGACCCGTCCTCGGCGACGGTGCTGGCGGAGCTCTGGGAGCAGGCCGGACTGCCGGACGGCGTCTTCAACGTGCTCCACGGCGACAAGGCGGCGGTGGACGGCCTCCTCACGCACCCGGACGTGGCGGCGGTCAGCTTCGTGGGGTCCACGCCCATCGCCCGGTACGTGCACCGCACGGCGTCGGAGCACGGCAAGCGGGTGCAGGCTCTCGGCGGGGCGAAGAACCACATGGTGGTGCTGCCCGACGCGGACCTCGACGCCGCGGCCGATGCCGCGGTGAACGCCGGGTTCGGGTCCGCGGGGGAACGCTGCATGGCGATCTCCGCGGTGGTGGCGGCCGAGCCGATCGCCGACGACCTGGTGGCCCGGGTCCGCGACCGCATCGCCGGGTTGAACGTGGGCCCCGGCACGACACCCGACTCGCAGATGGGGCCGCTCATCACCCGGGAGCACCGGGACAAGGTCGCCGGACACATCGAGGCGGGCGTCGCGGCGGGTGCGGAGCTGGTCTGCGACGGCCGGCGGCTGACCGTGGAGAGCGAACCGGACGGCTTCTGGCTCGGGCCGACACTGTTCGACCGGGTGACGCCCGGGATGGACATCTACACCGAGGAGATCTTCGGCCCCGTGCTGTCCGTGCTCCGCGTCGACTCCTTCGAGGATGCCGTGGACCTGGTCAACGCCAACCCCTACGGCAACGGCACGGCCGTCTTCACCGGCGACGGCCGCGCCGCGCGCCGCTTCCAGAACGAGGTGGAGGTCGGGATGGTCGGTATCAACGTGCCGATCCCGGTCCCCATGGCCTACTACTCCTTCGGAGGCTGGAAGGACTCCCTGTTCGGCGACAGCCACGTGCACGGCACGGAGGGCGTGCACTTCTACACCCGGGGGAAGGTGGTCACCTCCCGCTGGCACGAGGGGTCGCACGGCGGCATCGACCTCGGCTTCCCCACCGCCTGACTCGGGCCCCGGGCGCTGCCCGGTGCCGGTACGGGGAGGTGCTGCCGTCCACGCCTCCCCGTACCGCCCCACCTGCGGTGGCGCGGCGGCACGGCCCGGCGTAGCGTCGATGGCGGACCACGCGTGAGCACGCGTGCCCGCGCGTGCCGCGTTCTCTCGCGCGGAAATGAGGCGGCGCGATGATCCGGAATGCGACCGGCGCACTGATCGCCCTCGTCGGTGCGGCAGCAGCCGTGTGGAGCACCTTTCTCCCCTGGTACGGCGGGCGGGACGGCAAGGACTACGCGCTCTCCGCACTCTTCTCCGCCGACGGCATCACCGCCGCACAGCCCGCGCTGTTCGCCGGACTGTTCCTCCCCATGCTCGCCGCCGCCGTCGTCGCGGTGCTCGGGGTGCTGCTGCGGTCCCGGGCGGTAGTGGGGTCGGCGGCCCTGGTGATGGTCGGCTTCACCGTGCTGTGGATGGTCCGGCAGGGCCTCGTTCAGGGCAGTCTCACGTTCGCCGGGGACGCCGGGCTGGACTGGGGCGTGGGGATCGCCTTCGGCGCGGCGGCGCTGGTCCTCGCCGGTGCGGTCGTGATGTCCGGCCGGAGGCGCGGCAGGCACCGCGGGGCACGGGACTACCGGCTGCGGCGGCCCGCCGGCCCGGTGCCGGCCGGCGCGGGAGCGAGGGCGGGAGCCGCCGCCGGGCCCCGTACCGAGGCGCCGCCGCCGCTCCCGGTGCGAGAGCCCCGGAAGGCTGCTTCCGAACCCGCCGGAGCGACGGGGACCGCTGCCGCCGGCACGGCGGCCCCGGAGCGGACCGGCGGAAGCGACGCAGGGGCGACGACCCGCCCGCTGCCCACGGTGGGCGCGACGGGCGCGGCGCCGTCCCCGTCCTCCCCCGCCCCGGCCGGCGGCACCGGGCCCGCCGAGGAGACGTCCGGGAAGAACGCCGGAGAGACCGCGGCGGCCGGAGAAGCAGCAGCCGAGGAGGGAACGGCTGCTGCCGAGGGCGGGAAGACGACGGAGCGACCTGCGGAGAGCGAACCTCCGGCGGAGGCGGGCACGGCAGCAGCGGCCGGTGAGGCCGGAACACCCGACGAACCACCGCCCACCGGGACACCGCCCGACGGGGCGTCGGCACCGGGCACCCGACCGCCGACCGGCGCGGCAGCCGGAACCGGCGGCGGCCCGGCCCGCGGCGGGAAGCCGCGTGCGGAGAAGGGGCCGGACGCACTGCGCGGAGAGGAACCGCACACCGCAGCCCCCGATGCGGCGGAGAAGCAGGAGCGGGAACCGTTGCCGCAGCGGCTGCTGCACCGGCTCCAGCTCCGCGGCTCCCACGATCCGCGGAGCGGCGGCCACCGTGACGCGGCCTGACGGGCGCCCCGCCTGACGGGCCTGCCCGGGCAGGCCCGTCAGGCGGGGCCGCGGGACTGGCCGGTGCCCTTCGCGGCGTCGAGGGCGTAGACGCAGCGGTCCTTGCTGCACGCGTACACCACGCCGCCGACGACGACCGGCGACCCTGTGATCTCGCCCTGCGTCGCGAGCTTCCAGCGGAGCTGCCCGCCCACCGCGTCGAGCGTGTAGATGCAGCTGTCGGCGGAACCGAAATGCACCCGGCCGGCGGCCACGACCGGCGCGCCCACCACGTCGCCCCCGGCGGCGAACCGCCAGCGCGGCGTGCCGCTGACGGCGTCCAGGGTGTAGAGCGCACTTCCGCTGCCCAGGTGGACGAGGCCGTCGGCGACGACCACGGGCTCCGTGGAGTGCCGTGCCTCGGTGGCGATGCGCCAGCGGTCGTGGCCGTTCACGGCATCGAGGGCGTACACCGTGCCGAGATAGTCGGCGAGGTAGAGCCCGCCGCCGGTCACCGCCGGTCCGGGCACGAACGCCGGCGCGCACAGGAAGGCGGCCGGGGCGTCGAAGCGCCACCGCTCCTGGCCGGTGGCCGCGTCCAGCGCGAAGACCCGGGAGCCGGCGCACACGTACACCGTGCCGTCCGGGGCGGAGGTGAGCCGCACGGGGACGCCTCCCGTGACGGAGGTGTCCCCGACGGGGTAGGACCAGCGCTCCGTGCCGACGCGTGCGTCCAGGGCGTAGAGCCGTCCGTCGCCCCAGGTGAAGACGGTGCCGTCGTGGATCGAGGGGCCGGCCTCGGCGGTCTCGAAATCGGTCTGGGCACCGGTGAGCTCCCAGAGCCGCTCACCTGTGGCGGCGTCCCACGACTGGACACCCCCGCCCCGGGTGCCGGTGACGATCGTGCCCCGGTCGGCGTGGAGCGCGTACACCCACCCGTCGGTGGCGAGCCGCCAGTGCTCGGACCCGTCCCGTGCGTCGAGGGCGTAGAGGCTGGGGCCGTCCGAGGCGAGGACCCGGCCCGCCTGGACCGCCATGGACCACGCGACCTCGCGGGTCTTGAACCGGCGGCGGCCGCTGGCGACGTCGAGGGCGTGGACCTCGAAGGAGGTGACGTACAGCAGGTCGTCGGCGACGACCGGGGTGCCCCACAGGTCGTTGGACATGCGGAACCGCCAGGGCCGCCAGCTCTGCGGCGCGGAGGTCGCCTCGGCAGGCGGCGCGGCCGGTACCGGCGGGGCGTGCGGCGGGGCGGGAGGCGCGGGCGCCGGTCCCGGCGCGGCGGTCGCGGACGACGGGGCGGCGCTCGGCGGCCGCACCCACCCGGTGCCGCCCGCCCCCGGGTCCGCCTGTGCGGCGGCGGGCTCCTCGACGCGGCGCGGCCCCGGCCCGATGGGCACCTGGGTGCCGGGAAGTTCCACGGGCGGGCCGTCGGCTCCGGTCACGGGTGCGGGCGAGGGCGGCGCCGAGACCGAGGCCGCCGCGGCGTACGCGTGCCCGGGGCCCGCCGCCGACGGTCCGCCGGGACCGGCCGGAACGCCACCGGTACCGGCCGGCCCGCCGAACGGCTGGGGCCGGGCGCCGTTGCCCGCCGGTCGGGCGGACGGCGGCGGAAAGGCGGCGGGGCCGGGGGCGGCCTCGGGGGCCGGCGGCGCGTAGGGCGCGTGGCCCGCGGCACCGGGCGCCGGGGTGCGGACGCGCCCGCGCACTCCGCGCTTGCGCTCGATGAGCGCCACCGCGCCTCCGGGAAGCCAGGCGGAGGCCGTGCCGCTGTCGTCGCCGCCCGCGGAGAACAGGTGCGGGGCGAGCTGCGCCTGCAGGTCGGCGGGCGACGGCCGTTCCTCGGCGGCCATGCGCATGCACGACTCGATCAGCCCACGCAGCTCCTCCGGGAGGCCTTCCAGGTCCGGCCCCTCGCGCAGCAGCATGAACACGGTCTCGACCGGGTTGGCACCGTGGAAGGGGGCGTGTCCGGTGGCGGCGAACACCAGGGTGGAGGCGAGCGAGAAGATGTCGCTGGCGCCCGTGACGCTGCGGGAGTCCTTCGCCTGCTCGGGCGACATGTAGGCCGGGGTGCCGACGGCGACGTTGGTCATGGTGAGCCGGGTGTTCGACACGCCGGAGGCGATCCCGAAGTCGATGACGCGTGGGCCGTCCTCCACGACCAGCACGTTCGACGGCTTGAGGTCACGGTGGACCAGGCCCGCCCCGTGGATGGACTGGAGGGCTTCGGCGATGCCGGCCGCCAGCCACCGGACCGCCTGGACCGGCAGCGGACCGCACTCGTTCACGATCTCCTCGAGGGACGGCGCGGGCACGAAGGCTGTCGCCAGCCACGGCACCGTCGCCCGCGGATCGGCGTCCACCACGGCCGCGGTGTAGAAGCCGCTGACCGCACGCGCCGCCTCGACCTCGCGCGTGAACCGGACCCGGAAAAGCTGGTCCTCCGCGAGTTCGGTGCGCACCGTCTTGATCGCGACCCGCCGGCCGGATGCGGATCGTGCCAGATAGACCAGCCCCATCCCGCCTGAGCCGAGACGGCCGAGCACCTCGAACGGCCCGATCCGTCGCGGATCGTGCTGCGTCAGCTGGTCCACCACTTGTCTGCCACCTCCCCGTTGGGGCGTTCACTTTCCGTATCCGCCCCGTGCAGCATCTCACCGCCCTGCAGGACGTCAGAGTCCGTCCGGCCGATTGTTCCTGCCCGGGCCCGCGGTTGCGAACCCGGGGCGTCCCGACCGCGCCCTTACTCCCCGGTCACCACCTGGTCATTTCACTCCTTCGAGGGCGATCACGGCGAAATAGGCGCCCTGGTCGTCCACCAGGACGGCATGGCGACCGAACCGGGTGTCGGTCGGTTCGAGCACCGTGCGTCCCCCGAGCCGGCCGGTGAGCCGGACCGCTTCGTCACAGTCGGCAACAGCGAAGTACAGCAGGAAGTGGGCCGGGAGCTGCTCGGGGACGTCCGCGGCGATCAGGGCACGCCCGCCGACGGCGTGCCGCGCGCCGGACCCGCCGCCGCGCGGCGTCCAGAGCAGGTAGTCGTGCCCCAGTTCCTCGCTGAGGTCCTCCGTGGCGAAGCCGAAGACCTCGGAGTAGAAGCCGTCGACGGCCTCCTTGTCACCCGCACGGGTGTGCACCTCGGCCCAGGCGTACGCGCCGGGCACCCCGGAGGTCTCGTGACCCTGCATGCTGCCGGGCTCCCAGAGCTGGAAGACCGCGCCGCCGGGGTCGGCGACGACCGAGGTGGTCCCGGCCGACCCCAGGGGGAACGGCTCCACGACGACCTGGCCTCCGGCGTCACGGGCGCGTGAGGCGGCGGCTGCCGCGTCGGGAGTGTTCAGGTGCACGTTCCAGTCGGTGGGCATCCTGCCGTCCGGCTTGCCGAGAAGCCCGGCGACGGCCTTCCCGTCGAGCGTCGCGGTGGTGTAGGCGTGCCGCTCGGGGTCGGGGTCGCCGAAGGACCAGCCCAGGAGCTGTCCGTAGAAGCGCTTCCCCGCTGCGACGTCGGGCAGCATGGCGACCGCCCAGCACGGCTCGCCCTCGGCGAATCCGGCCATGGTCCTCGACCTCCCGTCAGGCCCTGGCCGGTGTCCCGGCACACCGGCGCAACTCGGGATCAACGCTAGACCGCGGCGCAGGCGGCCGCAGGGCGACAAGGGCCCGTCAGGGCCGTTCCGGGCATGGTCGGGCCCGCGGGACCCGTTTGCACGCTGCCGAATCGCGCGTCGCCGGCCCGTCGGTAAGCTGACGGCATGACAGGACAGGTACGCACCGTCGACGGCAGGGTCGCCGGCCGGAGAGGCCAGGCGACACGGCAGAAACTACTCGACTGTCTCGGCGAGATGCTCTCATCGTCGCCGTACCGCGACGTCAGGGTCATCGACGTCGCACGGCGGGCGGGCACCTCGCCCGCGACCTTCTACCAGTACTTCCCGGACGTCGAAGGAGCCGTCCTGGAGCTCGCGGACTCCATGGTCAAGGAGTCGGCGTCGCTCGGCGCACTCGTCGAGGACCGCTCCTGGAGCGGCAAGGCGGGGCGCCGGACGGCGGAGGAGCTCGTCGACGGATTCCTGGGGTTCTGGCGGCGTCACGACGCGATCATGCGCGTGGTCGACCTCGGCGCCGCCGAAGGGGATAAACGTTTCTCCAGGCTGCGCACACGGATCCTGAACTCCGTGACGGGCCATCTCGCCGACACGGTCGAGGAGCTCCAGGAACGCGGCCGCGTCGACCCCGAGGTCGCACCGGCCGCCATGGCCGGCTCGCTGGTCACCCTGCTCGCCTCGGTGGCGGGGCACCAGAAGGCGTTCCAGAGCCTCGGCGTGAAGCAGACACAGATCCGTCCGGCCCTGGTGCAGCTCGTCCACCTGGGAGTGACGGGCCGCAAGCCCGCGAAGTGACCGCGTCCCTCACCCGGCAGCCCGGCCGCCGGGGTGAGGGACGCGACGGTGCGACGGCTCCTGTCACCGTCGCACCGTCCGGGCTCACCCGCCCCTCCGGCGCCTGCCGTACCGGGATCAGTACCGGGTGTACAGCAGCCGGTTCGGCGAACCGGTGCCGGCACCGGTCACGGCGCCCTTCGTCGTGCCGGCGATCAGCGCGTCGGTCACCTGGCCGGGCGTCGCCCCCGGGTGGCCCTCCAGGTACAGCGCGGCGGCGCCCGTCACGTGCGGCGCCGCCATCGACGTCCCGCTCCAGACGGCGCTGCCGAACGGGTCGTCGAGGTCGACGGACTCGATGAGGTGGCCGGGCGCGAAGAGATCCACGCAGCTGCCGTGGTTGGAGGAAGCCCAGCGTGCGTCGCTGCTGGTCGTCGCGGCCACCGTGAGAACCGAGGATTCACGGGCCGGGGACTGCAGGCAGGCACTGACGTCGTTGTTCCCCGCCGAGACAGTCACGGTCACACCGGCCTCCACCATGCCCCGGACGCCGGCGTCCTTGACGTCGCTCGCGCTGCCGCCGATGCTCACGTTCGCGACGGCGGGCAGCTGGGCGTTGGCGGCCACCCAGTCGTACCCGGCGAGCACGTCCGCGGTCGTACCGCTGTTCTCGCAGTCGAGCACCCGCACCGCGACGATCTCCACGTCCTTCGCCACTCCGTACTCCGCGCTGCCCACGGTTCCGGCCACGTGAGTGCCGTGGCCGTGGCAGTCCTGGGCGACGCCGTCGTCCTCGACGAAGTCCCACCCGTCGGAGGCGCGGCCGGTGAAGGCCGGGTACCCCACCGCGACGCCCGAATCCACCACGTAGGCGTGCACGCCCGCACCGCCGCCGTCGTGGCCGTACGCGTCGTCCAGCGGCAGGGAGCGCTGGTCTATCCGGTCCAGGCCCCAGGTGGGGTCGATCTGGGTGCCGTCGCCGTACTCGACACCGTTCTGCTGGACGTAGGCGACGGACGGCAGTGCCGCGAGCCGCCGGGCCGCGGCCGCGTCCGCCGTCACCGCGAACCCCTCGAGCACCGTGCCGTAGGTGCGGTGCACCCTTGCGTCCGGCGCCCCGACGTCCTCCAGGAGGCCGTCGGCAAGGTGCCGCAGGGCGGGCGCCGAGGCGCGACGGGCGGACCCGGAGGCCGGACCGGCCGATTCGTTCAGGACGACGATGTACTCGCCGTCGATCGCGCCGGGGGCGTCCGCACCTCGGACGTGGCCCTGCGCGGCGGGTGCCGGCGTCTCACCGGCGACGGCGGGACCGGCGGCACCGACGAGCAGCAGCGCTGCCGCCAGGAGGAGGGCCGGTCGGGACGTGGCGTGTTTTCTCTCGGCGTGCTGCAACGGAGCGGCCCTTTCGGTCGGGCGTGCGATGACCGCTCCGTTCTAGCCGTGCACATCCGTGACCAACAGGACATGTCCACCATCGAGACCGCGACACTACCCGTTGTTGTCGAATCGTTACCCCTCGCAGGGGTGTGCCACTCCACTCCGCGACCCCGCCACCGGCACACCACACTTCCCGTTCACCACCCCCGCACACACCTGCGACCTGCACCTTTCCTCTCGCCCCACCGCCAGCGGGCTTCACAGCCTCCACAGAAGGGCTGCACACTACGCTCAAGGCATGCACATGCCCGGACAAGACGCCCCGGTCCACGTCGTGGGCGGCGGCCCCGGCGGCCTCGCGGTGGCGGCCGCCCTTCAGCGGCGCGGCCTCCGCGCCGTGGTCCTGGAGAAGTCCTCCTCGGTGGGGGCCTCCTGGCACACGCACTACGACCGGCTCCGCCTGCACACCACCCGCCGCTGGTCAGCACTGCCCGGGTTGCCGATCCCGCGCTCCTACGGACGCTGGGTCGCACGTGCCGACCTGGTCCGCTACCTGGAGGCCTACGCCGACCACCACCGGCTTGAACTCGCCCAGGGCGTCGAGGTGACCCGCCTCGAACGAGGCCCGGACGGCACGGGCTGGACCCTGCACGCCAAGGGCGGCCGCCGGCTCGCCGCACCGGCCGTGGTCGTGGCCACCGGCTTCAACCACACACCGCGGCTCCCCGCGTGGCCGGGGCGGGAGACCTTCACCGGGGAGCTGCTGCACGCGTCCCGCTACCGCAACGCGGAGCCGTTCCGGGACAAGGACGTGCTCGTCGTCGGCAGCGGCAACACCGGCGCCGAAATCGCCGTCGACCTCGCGGAGGGCGGTGCGGAGCGCGTCCGCCTGGCCGTCCGCACTCCCCCGCACATCGTGCGCCGCTCCACACTGGGGTGGCCGGCGCAGGCGAACGGCGTACTGTGCCGACGACTGCCCGTGGGGCTCGTCGACCGCATGGCCGCACAGCTGGCGAAGGCCGCCGTCCCCGACCTCGCCCCGTACGGCCTGCCCCGCCCCGAGACCGGCCTGTACACCCGCGCCCGCCAGGGGGCCATCCCGGTGCAGGACGTCGGACTGATCAAGGCGGTACGGCAGCGCCGCGTCGAACCGGTCGCCGCCGTCTCCTCGTTCGACGGCGACAAGGTCGAGCTCACGGACGGCACGGCGGTGGCGCCCGAGGTGGTCGTCGCCGCCACCGGCTACGAGCGGGGCCTGGAACCCCTCGTGGGCCACCTCGGCGTGCTCGGCGACAACGGCCGCCCCCTCGTGCACGGACCGCACTCGCACCCGGGTGCGCGCGGCCTGTACTTCACCGGCTACACCAACCCGTTGAGCGGGATGCTCCGCGAGCTCGCCCGCGACGCCGAGCGCATAGCCCGGGCGATAGACCGACTCGCCGATTGACACACCGGACGCCCGCCGCCCGCGGCCATCGCGGCGGCCGGCCCGCACCCGAGCGGCGGGATCGCGGGTTGCCCTTGACGTCGCGGCAACCCGTAGCGTCGAAGCACCGACGGACCGCACGGGCGGGAGGGAGGCGGCAGGGCATGGAGTGGCCCATCCAGGACGTGGCGCGCTCGGCCGGCGTCAGCAGCCGGACCTTGCGGCACTACGACGACATCGGCCTGCTGCCGCCCAGCCGCATCGGGCCGGGCGGCCTGCGCCACTACGACGATGCCGCGCTCGTACGGCTCCAGCGCATCCTGCTGCTGCGGGAGCTCGGGCTGGGTCTCGCGTCCATCGCCGACGTGCTCGCGGGGCAGCGCGACACCGAGGCGGCGCTCCGCACCCACCTGCGCCTGCTGGAGCAGGAACGGGAGCGTCTCGACCGCCTCGTCCGGTCCGTTCGGACGACCTTGCGGAAGACAGAAGGAGGCGATCCGCTCATGCCGGACGAGGTGCTGGACGGCTTCGACCACACGCAGTACGAGGACGAGGTGGTCGAACGCTGGGGACGCGAGGCCTACGCACGGGGCGACCGGTGGTGGCGCGGTCTGTCCGACGAGGAGAAGCGCGACTTCGGCCGTCGGCAGGCCGCCGTCGCACAGGACTTCGCCCGCGCCCACCGGGACGGCCTCCCCGCCGACGGGGAGGAGGCACAGGCGATCACCGGGCGCCACTACGCCTGGGTGACGGCGGGCTGGCAGGGCAGGAGCCCGGACGCGGAGCAGTTCGCGGGACTCGGCCGGATGTACGTCGGCGATCCCCGGTTCGCCGCCCACTACGACGTGCACGGCGAGGGCACGGCCGCCTACGTCTGCGAGGCGATGGAGGCGTACGCCGAGCGGAACCTCTGACCCGCCCCCTCACCCGACATGCGCTCCGAGGCCGGTACGCCCCGGGGCGCGGTCGGCGTGCAGCACCAGGTCCTCGTCGTAGTCCGGGCCCGCCTCCGGCCGGTACGCGAGAGGCGCCTCCTGCGGCAGGCCCTTCAGCCGCCGGGCGAGCCGGTCCGCCTGCGCCGCCGCCTCGGCCTGGGTGGCCCGGTCCGCACCGTGCACGACGTGGGGTTGCAGCGCGGCCATGCCGGTGTACCAGAACGTGCCGTGCAGCACCGGCCACAGCACCTCCTCGACCGCACCGTGGATGCCGCGCGGGCCGAAGCCGGCCGGCCGCGCCCCGACGGTGGTGACCACCAGCGCGCGGCGACCGGCCAGTCCGCCGTCCCCGTAGCGCCGGGTCCGCCCCCTCTCGTCACGGACGCCGAACGCGAAGCCCTGCACCAGGACCCGGTCGAACCAGCCCTTGAGGATGGCGGGCGGCCCGAACCACCACAGCGGGAACTGGAGCACCAGGGTGTCCGCCCAGGCGATCTTCTCCTGCTCGAGGCGGATGTCGTCGGCCAGTTCCCCCGCCGCGTAGGCGCGTTCCTGTGCGGCGCCGACGACGAGACGGCCGTCGTCCGGCCGCTGGAAGTCGGCGGCGTCCACGACCGGCTTGAAGCCCATCGCGTACAGGTCCGACTCCCGCAGGCCGTGGCCGTCCGCGGCCAACGCGTTCCGTCCGGCCTCGCGCAGGGTGCCGTTGAGGGAGCGCTGCTCGGGATGGGCGTAGATCCACAGAACCTTCATGCCTCGACCCTGCGCCACCGGCCGCCCCGGGACGAGTGGCCGGATGGCCACCATGTGAAAGAATACGGCCAGGAGGAGGTGACCGCGGCGATGCACTCCGCCGGAACCTTCTCGGACGACGGCAGGCACCGGGTGGCCGTGCTGGTCCGCCACGGCGTGCTGCCGCTGGAACTGGGCCTGATCCACCAGCTGTTCGGCGCCGCACGGGACCCGCACGACGGTCGCGCCCTGTACGAGGTGGTGACCTGCGCCGTCTCTCCCGGCGAGGTGCGCACCGATGCCGACTTCCCGGTCCTGGTCCGGCACGGCCCCCGGGCCCTGGCCGAGGCGGACACGGTGCTGGTGCCCGCCTCCCACGAGGAGGACGGCCTCTCCGCCCGGCTGCCCCCGGACCTCGCGCGGGCTCTGGCGCGCGTGGGGCCGGGGGCGCGGGTGGCCTCGGTGTGCACCGGTGCCTTCGTGCTGGCGGCCGCCGGCCGGCTGGACGGCAGGCCCGCGACGACGCACTGGAAGTCGGCGGAGCGGTTCCGCGAGCTGCATCCCCGCGTCGCGCTCGACCCGGACGTGCTCTACACCGACGACGGCGATGTACTCACCTCGGCCGGCGAGGCCGCGGGCATCGACCTGTGCCTGCACATGATCCGCGGCGACGCCGGTGCCGCCGTCGCCGCGGACGTGGCCCGGACGACGGTCGTACCGCCCCACCGCGAGGGCGGCCAGGCGCAGTTCGTGCCCCGTCCGGTCGCCGCGCCGGAGCGGCGGCCGTCGTCCACTGGCGCCGTGCGGGCATGGGCCCTGGAGCGGCTGGAACAGCCGCTCTCACTGCAGGAGTTGGCGGAGCGTGCCTCGATGGGCGTACGGACTTTCAGCCGCCGGTTCCGCGAGGAGACCGGTACGACCCCGGGACGATGGCTCGCCGCGCGCCGTGTCGAGCGGGCCCGGCAGTTGCTGGAGGAGACCGACCTGCCGGTCGACCGGGTGGCGGACCGGGCCGGGCTCGGCACCGGTGCGTCGCTGCGGCAGCACATGCGGGAGGCCGTGGGCGTCTCCCCCGCCGCCTACCGCAGCACCTTCCGCGGCCGGAACGGATCACCGGTGCGCGGCGCGGACGGTGGTGCCGCCCCATCGTGACGGCGGCCAGGCCCAGTTCATCGACTTCCGCACCGGGGCCGGGAGAGAGCCGCCGCACGGCACGCGGAAGCGGACCGCGGGGACAGTCCCGGACCTTCCGCGGAACGATTCAGCACAGGGGCCGGAGCGTCCCGGGGGTGCGCTGCCGAGGCGTTGCGGCCTCCCGGGCGCCGGTCGGTGGCAGGCCCCGGGAGGCGGCGGCCGGGGCGGCGCCCGCGGGGACGCGGTCGAATTCGCACCAGATGCGCTTGCCGCCGTCCGCCGGGTGCCAGCCCCAGCGGTCGGCGAGCCCGGAGACGAGTTCCAGGCCGCGGCCGCCGGTGTCCTCACCCTCTGCGCGGCGGGGCCGGGGAGCGGCGCGGACGGCGTCGAGGACCTCCAGCCGGAGCGCCGCGCCCGCTCCCGCGGCACCCTGGGATGCAGAACCGTTCAGGCACAGCCGCAGCACGGCCGGACGACCGGTGTGGACCACGGCGTTCGTCACCAGTTCGGACACCAGCAGGACCACGGTCTCGGCGAGCTGCTCGTCGGCCTCGGCAACGCCGCAGGCGTGCAGCCGAGCACGTGCCCACCTGCGGGCACGGCCGACCTCCGTCGGATCGGCCCCGATCTCCAACCGAACCTGCCACGACTGCACGCTCACACCACCCGAACCGGCGGGGACATCACGATACGCAAGAAGTCGACCACACCGCGTGACGACAACACCGCACAGCTTGCTCGCCGCGACGGGCCGCCCACAAGCACTTCGGGCCTATTCCGACGCAAAGGAGTACGCGGCCCGCGGGTCACGCAGTCGCAGCCATGCCGCGGCATTCCTCGCGAGACCGTCCACTCACTGCTCACCGGGAGCACTTCGGAACTTCTTGCACACAGGGAGCGTACCGGACTGCACCACGAACACCGCACCGAATATCGGGCATTTCCGGGCAAGATCGGACAGAGGGAAGCGGATCGGCTCACGCAACGGTGAAGGGACGAGGGTCCGCGGCAGGTCGGAGCAGGGAAGCCGGGCGGGCACGGACGGGTCCGGGCGAGCAGAGCAGGCGGCGGGAGCAGGCGCAGAAATCAGGCAGAGAGGGGCCGGTCGGCCCCCGAGCGGCCGGTGGCCGCGGCCAGGTCCGGATAGCAGTCGAAGAGGCGGCGCACCCCCAGCGCGGACAGCACACGGTTCACGTGCGAACCGTCCTCCGCCCCCTGGGCGGGGAGGATCAGGCGGAGACGCCCGGCACAGGACCGCATCAGCCGCCGGGAAGCGATGAGGACACCCACTCCGCTCGAATCGCAGAACAGCACCTCGGACAGGTCGAGCACGAGACTGTGGCGCCCCTCCGCCACCGCGTCATGGACGTGTTGCCGTACGGCGGGTGAGGTGACCAGGTCCATCTCGCCGGAGACGCGCAGGACGGCCCACTCCCCCCGCTCCTCCTCCAACACCTTCAACGACACGTGTCCGCTTCCCTTTCGTTCGCCCGGGGTGCACGCCTCGGCCGTCCCACCCGCAGGAGATCCTTGGTTTCGGCTGCCCTGGCGGCGGCCGTCGAAACGGCCCGCCTCCAGCCGACCCTAAGCCCTGTCCGCCGCCAACCCTGCGGCGACTTCCGGTCAGAACCGGTGACCAAGCGGGCAACAGACCCCATTCCGGTCCTGTTTCACGGAATCGTCGCCTGCCCGGCGTGACTGATTCACCACGATCGGCAATCAATACACGGCGCACTTTGCCGTCGAGGGGGATACGTTGTCAGCGTCCCGCACTACATTCGAGGGGTACGGACGCACGGGTGCGGGCCGGGGCAACGACACGGCACAGACGGGACGGGCGGCACGGAAGCAGGAGCCACCATGGCAGAGGACACACCACCGCGCTGGGACCGGAAGATGCAGCAGCGGCTGGCGCGGGGAGAGGCCGCCGCCCTCGGCGAGCTGTACGACCGTTTCGCCGCCCTCGTGCACGGCCTGGCGCACCGCGTCCTCGGCGACGACGCGGCCGCCGACCGGGCGACGCGCGAGGTGTTCCTCCACCTCTGGGAGCACCCCGAGGAGTGGACCCCGCACAACGGCTCGCTGCGTTCCTGGATTGCCGCGGTGACACAGCGACTCTCCGCCCGTGTGCTGCGCGAACGTCAGACGGACTGCAGTCCCGAGCAGGCCGAGGAGAAGGTGCGCGCCGCCTCCGCAGCAGCCCGGGCGGACTACATCGTCGCCTCCATGCCCACCTCGCTGCGCGCCGCCCTGGAGCAGGCCTACTTCCAGCGCCGCGACTACCGGCAGACCGCCGAACATCTCGGCGTCACCGAGGACGAGGCCCGCCGCAGACTGCGCCTGGGGCTGCAGCTGCTCTCCTCGGCCGCCGCCCGGAGCCTGCCCGGCGCTTCGCCCGCACCCCCGGTCGGCCCGCCGCCCGGTGCGCCGGGTCCCGCCTCGGGCCTGGGGCGCGCGGGATGAGCGGTCCGGACCGTCCGCAGGACGACACACCGAGCGGCGGTGTGCCGCGCATACCGCCGCCGCGCGACGCGGCCGAGGACGGCGCGTGGCCGCCGCCCACGCTTCCACCGCCCCCTGACGAGGACCGGGACGGCCCTCCGGCCGGGGCGCCGGGCCTCCGCACCTCCGGCTCCGGCACTCCCGGCATCCCGGCGGGCCGCCGGGAGGGTGCGGCACGACCGCCGGAATACAGCCACGACGTACTCAAGTCCCTGCTCGGCGCCTGGGCCCTGGCCGCCTGCTCGACCGGGGAGACCGGGGCGGTCGAGGAGCACCTGACACACTGCGCCCGGTGCGCGGACGAGGCACTGCGGCTGCGGGACGCCGTCGGCCTGCTGCATCCCGAGGACGGCCTCGACCTCGACCCGATGCTGCGCTCCGAGGTGCTGGACAACTGTCTGGCACAGCGTCCGGCACGGATCTCCGTCCCGGTCTGGGCGGCTCCCTACGACGCGGAGACCGCCCGCCTGGACGCGCTGCTCCACGACATGGCCGAGGAGGAGTGGCGCACCCCGGTGCGGTTGCGCTGGTTCGACGGCCGCGAGCACACCCACCGCACCACCACGGTGTGGGGCGTGCTGGAGCATCTGCTGGCCGTCGACGGCAGCCTCGCCGTCGTGCTCGGACTACCGGATCCGCTGCCGGCCGACGCGCGGCCCGAGGAGAGCGCGGTGTCCGACCCCACCGCGCGCACCGAGGCGGCCTGGCGGTCCCGGGCGCTGGGCGACCGCGTGCGGGAGGCCTGGCGCGACCAGCGGCACGCCCTGATCCGCACGGTGCCGTTCGGAGGCGATCGGACACCGGAACTGCCCGTCCCCTACGGAGGGTTCGAGCTCCCGCTGCGGGACTCCTTCCTGGAGCGCGCCTTCGAGTGCTGGGTGCACGCGGGCGACATCGCCGACGCGGTGGACTACCCCTACGAACTCCCCGCAGCACCGCATCTGGAGCAGATGCTGGATCTGGCGGTGCGGCTGCTGCCGGACGCCCTGGCCGCGCGCCGCCGGAAAGGCCTGGCAGCACCGCCCCGCGCACTGACCGCGGCCGGAGCACCTGGCCGCACGCTGCACCTGGAGGTCGAGGGGCCGGGAGGCGGAGACTGGTACGTGCCGCTGGACTCGCCGGGCGCCGCGGCCTCCGCCGAGAACACCGTGGCTCACGTCGCGCTGGACGAGAGGGAGTTCTGCCGGCTGGCGGCGGGGCACATCCCACCGGCGGAAGCGGCGGCGGGGCAGGACGGCGACCGGGAGGCGGTCCGCGACGTCCTCTTCGCCACGGCCTCGCTGTCACGGCTCTGACACTCCGGGCCCCGGACGGGCTCCGGAGGCTGCCGGGGCGGGCGGGGCCTGCGGAGGTCAGGCGAACACGACCGTGCGGTGCCCGTTGAGCAGCACCCGGTGCTCGCTGTGCCACTTCACCGCCCGTGCCAGCGCCTGGCACTCCACGTCCCGGCCGACGGCGACCAGCGCCTCCGGTCCCGCCTCGTGGCCGACCCGCTCCACCTCCTGCTCGATGATCGGCCCCTCGTCGAGGTCGGCCGTCACGTAGTGGGCGGTGGCACCGATCAGCTTCACGCCCCGGGCGTGCGCCTGGTGGTAGGGCTTCGCCCCCTTGAAGCTGGGCAGGAACGAATGGTGGATGTTGATGATCCGCCCGGAGAGCGCCTTGCACAGGTCGTCGGAGAGCACCTGCATGTAGCGGGCGAGGACCACCAGTTCGACCTCCTCCCGCTCCACGATCCGCAGCAGTTCGGTCTCCGCCTGCGTCTTGGTCTCCGGGGTGACCGGAATGTGGTGGAACGGCACGTCGTAGGAGGCGGCGAGCTCGGCGAAGTCCGTGTGGTTGGAGACGACCGCGGCGATCTCGACGGGAAGCGCGCCGATGCGTGCCCGGAACAGCAGGTCGTTGAGGCAGTGCCCGAAGCGGCTCACCATCAGCACGATCCGCATGCGTTCCTCGGCCAGGTGGATCTGCCAGTCCATCCGGAACGAGTCGCCCACCGCGGCGAAGCTCGCCCGCAGCTTCTCCAGTGTCACCGGCGGTTCCGCGGAGAAGTGCACCCGCATGAAGAACAGCCCGGTGTCGTGGTCGCCGAACTGGCGGCTGTCCTCGATGTTGCACCCGGTCATGAACAGATAGCTGGACACCGCATGGACGATGCCCTTCGCGTCCGGGCAGGAGAGGGTGAGGACGAACTGGTCGGGCTCAGACGCGTTCATGGGCCCACAGTGGCACATCCGCTGCCGCCCGGGAGGCGTTGTCCACCCCTCGGGCCCGGTGCCTCCGAGGATGGCGGGGCCGGGCACCGCGCACCCGGTGTCAGACCGCGCGCAGCAGCTGTGCCAGAGCGTCCAGGGACTGCGGCGGCACGTCGGGGTCCTCGCCGTCGTTGACGGTCAGCCGCACATGCGCCTCGCGCGCCGCACGCACGGCCTCCTGCCAGCCGTGGTGCTCCAGGTAGGCGCCGACCGGTGCGTCCGCCCCCACCTGGTGCATGATCCGCAGCACCCGCAGCACCGCCGTGTCGACCAGGGCGGCCTCCTGCGAGTCGCGGAATATCGTGCCGACGTACTTCTCGGCGGACCAGTTGTCCAGCCAGGTGTCCTCGACGAGGCGGTAGACCGCGTCGGTGACGTCGCCGTAGCCGGGACGTCCGGTGGCCCAGCACTCCTGCTGGAACCCCGGGTCGGAGAGCATGTGCAGCGCGGAGCGCACGTTGCTGCGCCAGCGCCACCAGGGCATGTCATGTACGGGCATGCCGCCCATGGTGGTCGACCGACGGCCACGGCGGGAAGACTTCTCCGGAGCTTGCTGCACGTGCTGCATGTCGACCGACCCTACGTTTCGCCGCGGAGCCCACCCCAGCACCCCCTGGAATTCACCCTCAGGCGGCTGCGTGTTCGCGCGCGGCCCTCGTGCGGTTACGAGCGGACGGCATCGTGCGGTGCCATGAGCGCTCTGACCCGCAACCTCCGCAGCCGTTCCCGGCTCCGGAACGGCCTCCGCCGAACCACGGTCGTCGCGGCCGTGGCCGCCGTGGCCGCCCCGCTGCTGTCCGGGTGCGGGGCGGGTCCGGGCGACGGGGCGAACGCGCCGATCAAGGTGATGACGTGGGCGCCCCAGGACACCGGGGCGATCAGCATGGCGGGGATGCCGGCCATGGCCGAGGCGTTCGGGCGCTGGGTCAACGCCGGCGGCGGTGTCGACGGGCACCGCCTCGAGGTCCTCACCTGCGACGAGCACAACACCGCCGCGGGAGCCACCGCCTGCGCCGAACGCGCCGTCGACGAGGGCGTGGTAGCGGTCGTCGGCTCCTACAGTCGGTTCGGACGGGCCTTCATCGCACCTCTCGAGAGCGCCGACATCCCCTACATCGGAGGGTTCGGCGTGACGGAGGACGAGTTCAACAGCCCGCTGTCGTACCCCGTGCACGGCGGACTGGCGGCCCTGGCCGCCGGCAGCGGACGGCAGCTCGCCGCCGCCGGATGCACCGACGTGACGCTGGTCCGTCCCGACACCCTCGCCGGGGACCGGCTGCCTCCGCTGCTCGACGCGGGCCTGAGCGACGGCGACGGGACCGCCGCCCCCGCCACGGACGTGCGGGCCCCCGAGGACGCGACGTCGTACGGCCCCCAGGCGGAGAAGGCGCTCGAGGGCGCCGCCCCGGCCGCGGCGACCGGCGCGGGCAAGCCGTGTGTCTCCGCCGTGCTGGGCGGGCGCACCGACACCTTCTTCGACTCCTTCCGCCGCCTGGGGAGCGAGTCCTCAGAGGTGACCTGGGCCTCGGTGCTGGGCAGCATCGGGCAGCACCTGGTGGACAGCACCGGTGGCAGGAACAGCCCTCTGGAGGGCACCTACGCCACCGGCTGGTACCCGGCGTCCGACGATCCGCGCTGGGACCGGATGCACCGGGTGGTGCGCGAGCACGCCTTCGGCGACAACCGGATCGACACCGACGACTCGGGAGTCCGGACGACCTGGATCGCCTGTACGGTGCTGCGCGCGGCGCTCGAGCGGATCGACGGCGCCACCCCGGTCTCGGCACGTTCGCTGAAGCACGAGCTGGACAACGGTCCCGCGATCTCCACCCGCGGCCTGACGCCCGATCTGCGGTGGCACTTCGAGGACCTGCTCGCGGCGGCTGAGTTCCCGCGCATCGTCAACACCAAGGTCACGTTCCAGCGCGTGCGGGACGGACGGTTGACGCAGGTCGGTGACGGGTTCGTCGACGTGCGGAAGCAGCTGGTGAGCGGCCCGGACGTATGAGTCGGGCGACGTCCGGGGCACACGGAACCCGCGGGCGGGAGGCGGGGCGGCGGCCGGAGCCGGAGCCGGAGCCGGGTGTACTTCAGAGCTGGGTGTACTGGCGCTCCGGGAGTCCGTACTGCCGAGCGGTCGGGTTCCACAGCTCCGCGGCCTGCTTCTTCGCGGCGGTCGCCTCGCCGCTGGCGCGGTTGCCGACGGACGTCCGGTGCGTGACCCGCGCCTCGCCCTTCTTGCACCCTTTCTTCCCTGCGGCCTGGTCGGCCCAGTCGGCGTAGGCGTTGTCGGCCCGCGCCGAGGCCTTCCACGCCCGGGCCAGAGCGGTGTTGAGCTTCGCGCTGTCGGGCAGGGCGCCGAGCTCCAGGTCAGCCAGGCTGGTCACGAGACTGTTGCGGCCCCTCGCGGCTTCCCGCAGGTCCGACGCGGCGCGGGAGAGCTTCCGGCAGGACTTGATGTTCTGCACGGCCCTGATCACGGCGTTGCGGCTGTTGTTGCTCTTCTCCAGCAGGGCGCTCAGCTGCTTCGCCTGCTCCTCGGCCCGGTCCGCCGCCGGTGCGGACCCGGACGGCTGTCCGCCTGCGGCGGGCGGGGTCGGTGCGTCCTTCTCCGGCTCGCCGTCCCCGCCGCTGATCAGTGCCCCGACACCGAGGCCCAGCACCATCACCACGACGACGCCGATGGCGGTCAGCACCGTCGGGGAGAGCCCGCCCCGGCCGTCGCGGCCGCCGCCGTCCCGATCGCTGCGGCCCCGGGCGGCACGGGACGGGTCCGGGCCGCCGGGCGCGCTGCCGGCGGCGGCGCGCCCGCCGTAGCCGGGGGCCACTGCCGGATCGGCCCGGAAGAGGCTGTCGAACTCGGACGGCGGGGGCCGGTCGGCCGGTGCTCCCGGACGTATGCCGTACGGAGCGGCGGCGGGCGGCGGCCCCGCTGCCGTGCCGGCGTACCCCGGCATCCCCTGCGACGTCTCGGGGGGCAGCATCTGCGTCGCATCGGCCGGACCGTACTGCGGGGGCAGCATCTGCGTCGCGTCGGCGTCGGCCGGGCCGTGCTGCGGGGGCAGCATCTGCGTGGCGTCCGCCTCGGCAGGCCCCACTGCCCCGGACCATCCCGGCTCCGTGTCGTACTGCGGCGGCAGCATCTGGGTCGCGTCCGCCTCGGGGGCGGCGGGTGGCGGAGCGGGCCACGGACCGGCGCCCCCGGGAGCCGGCGCGTCCGCGGGCGGCGGCGGAAAGGCCGGCGCGCCGGTGTCGAACGGGGGCATCGGCCCCGGTCCGGGCGGCGGCGCCGGCTGCTGCGGGGGGAGCTGCCCGGGCGGCCCGCCCGGGCCGGCGGTCCCGGTGTCACGACGGTCGGGCTGCTCCGCGGACGGCGGGGGCGCGTACGGCATCGGCGGGGTGCCCGGCGGGACGGGTGGCGGTGCGGGCGCCTCGGGCGGCACCGGCGCGCCCGGGGCGGGAGGCGCCGCGTCGTAGTACGGCTGCTGCTGCGGGAACGTCGGGGACGCCGCCGCGGGCGGCGGCGACGGCGGGGCAGCGGGCGGCTGCGGGGCATCCGGGCCCCAGGGGCTGCCCCAGGGCTGTCCCGCCGCCGGTTGCGGCGTTCCGCCGTGCGCCTGCTGCTGCCGGTCAGGTGTCCACGACTCGCCGTGGGACGGCAGCACGACGCCCTCGTAGGGGAGGTCGTCGCCCTGCCCGGGTCCGTTGTGCGCTGTCACCGGAACTCCTCGTTGCCACCTGACCGTTGCAGCCGTCGCCTCACGCTACCGGTTCGCACACAGTCGCGACCACGCACGCGTGCGGGATGGTCCGCGCCGCGCCGGCCGCCGTCTCCGCGGCGTCCGGCATCGTCCCCGACCGTCCGGCCCGCGGGAGGGCGGAGGTTCCGTCAAGCACGCGGCCGGTCCGGACATGTGCGAGGTCACGCCGCGTCGGGCGGACGGGGAACCGCCGGGGCCCGGCCCCCGGCCGTGACCGCCGCCGACCGGCGACGTTGTGATGTGCGTGGAGAAGACCATCGCAGTCACCTCAGCAGCGGTTCCCCCTGCCTTTCCCCCTCCCGCGGCGTCGCCCCCTGCTCCGCGGCGCCACGACGTCCCGGCGGAGCACATGGCCGAGCACGCGGCCCGGTACACCGAGGAGCGGTACTGGGACGTCTGTCCCGGTGCCTGGCTGGAGACGGTGGACGGCTCCCCGACACCGCAGTGCAGCTGCGGCCGCGCCAGGTGCGGGGCTCCCGGCGCACATCCCCTCGACGAGGGGTGGGCGAGCGACGCGACGAGCAGCGCCGGTGCCGCGCGGCGGCTCTGGGCGAAGGTGCCGCTCGCCTCCGTGCTGCTGCCGACCGGCCGCACCTTCGACGCGCTCGACGTCCCCGACACGGCCGGTTTCCTTGCGCTGGCCCGCATGCGGCGCTTCGACCTTCCCCGGGGGCCGGTGACCCTCTCCCCCGACGGACGCATGCAGTTCTTCGTGCAGCCCGGTGCGGCGGCCAGGGTCCCCGGGCTGGTGCGGGCGCTGGGCTGGTCGCCCGGCGCCCTCGACATGGGCGTGCGGGGCGAGGGCTGGTGGGTCCCGGCACCGCCGACGCGTGTCGGGACGCGGGGATCGGTCCAGTGGGCCTGCCCACCAGGGCCGGGGAACCGGTGGCTGCCCGATGCCGCGGAGATCCTCCCGGCCCTCGCCTACGCCTGCGGCCGGGAAGCGGCAGCAGCACGGGCCCGGTAGGCGGCACGCCCGCCCACCGCCCGGCCCGGACGCCGTGTCACACATGGACAACGGCTTCCGACGCGGCGGTCGAGTCGCGGACCCGGCACTTCTAGGGTGGTCGGGGCGAGGCCGCGACCGCACGGTCCGGTGCCTCGCACGACCGTGAACGGGGACAAGGGGTGAGCACGCATGGCAGACAGCCGGCAGCAGTCGCCGGAAGGCGTCGAGGGCAGGGACGGGACCGTCCCGACGTTCGGGGGACCGGCGCCGGGGCCGCGCCGCGACCGCCCTCGCGGTGCGGGACCGGACCCACTGGCCGCCGGGCACCACGGTGCCGCGCCCGGTGAGGCGGACGGCTCCCGCGAGGGTGGCCCGGTCGCGGTCCGCGTCCGTTCACTGCGCAAGCACTTCGGCGACCACGCCGCGGTGGCGGGTGTCGACCTCGACGTGCCGGCCGGACGATTCGTCGGCCTCGTCGGTCCGAACGGCGCGGGGAAGACGACGACACTGTCCATGATCACCGGCCTGCTGCGACCGGATTCCGGCACCGTGGAAATCGCCGGCCACAACGTGTGGCGCGACCCGGTCGCGGTGAAGTCCCGCATCGGTGTGCTCCCGGAGGGGCTGCGCCTCTTCGAACGCCTCTCGGGCCGCGAACTGCTCACGTATCTGGGCGCCCTCCGCAACCTCGCCCCGGCGGACGTGGAACACCGCGCCGACCAGCTCCTCGAGGTCCTCGGGCTCGCGGACGCCCAGCACAAACTGGTCGTCGACTACTCCACGGGCATGCGCAAGAAGATCGGCCTGGCCGCCGCCCTGCTCCACAACCCGGAGGTGCTGTTCCTCGACGAGCCGTTCGAAGGGGTGGACCCGGTCTCCGCCCAGACCATCCGGGGCGTGCTGGAGCGGTACACCGAATCCGGTGCGACCGTCGTCTTCTCCAGCCACGTCATGGAACTCGTCGAGTCGCTCTGCGATTGGGTGGCGGTGATGGCCGCGGGGACGCTCCGCGCCCACGGCCCGCTCGCGGAGGTGCGCGGCGACGCGCCCACGCTGCACGAGGCGTTCCTCGGCCTCGTCGGGGCGGGCGACCGCGCCGCCGGGGACTCCCTCGACTGGCTCGGCGGCGGGGCGGACGACGGCATGCGTGCGGCGGACGGCGCTCCGGCCGGTGGTGACCGGTGACGACCACGGCAGCCACCACCGCGCCCGCACCGTCCCTGACTCCCACGTTCCTCCGCCTCAAGCTGTCGCTGCTCCGCAACGGCCTGCGCCAGTCCACCGGCCGGACGACCGCGTTCGTGCTGTCGCTGGTCCTGGCGCTGCTGTTGTCCGCGGCCCAGCTCCTCGGGCTGGTGCTGCTGCGCGGCAACCCGTACGCGGAGGCGGTCGTCGTCCCGCTGGCGGCGCTCGTCGCGCTGGGCTGGGCGGTCGTTCCGCTGTTCGTCCCCACCGGGGACGAGACCCTGGATCCGAGCCGGCTGGTGATGCTGCCGCTGCGTCCCCGCCGGCTCGTCGTCGCCCTTCTCGCCGCCTCGCTGCTCGGCATCGGGCCGGTGTTCACCGTCACGCTGCTCACCGGCTCGGTCGTCGCCCTCGCGCACGGGCCGGCGGCGGTCGCCGTCGCCGTCGTCGCCGCGCCGCTCGCCCTGCTGACCTGCGTGGCGCTGGCGCGTGCCGTCGTGACGGCCAACGTGCGGCTGCTGACCAGCAGGAAGGGCCGCGATCTGGCACTGCTGAGCGGCATCGTGCTCGCCGTCGGCGCGCAGTTCCTCAATCTGGGCATCCAGCAGTTGTCCCGGCCCGGCGGACTCGCCGTGCTGGAGCCGGCGGCGGCCGTACTCCGCTGGCTGCCGCCGTCGTCCGCGATCGGGGCCGTGCGGTCCACGTCCGAGGGCGCGTACGGCACCGCGGGCGTACAGCTGCTGCTCGCGGTGGCGGCACTGGCCGCGCTGCTGTCCTGGTGGGCGCGGACCCTGAGCCGTCTGATGACCTCACCGGACTCCTCCACGCTCCAGGCATCCTCGGGGGACGCGACGCGGGACCGGGCCGGCGGTGGCGGTTTCCTCGCCGACCTGCTGCCCGCGGGCCGCACCGGCGCCGTGATGCTCCGCACGCTGCGGTACGCGTGGCGCGACCCCAAGACCAAGCTCGGCTGGGCCTCCGCGCTGGGGATCGGCATCCTGCTGCCGGTCGTGGCCGCCGTGCAGGGGAACGGGACGGTGTACCACTCCTGCTTCGCCGCGGGGCTGCTGGGGCTGCAGATGTACAACCAGTTCGGACAGGACCACTCGGCCTTCTGGCTGGTGGCCGCCTCGACGTCCTCGGCACGCGACGCACAGGTGGAGCTGCGCGCGCGCATGCTGGCCATCGCGCTGGTGGGTGTGCCCTACGTGCTGCTGGTCGTCACGGGGTCGGCGGTGGCGCTCGACGCACCGGACCGCTTCCCGGAGGCGCTCGGTCTGGCTCTCGCTCTGCTGGGTGCCCTGCTCGCAACGGGTGCATGGTCCTCGACCCGCTTCCCGTACTCCATTCCGCAGAACAGCGCCAAGAACGTCGCCCCGGGGCAGGGTTCGCTCGCCTACCTGAGCATCTTCGGCGGCATGCTGATCGGCGCGCTGGCCTGTGCGCCGCTGATCGGGCTGACGGTCTGGCTGCACCTGAGCGCGCTGCACGGCTACCTGTGGCTGCTGCTGCCGCTGGGCGCGGCCTACGGCTTCGGGCTCTGCGCCCTCTCGCTCCGCCTCACCGCGCCCGTCGCTGCGGAGCGCCTTCCGGAGATCCTCACCGCCGTGTCCCGCGGCTGACGGCCGCCGGACGCTGCGGCGCGCTCCGCCCGTCGCCACGGCTGCGGGCGGAGCGCGCGGCCCGGGCGGCGGGTCAGCCGCGCCCCGACATCGCCGCCTGGAGGAACGGTTCGACCACACGCCGCCAGCCGGCCGGCTGGTCGTAGTGGACGAGGTGGCCGGCGTCCGGCACTTCGGCATAGATGCCCCGCGGCAGGACCCGGACCATCTCCTGTGCCTCCGCGCGGCCGAGGGTGCCGTCCGGCCCCCGGACGACGAGAGTCGGGCACTGCACCCGGGCCAGCTCGTCCCAGTGGGCGTCGTGGACCCAGGTCTCCCGCACCCGGAGCATCTGCTCCAGGGAGAAGACGGGGCGCCAGCCGTCCTTCTCCTCGGTCATGACCTCGGCGAAGAAGTCGCCGCGGGACGCACGGGGGCGCTCCAGCGAGGGGTCGTCCTCCCCGAACCACCTGCGGACGTCGGCGAGTGTCGCGAAGGGCAGCGGCCAACCGGCGAACCACTCCTCCCATTCCCGCTGCGAACTCTCGCCGAGGGCGGAGGCCCGCATGTCGCAGACGACCAGGGCCCGGACCAGGTCCGGCCTGCGCGCGGCGAGCTGCCAGGCCGTCAGCGCGCCCATCGCGTGGCCCACCAGGGCGACCGGGGCCAGACCCAGTTGCTCGACGGCGGCCTCGGCGTCGGCGATGTAGGCCTCCCGCTCGTAGGAGGCGTCGGGCGGGGCGTCGCTGCGGCCGTGGCCCCGCTGGTCCAGCGCGACGGCACGGAAGCGGCCGGAGAGCCAGCGGGCGGTGTCCGCCCAGTGGGCCGCACGCCCCATCAGGCCGTGCAGGAGCAGCACGCCCTGCGGCTCCTGCACGGCCTGCCCCGCTCCGGCGGCGGGCCGCTCCGGGCGCGCAGGCTCGGCGAACTCCCATGCCGCGAGACGGACCTTGTCCGCTCCCGCCACGTCGATGCGTTTCACCATGCGCCCTGGCACCCCCACTCCGTCCGACCGCACCTGCAGAATATCGAACTATCATTCGAACGCGAGGGATTCTCCGCGAAGACCCCTCTTTCGGGTGAGTCCCTGCCGGTGTCGAACGACGCCGGCAGGGGGAGAACCTCAACGGGAGGGCGCACGACCCTGGGGGCTCGGGGCTCCGGGTCGTGACGGCGGCACAGGGAGGGACGGGCCCCGGCCATCGGCGCCGGGGCCCGCCTCACTGCGACCGGGCGCGTCGTCCCGCACCCGGCACCCACACCCCGCTGAGGTCCTCGGTGCATCGGCCGGATTCCCTTCCGTCCACCGGCTCCGTCGTACGCCGCGCGGACATGCGTAACGACAGGGTGACACGCTGCGATCGGGAACGGGCGGTTTCCGGCAAGTCGAGTGCAGGAAACGAAAAGACGGTCCGGAGCCGCCGTGAACGTGCCGGACGGTCAGCGCTTGGCGACGAACACGTGCGAGGCGATGTCGCTCTCCAGCTCCGCCGACTCCCCGCTGCTCGCCACGTGCACACCACCGGCGGCCCCCGCCGTCACACTGACCACCGCGCCGGGCTGCACACCCGCCCGCCGCAGCGTGTACATCAGCTGGGCGTCCATCTGGATGGGTTCGCCGATGCGCCGGACCACGACCGTCTTGGCATCACTGCCGGCGTGCAGATCCGACAGGCTCACCATGCCGTCGTCGAGGAAGGATTCCGTCCCGCCCTCGTCCCCCAGCTCCTCCAACCCGGGAATCGGGTTGCCGTACGGCGACTCCGTCGGATGACGCAGCAGCTCCAGCACCCGCCGCTCCACGGCCTCGCTCATGACGTGCTCCCAGCGACAGGCCTCCGCATGCACCTGCTCCCACTCCAGCCCGATCACGTCGACGAGCAGGCACTCGGCGAGCCGGTGCTTGCGCATCACGCGCCGCGCCAGCCGACGGCCCTCGTCGGTCAGCTCCAGATGCCGATCGCCCGCGACCGTGACCAGCCCGTCGCGCTCCATCCGGGCCACCGTCTGGCTCACCGTGGGGCCGCTCTGGTCGAGTCGCTCCGCGATGCGGGCCCGCATGGGGACCACGCCCTCCTCTTCCAGTTCGAGGATCGTGCGGAGGTACATCTCCGTGGTGTCGATCAGTCCGGACATACGTGCCCCTCGTCAGATCGTGCGGTGGCCCTGACCCCAATTCTGACCCATCGTGCCGACAACCCCGACCGCGCGGGTGCCGTAGCCTCCCGCGGCGGCAGCGGCCCGGGCGCACCGGTTGACACCGCCCCTCCCCGGGCCGAGCGTGAGCGCCGGACCGCCCCGCGGTGGGACGGTCCACCGGCATGCGCCGGACGAGCGGGCGAAGGAGCCTCCGAGTGGACCGGAACACGACAGCCACCGACTTCCTGGACGCGGCGATCCAACTGCTGCACCGGGTCGGCGAGACGCAGGCGGAGAACATCGCGGCGGCGGGCGGCCTGCTCGCGGAGTCCGCCGCCCGGGACGGCCGGCTGTTCGCCTTCGGCGCGGGCCACTCCTCCCTCGCCGCACAGGACGTGGTCCACCGGGCCGGCGGCCTGGCCGTGATGAACCTGCTCGCCGTACCGGGAACGGTCGGCGTCGACGTGCACCCCGCCACCCTGGGCGGCGGACTGGAACGGCTGCCGGGCCTGGCGGCCACGGTGCTGGACGCCTCCCCCGCACGCGCCGGGGACGCCCTGGTCGTGGTCTCGCTGTCCGGACGGAACGCGCTGCCCGTGGAGATGGCCGAACGGGCCCGCGCACGCGGCCTGCGGGTCGTCGGCGTGACGTCGACGGCGTACGCGGCGCAGACCGTCTCCCGGCACGCCTCGGGAACCTTCCTGAAGGACCACTGCGACGTGGTGGTCGACAGCAGCGTGCCCGTGGGGGACACCACGCTGGCGCACCCCGGGGTGCCGGCGCCGTTCGCGCCCGCCTCGACAGTGGTGGCCTGCGCCCTGCTGCAGGCCGTGGTGGCGGCGGCGGTCGGCGACCTGGCCGCCCGGGGCATCGAACCGCCGCTGCTGCGCTCCGGCAACGTCGACGGCGGCCAGGACTGGAACACACGCGTGCTCCGGGAACACCGGGAGCACGTCTTCCACTCCTAGATGCTGCCCGTGCCCGCGGGCCTCACGAAGACCTCGCAACGCGGTCGGACGCGCAACCCGACGCCTCCGAGTCCCGGCGGTCGTCGGCACAGCCGATCGCCACGGCTCCCGCCCGAGCAGTCCCCGGCTCAGCGTGCGAGCGCCAGCGCCAGGTCCACGGCCGCCGCGATGCGGACGGCGATGTCCTCCGCGTACGAGGCGTCCGCACGGTCGAAGCAGGGGCGGCCCGACCCGCGCAGGAAGGTGACGACCCCCAGCGTCCTGCCCCGGCTGGTGAGCACCGCGCAGAGGCCGTGCACCGTGCCCGGTGGCCACTTCCGGGCCTCCGCCCAGCCCTGCACTGCCGCCCCTCCCACGCTCGTGCGGACCGTGCCGCCGCGCTCGTGGGCGCGCACCGCGGGGTGCGTCCCGTCGTAGCCGACGGGGATGCCGCTGGCGAGCCCGGGCTCCACCGGCGGCAGGTCCGAGGGCGCGTCGCCGCCGGACGGTGCGGCTGCGGCCCGCAGCAACCTGACCGGGGCGGCGTCGGGGAACGTCCCGGCCGGGACGACGTCGAGCAGGGCGTGGTCCGCGAATCCCGCGAGGGCGAAGTCGAGGTGCACGGCGGCGGCCGCCATCGGGTCGGCGCACTCCGCGGCGGCGCGCGCCGCCCGGTGCAGCTGGCTGTCGCGGAAACGGAGCCGCGCCAGGTCCTGGGCGGACCGCTTCTCGTCGGTGATGTCCCGGAAGAACCAGGCCACGCCCAGCGGCACCGGCTGCTCCGCCAGGGGCGAGGTCAGGCGGAGGAAGGTGCTGCGCCAGCAACGCCGCGTGCCCTGGTCGTCCTCGCCGTCACGGGCGCCGACGACAGCCTCTCCCGGGACGCCTCCGGCCGCGCCCCGCCGCAGGTCGAGCCAGATCTCGGCGGGACCGGGCGTCGTCCCCTCCGCCAGCACGTGCTGCAGGGCGTGCTCGAGTTCCTCCGCCCCGTGGTCGAGGAGCTCTCCGAGCGGCCTGCCGAGGACCGCTCCCCGCGAGGGCGCGCGCAGGGCTCTCGCCGCTCCGGCGTTGGCGACGACGGGCCGCAGGTCGGCGTCGACCACGACGACTCCCCAGGGGGCCTCGGTCAGGAGGGCCTCGCCGAGGGCGATGGAGCGCTCCAGGTCGATCCGGTCGTGCACCTCGCCGAAGGCGCAGTACACGCCGGCGGGGGCTCCGTCGTGTCCTGTCACACCCGACAGCTGGGTGCGGACCAGGACGCGGCCCCCGCTGCTGGTGACCATCGGGAAGTCGTGGACCTGCCGGTCCGGTGTCTTCATCGCCTCCAGGAGCCGCGCCTCCACCTCGGGGGCGTCGGCGTTCCGGACGGCCCATCCGGACAGTCCGCGACGGCCGACGGCCTGCTCCCGCGTCCAGCCGAGGATCCGTTCGGCCTCGCGGTTCCAATGGGTGACCGCGCCGTCCGCGTCGAAGGCGCACAGGGCGGTGTCCATGCCGTCGAGAAGGGCCGCCAGCAGCAGTTCGTCGTCGGTGTTCCCCCGGGGACTCCCGGACGGGGCAGCGGCGCTCTCCCCGGCGGCACGGGGGTCGGCGCGCGCGTCGCCCGCGGGCCCTCCGCCGTCCGGAGCGGCCCGGTCGGAGTGGGTCTCTGACTGTGCGGACACCTGGCACCCCCAGCTGGACGCTGCCTGCTGCGACACTGCGGCACGCTGAGATCATTCAACTCCACATGCGGCGGTCGACACACCGGTTCGCGGGAAATCGTTGTGCGCCCGAAATTCCCTTGCCGCCCCCCGGCGGCGTGCCTAGCGTGTGAGGTACACGAGAAGGGAGGTGGTTCGGTCGATGAGTGAAACCCGGACGCGTGAGGTGGCTGCGGCCTAGGGAGCCGCACGTCACAGCGTGACGCCGGCTCCGCCGGCCCATTCCCAGCAGTCACCCGGCCCGCGGGCTCGTCGGACTCGTCCGACCGGCGCCCTCCGCTCTCGCGGAGGGAGTCGCCCGCGGGCCGTTCTGCGTCGTATCCGAAGCTGCCGGCCCTCAGGGGCAGAGTCGCTCGACGGTCCAGCCGCGGTCCGCGGCGCGGTACCGCAGACGGTCGTGGAGCCGGTTCTCGCGACCCTGCCAGAACTCGACCGTCTCCGGGACAACCCGGTAGCCGCCCCAGTGCGGCGGCACGGGCACGTCCTGGTCCTCGGGGTAGCGGGCGGCCAGGTCGGCGAAGCGCCGGTCCAGTTCCTCCCGGGAGGCGAGGGTCGCGGACTGGTCGCTCGCCCAGGCGCCGAGCTGCGACCCGTGCGGCCGGGTGCGGAAGTACGCGGCCGTCTCGTCCCGGCCGATCCGTGCCGCACTGCCGCCGACGACGACCTGGCGGGCGAGCGGGTGCCACGGGAAGAGCAGCGACACCCTGGGGTTCTCGGCGATCTCCCGTCCCTTGCGCGAGCCGTGCTGGGTGAAGAAGACGAAACCCCGGGGGTCGAACTTCTTCAGGAGCACGGTGCGCGATGCCGGTCGGCCGGTGGCGTCGGCGGTGGAGAGGACCATGGCGTTGGGCTCGTGGAGCCCGCCGGCTGCCGCCTGCTCGAACCAGCGCGCGAACTGCTCGATCGGATCGGGGGCGAGGTCCGCCTCCACCAGGCCCTCGGCCCGGTAGCGGGCCCGCATGGCGGCGGGGTCGAGGGTGGGGCGCCCGGCATGGGCGCGGAGGCGGGCCTGCGCGTCGTCGGCGTGTGACACCCGTCCATCCTGTCCCATCGGCTCCCCCGGCATGCGGCGTCCTCTCCGCGGGGCCGGCACGCGACGCGCCATGCCGGACGTGGCGGGGCGCTCATACCTTCCCCTGCGTTGCCGCGGTCAAGCATCTGATCGATGATCGAGCAGTGTGCCGCTTCTCACCCTTCCCCTCGCATGGTCGGAACCCTCAAAATCGCTCCGCGGCATACTGTGGCCCTTCCACAACACGTCCACAACACGCCGGGTGTGCCGCCCGGCCGTACGGGTCTGACCTCCGGCGGCACGGGGCACCACCGAGTGACGCGGGAGGTCCGCAGCCCGGCATCCCGGAACCGTCCGGGCCGGACAGCACCACGGAGCCCGAACGGCCCCCGGGACCCGCACGCATCACGCCAGGTCAGCAGCCGCCGTCGACCCACCCGGCGCCACCCGCCGGCACGACCACGAGGAGCCGCCTGATGTCCGACTTCGTACCGGGACTCGAAGGAGTCGTCGCGTTCGAGACGGAGATCGCCGAACCCGACAAGGAAGGCGGTTCGCTCCGCTACCGCGGGGTGGACATCGAGGACCTGGTGGGGCATGTGACCTTCGGGAACGTCTGGGGGCTGCTCGTCGACGACGACTTCGCCCCCGGCCTGCCGCCCGCCGAGCCGTTCCCGATCCCGGTCCACTCCGGTGACATCCGCGTCGACGTACAGTCCGCGCTGGCCATGCTGGCGCCCGTGTGGGGCCTGAAGCCGCTGCTGGACATCGACGCGCAGCAGGCCCGCGACGACCTGGCGCGCGCGGCGGTCATGGCCCTCTCCTACGTCGCGCAGTCCGCCCGCGGGCAGGGCCTGCCCATGGTGCCGCAGAAGGAGATCGACAAGGCCGAGACCGTCGTCGAGCGCTTCATGAAGCGCTGGCGGGGCGAGCCCGACCCGAAGCACGTGGCGGCGGTCGACGCCTACTGGACGTCCGCGGCCGAGCACGGCATGAACGCCTCCACCTTCACCTCCCGGGTGATCGCCTCCACCGGCGCGGACGTCGCGGCCGCCCTGTCCGGAGCGGTGGGTGCCATGTCGGGACCGCTGCACGGCGGCGCGCCCTCGCGGGTACTCGGCATGATCGAGGAGATCGAGCGGACCGGGGACGCCGCCGGCTACGTGAAGCAGCAGCTCGACAACGGCGAGCGGCTCATGGGCTTCGGGCACCGCGTCTACCGTGCCGAGGACCCGCGGGCGCGGGTGCTGCGGCGGACCGCGAAGGAGCTGGCCGCACCCCGGTACGAGGTCGCGGAGGCCCTGGAGAGGGCCGCCCTGGAGGAACTGCGGAACCGGCGCCCGGACCGGGTGCTGGAGACCAACGTGGAGTTCTGGGCCGCGATCGTGCTCGACTTCGCCGAGGTGCCCGCGCACATGTTCACCTCGATGTTCACCTGCGCACGGACCGCCGGATGGTCGGCGCACATCCTGGAGCAGAAGCGCACGGGCCGGCTGGTGCGCCCGGCGGCACGCTACGTGGGTCCCGGCCCGCGCGGGCCGCAGGACGTGCCCGGATACGGCAAGGCCTCCGGCTGACGCCACGCGCCGGAGCGGGAGAGCCGCTCCGGCGCCCCCGCCCCCGGTGGTCGGGCCGGGCCCGCCGTCCGCGGCCGGCGCGGACAGCGGGCGGGGCGCGTCACCCCCGGCGGTCCAGCCCCTCCGCGAGCACCTCGGCCAGGTGGCGACTCGGCCGGCCGTCGTCCAGCTGGGCGAGCTGGGTGCGGCAGGAGTAGCCGTCGGCCAGCACCTCCGTCCGCGGGTCGGCCTCCACGGCGGCGCGGACGGACGGCAGCAACTGGTCCTCGGCACAGGCCACCGACACCTCGTAGTGGCCCGCCTCGAACCCGAAGTTCCCGGCCAGGCCGCAGCAGCCCCCGCTCAGTTCGCCCGTCAGGCCTGCCCGTTCCCGCAGCCGCCGCTCCGCCGCGTCGCCGAGCACGGCGTGCTGGTGGCAGTGGGTCTGGCCGGCCACCGGGCGGTCGAGGCGCGGCGGTTCCCAGTCGGGCGCGTACTCCTGGAGGGTCTGCGCGAAGGTCCGTACGGACGCGGCGAGCCGCGCGGTGCGCGGGTCGTCGCCGAGCAGTTCGGGAAGGTCGGTCCGCAGCGCCGCCGCGCACGGCGGTTCCAGCACCGCGATCGGCAGCCCGGCGTCGAGCGCGGGCTCGACGCGGTCCAGGGTCCGGCGCATCACCGCGCGGGCCGCGTCGAGCTGTCCGGTGGAGACGTACGTCAATCCGCAGCACACCTGCCGCGGCGGCACGGTGATCCGCAGTCCCGCGTCCCGCAGCACCCGCACCGCGGCCTTTCCGGCCTCCGGGGAGAGGTGGTCGGTGAAGGTGTCCGGCCACAGCACCACCCGCTGCCCCCGGCCCTGTTCGCGCATGCCGCGGCCCGGCTGCTGCCGCCACCAGCGGCGGAACGAACCGGAGGGCAGCGCGGGCAGCGGCCGTTCGGGGGCGAGTCCGCCCAGGCGCGCCGCGAGCCGCGCCAGCGGAGCCACGCCCGCGGCCGCGTTGACGAGCGGGGCGGCCCGGGTGGCGTCCAGCAGACGCAGCCACTGCGGCAGGCGCCCCATGGAGTAGTGGGCTGCCGGACGGCGACGGCCCTCGTAGTGGTGGTGCAGGAACTCCGCCTTGTAGGTCGCCATGTCGACGCCGACCGGGCAGTCGCTGCGGCAGCCCTTGCAGGACAGGCAGAGGTCCAGCGCCTCGTGGACCTCCTCGGACTGCCACCCGTCGGTGACCACCTCGCCCGCGAGCATCTCGTGCAGCAGCCGCGCACGACCCCGCGTGGAGTGCTGCTCCTCGCCCGTGGCGCGGAACGAGGGGCACATCACGCCCGCTCCGGCCGTCGTGTTGCGGCATTTGGCGACACCCACGCAGCGGCGGACCGCGGCGGAGAAGTCGCCCCCGTCGTGCGGGTAGCCGAACTCCACGTCGACCGGCTCGCGCGGCAGCGACGCGAAGCGCAGGTTCTCGTCGATCCGGTCCGGGCGGGCCAGAACTCCGGGGTTGAGGCCGTTGTGCGGGTCCCAGAGGTCCTTGAAGCGGTGGAAGAGGTCGACCATCTCCTGCCCGTACATCCGCGGCAGCAGCTCCGCCCGCGCCTGCCCGTCGCCGTGCTCCCCGGACAGCGAACCGCCGTGCGCCACCACGATGTCGGCGAGGTCGTGGGAGAAGGCGCGGAACCGCCGGATGCCGTCCGTGCCCAGGAGGTCGAAGTCGATGCGGACGTGGATGCAGCCGTCGCCGAAGTGCCCGTACGGCAGGCCCCGGAGGCCGTGTTCGCGCAGCAGCGCCCGGAAGTCCCGCAGATACGCGCCGAGCCGCTCGGGCGGCACCGCGCAGTCCTCCCAGCCGGGCCACGCCTCGCCGCCGCCGGGGAGACGGGTGGCCGTGCCGGAGGCGTCCTCCCGCACCCGCCACAGGGCCCGCTGGTCGGCCGGGTCGACGAGCACGCTGTGGTCCGTGGTGCCGTCGGCCGCGGCCCGGCAGATCTCCTCGGCACGGGCGGCGGCCTCGGCGGGATCGCCGCCGCCGGTCTCGACGAACAGCCAGGCGGCACCGCGCGGCAGGGAGGCGCGGGCGGTGTCCGAGACGAGGTCGTGGGCCATGCCTTCGACGGTGAGGGGCCGGTACGGGAGCAGCGCGGCCGCCGACTCGGCCGCCGCGGACTCGTCGGCGTACCCGAGGACAGCGAGGGCGCGCGCGGCGGGTGCGGGGACGAGTTCCACCGTCGCCTCGGTGAGCACGCCCAGCGTCCCTTCGCTGCCGGTGAAGGCGCGGGCCCAGTCCTGGTGCTTCTCCGGCAGGAGCGCGTCGAGCGCGTAGCCGGAGATGCGCCGCGGCAGGGCGGGGAAACCGGTGCGCAGCCGGGCCAGGTTGCCGTCGACGAGGGCGCGGACGGCGTCGCGCAGCTGCCGCGGCACCCCCTCGCCGCCGGGGCCGAGGAGGGCCCGTTCGCCGCCGTGCGTGAGCACCTCCAGTTCGCGCACGTTGTCGGCGGTGGTGCCCCAGGCGACGGAATGGGAGCCGCACGAGTTGTTGCCGATCATGCCGCCGAGGGTGCAGCGGCTGTGGGTGGAGGGATCGGGGCCGAAGGTGAGCCCGTACGCGGCGGCCTTCCCGCGCAGGTCGTCGAGGATCACGCCGGGCTGCACCAGCGCGGTCCGCGAACCGGGGTCGAGGGCCCGTACGGCGTTCATGTGGCGGGTGAAGTCCAGTACGACTCCCAGGCCGGTGGCCTGCCCGGCGATGGAGGTGCCGGCGCCTCGGGCGACGACGGGCACGCCGCGTTCCCGGCACACCGCCAGGGTCGCCGCGATGTCGTCCGCGTCCCGGGGCGCGACGATCCCCAGCGGGATGCGCCGGTAGTTGGAGGCGTCCATGGTGAACAGGGCACGGTCCGCGGCGTCGAACTCCACCTCGCCCCGCACCTCCGCGCGGAGTGCCCGCTCGGTACCGGCCGCGTCGGTCGCGGTGTCCGCCCTGCCCGGGGTGCCTGCTGCGTCTGCTGCTGCCATGACCCCAGCGTGCCGCCTCGGACCGGGTTTCGGGGAGAGCACACGGAAGGGGCGCGGTATCGGCGTGGAAGGCTCACCCGCCGCCGCATAGGCTGCTGGGGTGATCGACCAAGGACTCTCCGACCGGGCCGGACGGCGCATCACCCTGCGGGAGGTGGGTGAGGAGAATTGGCGCGCCGTCGCGGACGTCGCCCCGTTCGACGAGCAGCGCGGGTACGTCGCCGCCCTGGCGGCGCGCTACCTGCTGCTGTCGGTGTACGAGGGCCCGTGGCGCTCCCTCGGCGTCTACGCGGACGACACCGTCGTCGGCCACGTGATGTGGGGCCGGGACGAGGACGGTTCGCACTGGGTGGGCGGCATCCTCGTCGACCGCTCCGAGCAGGGCAGGGGAATCGGCAGGGCCCTGCTGCGCACGCTGCTGGGATGGCTCGCGGAGCAGGAGGGCTGCTGGGCGATCCGGATGACCTACCAGCGGTCCAACTCCGCCGCGCGGGAACTGTACGTCTCGCTGGGCTTCGTGCCGACCGCCGAGGTGTCGGCCGAGGGGGACGACGAGGAGGAGATCCTCGTGGAGATCGGGCCCGACGCCGCACGCCGCGCCGCCGCAGGTGACCCGGCCGGACCCCCGGCCCCGGGCCGCTCCCCGGGGGTCTGACGCCGGAAAACGCGTTGCCCGCCGCGCCCCGCTTCCGGACACTGGGCCGGGTGCTGATCCGACGCGAGACACCGGACGACGAGAGCGCCGTGCGGGACGTGACCACCGCCGCGTTCGACCGGACGGACACGCCGCTGCCGGCCGAGGTGCCACTGCTGGACGCCCTGCGGGAGTCCGCGGCCTGGCTGCCCGCGCTGTCGCTGGTCGCGCTCGCCCCGTCGGGCGACGTGACGGGCCACGTGGTGTGCACCCGGGCGCAGGTCGCCCGGCGCCCCGTGCTCGGCCTGGGGCCGCTGAGCGTCCACCCGAGGCACCAGCGTTCCGGGGTGGGCTCCGCGCTCGTGCACGCCGTGCTGGGCGCCGCCGACGCGCAGGGCGAACCGCTGGTGGCGCTGCTCGGGGACCCCGCCTACTACGGCAGGTTCGGCTTCCGTCCCGCGACCGAGCACGGCATCGACCCGCCCGATCCGCGGTGGGGTGCCCACTTCCAGGTCCGGCCCCTCGCCGCACACGACGCGGCCCTCCGCGGACGCTTCGCGTACGCGGAGCCCTTCGACCGGGTGTGAGCGCACCGGGTGCGCGGACCTCCGGCGCCGGTCGTCGCCGCGTCTCGGGGTACGGACGTGCCGGGTGCGACGGGCGGGAAGGCACTACCCTCGCTCCCGTGGCTGATATCCAGATTCCCGCTGACATCATGCCCGCCGACGGTCGCTTCGGCTCGGGTCCCTCCAAAGTCCGGCCGGAGGCGTTGAGCGCCCTGGCCGACACCGGCACGTCCCTGCTCGGCACCTCGCACCGCCAGCCCCCCGTGAAGAACCTGGTGGGGCGCGTACGCGACGGCGTACGGAACCTGTTCCAGCTCCCCGAGGACTACGAGGTCGTCCTCGGCAACGGCGGCTCCACCGCCTTCTGGGACATCGCCACGCACGGGCTCGTCGAACGGCGCTCCCAGCACCTGACGTTCGGTGAGTTCTCCTCCAAGTTCGCCAAGGCCGCGAAGCTCGCGCCGTGGCTGGAGGAGCCGTCCGTGGTCGCGTCGGACCCGGGCACGCACCCGGCGGCACGGGCCGAGGCGGGCGTCGACGCGTACGCCCTCACGCACAACGAGACCTCGACCGGCGTCGCCATGCCCCTGCGGCGGGTCGACGGCGCGGACGACGGCGCGCTGGTGCTGGTCGACGCCACCTCCGGCGCGGGCGGCCTGCCGGTCGACATCACGCAGACCGACGCCTACTACTTCGCGCCGCAGAAGTCCTTCGCCTCCGACGGCGGCCTGTGGGTCGCGGTGTTCTCGCCCGCGGCGCTCGAGCGCGCGGAGCGGATCGCCGCCTCCGACCGGCACGTCCCGGAATTCTTCAACCTCAAGACGGCCATCGACAACAGCCGCAAGAACCAGACGTACAACACCCCGGCGCTGGCGACCCTCTTCCTGCTCGCGGACCAGCTCGACTGGCTCAACGACCAAGGCGGCCTGGACTGGGCGGTGCGGCGCACCGCCGACTCGGCCCGCAGGCTGTACGGCTGGGCGGAGGAGCACAAGCACGCGACGCCCTTCGTGACCGACCCCGCGCAGCGCTCCTCCGTGGTCGGCACGATCGATTTCGACGAGGCCACGGACGCCGCCGCGATCGCGAAGGTGCTGCGGGCCAACGGCATCGTCGACACCGAGCCGTACCGCAAGCTGGGCCGCAACCAGCTGCGTGTGGCGATGTTCCCCGCGGTCGATCCGGCGGACGTCGAGGCGTTGACGGCCTGCGTCGACCACGTGATCGAGCAGCTCTGAGGCACGGCGCGCCGCCGGTGGCCGGGTTCCCGCTCAGACCCGGCCGCGGCGGGCGGCGCGCCGCAGCAGCATCCACACGCCGGTGGCGGCGGCGAGGACGACGGCGCCGACCGCCAGGTCGCGGTGCTCCCCCGGGGCGGCGGGCGGCTGCTGCCCGTCCGCTTCCGCGGGGCTCCCGCCGTCCCCGCTGCGCCGCTCCCGCGCCACGCTCTCCGGCAGCGCCTCGCCCGTCAGTTCCTGCGGCGCCACGGTGCTGTGCCGGCCCTCGGAGCCGTACATGAGGGTGGTGCCGTCGGGGGTGAACGTGACCGACTCCCCCTGTCCGAAGGTGGACACCGGCACCGGGCCGAGGGGTTCCGGCCGCCCGGAGTCCGTCCACCGGTACATGGTGGCGCCGAAGTAGCTGCGGAGCACCAGGCGCGTCCCGTCCGGGGAGAACGCCCCGTCGGTGGCCTCGATGTCGATGTCGGCGATCCGGCGGAGCGTGTTGGGGGCGGAGGCGGAGAGTTCCTCCGGCGCGGCGTACAGGCCGCCGTCGCTGCCGCTCTTGCTGGCGACGAAGAGGCGGCCGGTCGTCGGGGAGACCATCAACGACTCGGCGTCGCGCGGGCCGTCGGCGTACGTCAGGGTGCTGCGGGTCGGCGTGACGGTCGTGTCCCGCAGCCGCTCCGGCTCCGGGAAGCGGTACACCCACACCTCGCTCCAGGCCCCTCCCAGGTTGTCGCCGATGTCGCCGACGAAGACGTCGCCGCCGGGCCCGACGGACACGGCCTCCACATCCCGCGGCTCCACGCCCCGCAGGGTGACGGTGGCGAGCGTCCGCCCGGTCCGGCCGTCGACGGCGTACACGTACGGCCCGTCGTCGGAGTCGTTGTGGGTCCAGTAGACGCCCGGGTGCGCACGGCTGGCGGCGAGTCCGCTGGACTCGGTGATGCGCGGGTCCCGCAGCCGGAACGAGGACGGCTCGTGCTCCCGGTCCGCTGCCGACGCCGGGCCGGCGGCGGCAGCGGCGCAGGCCACCAGCAGGGTGGCCGGAAGCCCCCAACGACGATGCATCCGCATGCCCCCAGAGTGCCATCCCGCACCACCGGTGACGGGCGCCACGGCCGCACGGGCCGGGGTGCGGCAGAATGCCGCGATGCGCATCATGCCCGTCGGCGACTCCATGACCATCGGCAGCGCCGGCGAGCACACCTGGCGGATCCGGCTGTGGCGGCACCTGACCGCGGCGAGCGGCTCCCCGGTCCGCATGGTCGGGCCGCACAGCGCCCTGCACGAGGGATCCGACGCCTACGCCGACCGGAGTGCCCCGGCGCACGCCCGCGGTCATCTCGCCGCATGGGGCACCGGGTTCACGCACCACGCCCACACCGTCCACGACGCGTTGCGTGCCCATCCCGCCGACATCGCGCTGGTGTCGCTCGGGCTGATGGACCTCGGCTTCTACACCGACCCGGACCAGACGGCCGCGAACGTGCGGCTGTTCGTGGCGGCCGCCCGGCGCGCGGCACCCGGGATACGGACCGTGCTGCTGCCCGTACTGCCCAACATACGGGTCGCCACCGACGGCGCGTTCGCCGCGCGGGTCGAACGCTTCAACGAGCTGCTGGCGGAGCGGGCAGCCGAACTGTCCACGCACGCCTCGCCGCTGCTCGTGGCGTCCGCGCCGCCCGGCTGGGACCACACCCGGGACACCCGCGACGGCACGCATCCGTCCCCACGGGGCGAGCACCGCATCGCGGCGGCCTTCGCCGACACCCTGCACCGGGCCTGGGAGGTGGGCGGCGCGTATCCGTCCCCGCGGGAGGAGCGGGCCACCGTGTCGACCGGCTGAACGCTTGCCCCCGGCGCCGCCCAAAGGGTTGGCTGGCCAGCATGAAGTACACACAGCTCGGACGCACCGGTCTCACGGTCAGCCGTCTCGTCCTCGGCACGATGAACTTCGGCCCGCAGACGGACGAGGCCGCGAGCCACGGCATCCTGGACGACGCCCTCGACGCGGGGATCAACTTCGTCGACACCGCCAACGTCTACGGCTGGGGCGAGAACAAGGGCCGCACCGAGGAGATCCTCGGCACCTGGTTCGCCAAGGGCGGCGGCCGCCGCGACAGGACGGTCCTGGCGACCAAGGTGTACGGCAACATGGGCGCGGACGGCCCCGCCTGGCCCAACCACGACAAGCTGTCCGCGGTGAACATCCGCCGCGCGGTCGAAGCGAGCCTGAAGCGGCTGCAGACCGACCACATCGACCTGTACCAGTTCCACCACGTCGACCGCGCGACGCCGTGGGAGGAGATCTGGCAGGCCGTCGACGTGCTCGTGCAGCAGGGCAAGATCCTCTACGCGGGTTCCAGCAACCACGCCGGCTGGCACATCGCGCAGGCGAACGAGACCGCCGCACGGCGCGGCAGCATGGGCCTCGTCAGCGAGCAGTGCCTGTACAACCTGGCGGAGCGCCGCGCGGAGATGGAGGTCGTCCCGGCCGCCCGGGGATACGGGCTGGGCGTCATTCCGTGGTCACCGCTGCACGGCGGTCTGCTGGGCGGCGCGCTCCGCAAGGAACGCGAAGGCGGTGGCGCACGCAGCACGTCCGGGCGGGCGGCGGACGCCCTCGCCTCCTCGCGGGAGCAGATCCGGGCCTACGAGGACCTGGTCGCGAAGCACGGGCTGGACCCGGGCGAGACGGCTCTGGCGTGGCTGCTCACCCGGCCGGGCGTGACCGGGCCGATCGTGGGACCCCGTACGTCCGCGCAGCTCTCCTCGGCGCTGCGTGCGGTGGAGCTGGAACTGGGTGACGAACTGCTGGCCGGTCTGGACGAGATCTTCCCCGGACCGGGCCCCTCGCCGGAGGCGTTCGCCTGGTAGCGGTGCGCCCGCCGCACCGGACCCGGCGCCGTGCCCGCGCACGGCTTCCCGGGTCCGGAAGCGCCGGGATGCCCGTCGTTGCCGCCTTCGCCTCTTTCACGTCGTGTGCGGGCATCTTCACACTCTGTCGTGCAAGGCCGACAGCCGGGCGTGCGATACGCCCAGGAAGGGGGCGCCGTGTTCGAGCTACTGGCGGTCTGCGGCATACCCGGCGCGGTGTTCGTGGCCATGGTCGTCGCCATGGCGCGGCGGCAGCGTCGCGGCAGTGCCCGGCGCGGCGGCCTGGCCGCGCGGGTCGAGGGCACCGCGGAGGTGCGCACGCACTGCATCGCGACCACCCCGTTCGCTCCCGGTTACGTCCCTGCGTTGAACGAAGGAGAACACCATGCTCACTCTCGTCCTGTTCTTCGGCATCCCCACCGTCCTGCTTCTCGCCATGGGTCTCGCCATGCATCGCCGTAAGTCCCGCGGCAGCAGCGACAACGGCGGCCTGGCCGCGCGGGTGCGGGGCACCGAGGACCTGACGGTCCCCAAGCCCCCGCCCGGCAACGCCAGCATTTCGGATTGGGGACTGGGCTGACCCGGGGAGGACGGCGCGGCGGCGCGTCGTGGGAGAAGGAGCACGCCCCGGGTAGGACAATCGGGCCGCAGAGCGCCGCGTTCCGCGGAACGCGGCGGGACCGACGAAAGGACGCGTGAACCATGCACACCCGCCGAATCGGTGACGTCGAGGTCGGGGCGATCGGGCTGGGCGCGATGCCGCTGTCCGTCGAGGGCCGCCCGGACGAGGAACGCGGCCTGGCCACCGTCCACGCGGCGCTCGAGGCCGGGGTGACCCTGATCGACACGGCGGACGCCTACTTCGCACGGGCCGACGGTCCGGGGCACAACGAGTCGCTGGTGGCGAAGGCGCTGGGGAGCCACAGCAGGGGGAACGAGGTCCTGGTCGCCACCAAGGGCGGGCACACCCGGCCGGACGGCGCCTGGGGCCTGGACGGTTCACCGGAGTACCTGAGGCGCGCCTGCGAGGCGTCCCTCGCGCGCCTGGGGGTGGAGAGCATCGGGCTCTACCAGTTCCACCGCCCGGACCCCGAGGTGCCGTACGCGGAATCCGTCGGCGCGCTCAGCGAACTGCACGACGAGGGCAAGATCCGGGCCGCGGGCATCTCCAACGCCGACCCCGACCAGATCCGGCTGGCCCACGACATCCTCGGCAGCGCGCTGGTCGCGGTGCAGAACCAGTTCTCCCCGTCCTTCCGGTCCAGCGAGCCGGAGTTGGAACTCTGTGACCGGCTGGGCATCGCGTTCCTGCCGTGGAGTCCGCTCGGCGGGATCTCCCGGGCTGCCGAACTGGGTTCGGCGTACGCGCCGTTCGCGCGGATCGCGGAGACGCACGGGGTGAGTCCGCAGCAGGTGTGCCTGGCGTGGATGCTGGCGAAGTCGCCGATGGTGGTGCCGATTCCGGGCGCGAGCCGCCCCGGGACCATCCGCGACTCGGCTGCCGCCGCCGACCTCCGTCTGACCGCGGACGAGATCGCCGCGCTCGACGCGGCCTGAGGGCGCGCGGCGCCGGGCGGTGCGGTGCCTCAGCCGCCGAGGGCGGCGGCGACGGCGACGGCGACCAGGAGCAGGACGAGGGCGCCGCTGACGATGCGCGTGCGGGTCTTGACGTTCACGCCCCCACGGTAGCGGGGCGGGTCAACGGCCGAGCCGCCAGGACGCCACCGTCTCGTAGTGAGGCTGCTCACCCCGCACTCCGCTCACAGGGAGGTGGCTGCGGACGAGCACGAGTTCGGTGGCCGTCCACGGTTCTCCGCGGACGGCCGCGAGCCGGTCCGCGTACGGGCGGAGGTCGACCGCGCCACCCCGTCCGCGGGCGCGGGCCACGGTCAGGTGGGCGTGGAAGGACCGGCCCTCCTCCTCGGTGAGGCCGCTGCGGCGGCCGGCCGCCGCAGCGGACCGGGCGAGCTGCCGCAGCGCCTCCCGGTCGCCCTCCACCCCTGCCCACAGGGCCCGCCGCCCGAAGCGGCCGGCCCCGGCGACCCGCAGGTCCAGCGGGCGGCTGCGGGCGGCGGAGCGGGACAGCCGCTCCCGGAGCCCGGGGAGCGTGTGCTCCTCGTCGGCCTCGCCGTAGAAGGCGAGCGTGATGTGCCAGCCGCCGACGGCGGTCCACCGCAGCCCGTCCGCGTCGGGCCGCACGCGCAGGGACGCGACGGTCTCGGCGAGCGCGCCCAGGGCGGCGTCCGGTGGCAGCAGAGCAGCGAACAGGCGCATACCGGAACCGTACGGTGCTCGCCCGCGGCTCTGCGGCTCCGCGGTGTCAGACTGCGCCGACGACGCGTTCGCCGCGGGCAGCAGGCGTCGCGGCGGTTTCTCCGTCAGGCACTCCGGCACGGGGCACCTCGGGCGTCGTCGCGCCGGCCGGCACCGCCGGCTCCCGCGGCACGAAGCGGAGCACCCGCCGGCCCCCGCCCGGGGCGAACCGCAGCCGCAGCCCGCTGACCCGCGCCAGCGCCCAGGTGACACCGACCGCGACGAGGGCCGAGATCAGGCCGCCGCTGAGGAACCCGACGCGCGCCCCGTAGGTGTCGGTGATCCAGCCCATGATCGGGCCACCGATCGGTGTGCCGCCGACGAAGACCATCATGTAGAGGCTCATCACGCGCCCCCGCATGGCCGGGTCGGAAGCGAGCTGCACGCCCGCGTTCGCGGTGACGTTGAACGTCAGTCCCATGACGCCGATGGGCACCATGAGCGCGGCGAACAGCCAGAACGAGGGCGTGAGGGCCGCGGCCGTCTCGAGCAGGCCGAACAGCAGCGCGGCACCGAGCATCAGCCGCATGCGGCTCACCGCACGGCGTGCCGCCAGCAGCGCGCCGATCAGGGAACCGACCGCGGTGAGGGTGTTGAGCAGGCCGTAGGTTCCCGCGCCCTCCTCGAAGACGCGTTCGGTGAACGCGGTCAGCCAGATCGGGAAGTTGAAACCGAAGGTGCCGATGAAGCCGACCAGCACGATCGGCCAGAGCAGTTCGGGCTTGCTACGTACGTACTCCAGCCCCTCCCGGAGCTGGCCCTTGCCGCGCGGCGCCCGCTCCGTGGGATGCAGCTCACCGGGCCGCATCAGCAGCAGGGCCGCGATGGGTGCGAGGAAGGACAGCCCGTTGAGCAGGAACGCCCACCCGCTGCCCACGGCGGTGATGAGGAGACCGGCGACAGCCGGGCCCGCCAGCCGGGCGCTCTGGAAGTTCGCCGAGTTCAGCGAGACCGCGTTGCGCAGCATGCGCGGGCCGACCATCTCGGACACGAAGGTCTGGCGGGTCGGGTTGTCGACGACGGTGGCGAGGCCGAGCGCGAAGGCGAGCAGGTACACGTGCATCACGTGCACGTGGCCGCTGAGGGTGAGGGCGGCGAGGGCCAGGCCGGTGACGCCCATCGTGGACTGGGTCAGCAGCAGCAGCCGGCGCTTCCGGCAGCGGTCGGCGATGACGCCGCCGTAGAGGCCGAAGAGGAGCATCGGCAGGAACTGGAGCGCGGTGGTGATGCCGACGGCGGTGGCGGAGCCCGTGAGGCTGAGCACCAGCCAGTCCTGGGCGATGCGCTGCATCCAGGTGCCGGTGTTGGAGACGATCTGGCCGAGCCAGAAGAGGCGGTAGTTCCTCACGCGCAGCGAGGAGAACATCGAGGCAGTCCCGGCGGCGCCGTCGGCGCCGTCGGCGGCCGTGTCCCCGCCCGGCGCAGTGGTCTCGCCGGTGTCGTGGGCTTCCCGTGCGTCGCGGGATTCCCGTGCGTCGCGGGATTCCCGTGGTGCACGGTGGTCGTGGTGGTCGTGGTGGTTCTGGCGTGCGTGGTGTGTCGTGGTCGTGTCGTGCGGTGCGGGTGCGGAGTCTGCTCCGTGGCCCGAACTCAACGGTTGCCTCCTCGTGGTCCTTCCCCTTTCGCGGACGCGCCGTGTACCCGGGGCGCGTCCTGAGTCACATGTGCGCCAGCTTCTCCAGGACAGGAGCGGCCTCGCGCAGTTTCGCCCACTCGTCCTCGTCGAGCCCGCCCGCCAGTTCGGCCAGCCAGGCGTTCCGCTTGGCGCGGCTGGCCTCGAGCATCGAGTCGGCCCGCTCCGTCCGGGTGACCACCTTCTGGCGACGGTCGTCCGGATGGGGCGCCAGCCGGACCAGATCCTTGGCCTCGAGCATCGCCACGATCCGCGTCATGGACGGCGGCTGCACGTGCTCCTTCCTGGCCAGCTCGCTGGGCGTGGCGGCGCCGCAGCGGGCGAGGGTGCCGAGCACCGACATCTCGGTGGGGCTCAGCGACTCGTCGACGCGCTGGTGCCGCAGGCGCCGGGAGAGGCGCATCACGGCCGAGCGGAGAGAGTTCACTGCGACGGCGTTCTCGTCCGGCATGTCCTTAGCATAACTCATTACCTGCGCTAAGAACTAACCGTTTCGAGTGACGTTTACCTCGCCTTTGATCACACGTACGGGTGAGCCTGTACGGAAAATCACCTCGTCGCACACCACGCACCGAGCACCGTGGATCGCATGGAATCCACGGTGCTCAGTCTGCGCATGGACAGCGAACTGTGCGCACGGCTGCACGCCCATGCCGCCCGCCGGGGCATGAGCGTGCAGGACTACGTCATACGGGTGCTGGTACGGGAGGACTTCGACGAGCGCTTCCAGGCGGCCGTCGAAGAGACGGAACGTTTCTACGGACGCGCCTGAACGGGTCGTCGGGGTCGCGCCGCGCGGCAGCGTCAGACGCCCAGCGCCTGCTCGATCGGCCCGAGCAGGAAGTACACCAGGAAGCACAGCCCCACGACGTTCAGCAGCCAGGGCACCTCGCGGAGCCGGCCGGTCGCCGTGCGCAGCAGGATGAAGGCGAGCACGCCCAGGCCGATGCCGTTGGTGATGCTGTAGGTGAAGGGCATCGAGACCATCGTCAGGAAGGCCGGCACCGCCACCGTGGTGTCCGACCAGTCGATCTCCCGGACGTTCGACGCCATGATCAGGAAGCCGACGACCACCAGCGCGGGGGTGGCCGCCTGCGAGGGGACGATCGTGGCGAGCGGTGTGAAGACGAGGGCGAGCAGGAAGAGCCCGCCGGTCACCAGGTTCGCGAAACCCGTCCGCGCCCCCTCTCCGACACCGGCCGTGGACTCGACGAAGCAGGTGTTGGCGGAGCAGGACCCGAAGCCGCCGCCTGCGACCGCCGCGCCGTCCACCATGAGGACGCGGCCCATGCCGGGCAGTCGGCCGTCGCGGTCGGTGAGCCCGGACTCCTCACCGACGCCGATCACGGTGCCCATCGCGTCGAAGAAGCCGGACAGCAGCACGGTGAAGACGAACAGGCCCCCGGTGAGGAACCCGACCTCCCGGAAGCCGCCGAAGAGGCTGATCTCACCGATCAGCCCGAAGTCGGGAGAGCCGACGACCTGTTCCGGGACCTCGGGAACGGCCAGCCCCCAGGCGGCGTCGGGAACGGACGCGAGGGCGTTCACCGCCACGGCGGCGGTGGTCGTCACCGCGATGCCGATGAGGATCGCACCGCGGACCTTGCGGACCATCAGGACGTACATGAGCGCCAGGCCGAGCACGAAGATCAGCACCGGCCAGCCCTCCAGGCGGCCGCCCTCCCCCAGCCCGAGGGGGACCGTGGTGTGCGCCGCGTCCGGATTGCGGGTGACGAAGCCGGAGTCGACCAGCCCGATGAGAGTGATGAAGAGTCCGATGCCGATGGCAATGGCGCGCCGGAGCCCGTTCGGGATGGCGTCCATCACGCGCTGCCGCAGCCCGGAGGCCACCAGGAGCATCAGCAGCAGACCCGCGAGGACGACCATGCCCATCGCGTCGGGCCAGCTCATCTGCGGGGCGAGCTGCAGCGCGACCACGGCGTTGATGCCGAGTCCGGCGGCCAGCGCGATGGGGACGTTGCCGATCACGCCCATCAGCACGGTGGTGAGGCCGGCCGTCAGCGCGGTCGCGGTCACCAGCTGGGTGGCGTCGAGCTGGTGGCCGAACTTGTCCGTCCCGGCGCCCAGGATGATCGGGTTCAGCACCACGATGTAGGCCATCGCGAAGAAGGTGGCGAGCCCGCCGCGCACCTCCCCGCCCAGGGTCGAACCCCGTTCCGAGATCCGGAAGAAGCGGTCGATCCGGCCGGCGCGCCCTGCGGGGCGCTCGGGGGCCGTCAGCTGCACGTGGTCGGCCGTCTTGCTGGCCTGAGGGGACATGGTGACCTCGGTGGATCGGGCGCGCGGCACGGCCGGCCCGTCGGACGCGTCGGGACGCGGCACGCCCGACATGGAGCTTCGTACGAAAGAAACCAGCCATGGAAGAACCGTTGCAGTATGAACAAACAACTGCCCTGATCGCCAATCCGCGCACGTGAACACCTGCGCCGCCGCAGTCCCCTTCCGGGCTGGATAAGCTGGCGGCACGACCGCCGGAAGTCCGGCACACGGGAGGGAGCCGACGCATGGGCCTGCTGAGCAAGTGGACGGACGGTGAGCGCGAGGCTCCCGAACCGCTCGAGGGCCCGGTCGTCGGCACGATCGTCACGGGCACGGTGGTCTGGCTGCTGCTCTTCCTCGGCCAGCTCCCGTTCTACGGGTGGTTCGAGGACCACGGGCACACCTGGTGGGTGTGGACCTGCGCCGCCGGTGCGGGGCTCGGCCTGCTCGGCATCTGGATCGTCCGCCGTCGCGAGGCGGCCCTCCGCCGCCTCGCCGAGCAGCAGGACGCCGGGCCCGGGGACGCCGACGACGGAGCGGACGAGCAGGACCACGCCGCGGGTGCGGACCGGCGGAACGCCACCGGCGCCGACCGCGAGGACGCCACCACCGGCGGACGGAGCGGAACCGGACTCAGGCGGCGACCGTGACGGAGGACGCCGGGGCGGCCGACCACTCCGCAGCCCGGGCCAGCGCCCGCTCCACCGCACCGGAGCTCGCCGGTCGGAGCGGCATGCGCACCGCCGGGGAAGGGATGCGGCCCTGCGCGTGGAGCACCCCCTTGACCACCGCGGGGTTGGGCTCGCGGAACACCGCAGCAGCGAGCCGGACCGCGCCGCGGCCGAGCTCCCGGGCGGTGGCCGCGTCGTCGTTCCGCCATGCGGCGACCAGTTCGGCCCACCGTGCCGTGGCCAGGTGCGAGGAGGCCAGGATCCCGCCGTGGGCGCCGAGCGCGAGCAGGGCGGGCAGGTAGGCGTCGTCACCTCCCAGGACGGCGAAGCCGGGCGGTGGGTCGGCGAGCAGCGCCAGAGTGTCGGCGTCGATGCCGCCGACGGCGTGCTTGACCCCGGCGACTCCGGGCAGTGCGGCAAGTTCCCGCAGGGTGTCCGCGCCCACGCGCTGCCCCGTGCGGTAGGGGATGTTGTAGACCACCAGCGGCACCGGACTGTGGGCCGCGAGCTCCCGGAAGTGCGCCAGGACGCCTGCTTCGGAGGGGCGCACGAACGCGGGCACGGTCACCAGGGCCGCCGTGACCTCGGGGCGGCCGGCGAGCCCGGCCAGATCCCGCACCGCCTGCCGGGTGGCGGCCGATCCGCCGCCGACGATCAGGCTCGCCCCGCGTTCCCGGCACACCCGGGCGCAGGTGTCCACGACCAGCCGCCGCTCCTCGTCCTCCAGGACGAACGGCTCCCCCGTCGTGCCCAGCGCGACCAGACCGTCCGCTCCCTCGTCGAGCACCTCGTGGGCCAGCCGCTCGAGCGCGTCGGCCGCGACACGGTCGTCCGCCGTGTACGGGGTGACCAGGGGAACGTGGAGCCCTTCCAGGGCCGGCGTCTGCTGCATGGCACCGAGCGTCGCCCGGCGGGACGGCTCCCGTCCAGCTCAGCCTTCTGGCGTGGAGCTTAAGCTGAGCTGATGCTCGACGTACGGCGGCTCCACCTGCTGCGGGAACTGTCCCACCGGGGGACGATCGCCGCCGTGGCCGAAGCGCTCGCCTACACCCCTTCGGCCGTGTCCCAGCAGCTCTCCGTGCTGGAGAAGGAGGCGGGTGTCCCGCTCCTGGAGCGTACCGGGCGGCGGGTGGCGCTGACCGCCGCGGGCCGCGTTCTGGTGGGTCACGCCGAGGCGGTGCTGGAACGGCTGGAGACGGCCGCCGCCGATCTGGCGCACAGCGTGGACGAGCCGGGCGGGCCCCTGCACATCGGCACCGTCCCCTCGGTGACGCGCGCGCTGCTGCCGGAGGCGCTGCCGCGGCTCGGCCGGGCGCTGCCCGACCTGCGGCCGGTACTGTGCGAGACGGACCCGGCGCAGGTCCCGGACGCGCTGCGGTCCGGCCGGTTGGACGTGGCGCTGCTCCAGCACTACGGGGCGGAGCCGCCTCCGCCCCCGCCCGGCCTGAACACGGTGCCGCTGTGCACCGAGCGGATGTACCTGGCCTCCCCCGCGGCGTGGAAGCCGCCGCCGGGCGGGCGCCACGCCGTGCGGAGCTGGCGGGAGGCGCCGTGGATCACCGCCTCTCCCGGGACCCTGTGCCACACCGCGGCCGTGGAGCACTGCGCGGCGGAGGGCTTCGCCCCGGACACCGTGCACCACGTGGACGACTTCGGGGCGGTGCTGGAACTGGTGGCCACCGGTCTGGGGGTGGCGTTCGTACCGGAACTGGGCGCGCAGGCGCCGCCCGAGGGGGTGGTCCTGGCGCAGGTCGAGCACCCCCGCTGCACGGAGGTGGCGTTCCGGCGGGGTGCCGGCGGGCACCCCGCCGTGACGGCCTTCACCCACGCGTTGATGGCGGCAGTGCCGGCGGGGATGCGCGGCTGAGCGGCCGCCGGTGCGCCCCACGCGGCTGGGGGCGCGCACCGGCGCCGACGGATCACTCGAACCAGCGGGCGCGGGCCAGCTCGCCGGCACGGTCGGGGTCCTCCAGCAGCGCTGCCGCCTCGAAACGGGCGGCCCACCTGCCCGCCGACCACGCCAGACCGGCCGCGACGCCCTCGAACGTGGCGGCGTGCAGCGTGCCGTCGGCGGCCAGCCGCCAGTCGGCCTCGACGCCGTCCACCAGCAGTTCGTCGTGCTCGACGTAGGTCGCGGGCGCGTCCGGCAGCAGGGCGCGCACCGGCTCCGGCACGTCCCGGCGGGTGCCCGCGTCGCCGGAGACCTCGCCGGCGACCACCCGGCTCAGCCGTGGCACTTCCAGCACGGCGGCCAGGCCGGACGCGTGCACCGGCCGCACGGGCAGCAGCGGCCGGTCGCCCGCCAGCGGCACCAGGTCCGGGGCGTCCGCGACGACGGCGTCCGCGGCGGTGACCACGGAGACGTCCCGGCCGCCGACGACGGCGCGCAGCTCGTCCGGCAGCGTGACCTCCGCGGGGTCGAGGCGCGCGAGAAGCCCGTGGAGGCCGTGCAGTTGCTCCACCGACACCCGCAGGGCGGGGTCGGCCAGTCGTCCCAGCAGTTCCGCCGCGCCGCCCGGCTCGTCGAGCAGCGCAGCCGCGGAGGTGCGGACGCCCAGGGCGCGCAGCACCTCCGCGTCGGGCTCGCCGGGGCCGTCGGGCTCCGGGGACGTCAGGGACGAGGCGTCGGCCTCCTCGTACAGCCCCGCCAGCAGCGGATCGCCGCCCGCGGCACGGAGCCCGGCGGGCCGGCGGCCGTCCAGGACCGGATGTCCGCGGAGCCACCAGGCGGTGTAGGGCCGTACCAGTTCCGTGGTCCCGTCGGGGAGCAGTACACGCACCGGGGCGGTCAGGGCCTCCCGCAGCGGCGGCCGGGCGAGCATCGCGAGCGCCTGCGGCCAGCAGTCGTCGTCGACGAGGTCCAGGTCGCGGACCGCCACGATCTCGGCAGCGACTGGCGGGACGGGTGTGCCGGGCAGCCGGTCGAGGAGGTCCTCGCACCAGACGTCGACGGCGTCGAGCAGGCCGGTGTCGTCGGGGGCGGGGTAGTCGCCCGCGGTCTCCAGGACGGGTTCCACGATCTCGTCCGGGTCCAGGACCACATCGGTGGCGCGCACCAGCGCGAAATCGGCGAGGACACCGACGGCCGTCAGCGGCTGCTCGCCCCAGCGCTCGGCGAGCTCCGCGTCGCACGACGCCAGTTCACCCTCCCGGACGATCTCGGCGAACGGGCTGCCGGGGAGGACGAGTTCACCGGCGGGTACGAGTTCGCCCTCGTCGTCGGGCAGGGCGAGAGCGGCGAGCCACGGCTCGTCGCCGGGCATGAGCGCGGCGTCCCGCACCAGACCGAGGACGGTCTCGGCCAGCTCCTCGGCGTCGGGGGTGCCGGGGCCGAAGTCCCACAGTTCACCCGCGTCCAGGGACCCGGCGACGGCCTCCCGCACCTGCGGGGTCGTCAGGACCGCACGGGGTGTGGCCGGTGTGGCGCCGAGCTTCTCCAGCAGCGGGTGCACGGCGTCGGGGTGCGCCACCCGCAGCCCGAGCCGCGCCAGCGCGCGGTGCCGGCCGGCGGGACCGCCCTCGGGCGCGGTGTCCTGGGGCCCGGGCATGAGGACCTGCCGGGGCCCGATGACGGTGCGGCCGTCCGCGAGCGGCACCGGAAGTCCGGTGAGACGGTCCGGGTCGACGCCAGCGAGCGAGTCGTACAGCCGCCGCCACCAGGCGGGGTCGCGTTCGACTCCGGCGAGCCGGTCGACGGCCTCGCCGAGCGGCAGCCGGGCCACCTCCAGGGCGCGCAGTTCGCTGCGGCGCTCCAGCCCGGCGGGCAGCAGTGCCGGGAACAGCTCGGCCAGCACCTGCACGGTCTCCGCGCCAGCCCCCTCGATCAGCTCCGCGTCCCGGGGGCGCAGCGCCCGCGGCACGTCCTCCGACGTCCCGGCGGTTTCCGCCATGTCCGCCGTGTCCGCCGTGTCCGCCGGAAGGGCCGTGCGTCCTCCGGCGGCGCTGGGCAGGAACGCGACCCGGGGCAGCCGTTCCAGCAGCATGCGGCGCAGTTCGCCGTCGAGTTCCCCCTTGCCGAGCGGGCCGGGCACGAGGTCGACGAGCCCCGGCCCGACCGGGTCCCAGGCGGCGAGGAGGCCGGTGTAGGTCTCGGCCGCCCGTTCGAGCAGGAATTCCGTGAGGGGGCCGGGGGCCACGTGCCGCCGCGTGGGCTCCAGCGGGAAGGACGCGATGAGCAGCGCCGGCAGTCCCAGTGCCTCGTCCGTGGGGGTCGGGGCGTGGACGACATGCTGGGTGCGGGGGCGGGCCGGCGCGCCCTCGGTGTCCACCGGCACCGCCCAGGTCACCGACCACCAGGGCCGCAGCCGCTCCTCCACGGGCCGGTCCGCGAACAGGCCGGGCTCGGCCCGGCCGCCGGCGGTCGCCACCCGCCAGCGGGTGCGGCGGGTGACGGCCGGCGGGGTCGGGCCGCTCCGCTCGGTCGGCTCGGTCTCGTCCCCGATCAGCACGTACGGCCCGTCGGTGCGGCGCGTCAGGGTCCGCACGCCGTCGTCCGTGTCCACGACCACCTCGGAAAGGCCGGGCAGCGCGAGCAGCAGGGCGTCGTCCACCGCCGCGAGCAGCCGGTACGCCAATGCCTCCGCGGCGCCGTCGCGCAGCGGCAGCACGACGGCGGTCTCGTAGCCCTCGGGCGGTGTGCCCTCGGCGGGGAGCGGCAGCCGGAGCAGCGGCACGTGGCCGTCGCGGCGGCGCACCTCGTCGGCGAGGCCGCCGTCGTCGGTCTCCTCCGCGCGTACCAGGTCCCGTGCCTCGCCGAGCGACCAGCGCACCCCGCCCGCCCGGCTGAGGACGGCGGGTTCGTCGCTGACGGCCAGCACGGCGGCGAAGCCGACGCCGAACCGTCCGACGGGCCCGGGGCCGCCGTCCCCGTCGGGGCCGTGGTGCGGTGCGTCGCGCTTGGCGGAGGCGCGGAGCGTCGAAAGCGACTCCACTCCCGGCGCGTCCAGCGCGGCCCCGGTGTTGGCGGCGACGAGCGCCCCGGCGCGGAGGGTGAAGCGGATGCGTCCGGGTACGCCGGCGCGCGCCGCCGCGTCGGCCGCGTTCTGCGCCAGTTCCACGACCATCCGGTCGCGGTACCCGCCGAGCGCCAGATCCTGTTCGGCGTTGGCGTCCTCGCGGAACCGTGCGGGCGAGGCCGCCCAGGCGTCGAGGACGCCCCGCCGGAGCCGCATCGTGCCGAACGGGTCCTCGCCGCTCCCCTGCCGGACCATCACCGTGCCGCCGCTCACGCCGCCTCCTCGCCGCCGTGGTGCGTCCCCGCACCGCTCCGTACGCCGTTCACCGGCCTCCGTGGTGACGCTACGGCATGGCCCGGCCGCACGTGGAGACAGGCGGGCAGGAGACCGTGGCCGTCCGGGCCACCCGCCGCACCGCGGGTGCGGGGCGCGTAGGGTCGTCGGACGTGCCCGACCCGCAGTTCTTCCTCCTCGCCGGCGCGACCGTGGTCCTGGGGGCCGTCGTGCAGAGCAGCGTCGGCCTCGGCCTGGGAATGGTCGCCGCGCCGGTGCTCGTCGTCCTCGAACCGTCGCTGATGCCCGGTGCCCTGCTGATCACCAACGCCACGATGGCGATGCTCACACTCACCGGCGACTGGCGGGACGTGGACTGGCGCGGACTGGGCTGGGCGCTGCCCGCCCGGTTGATCGGTTCGGTGGCCGGTGCGTGGGCGGTGGCCGTGATGGACGCGCGGCTGCTGGGCGGTGCGGTCGGCGGGATGGTGCTGCTCGCGGTGGCCGCGTCCGTCGTGGGGGACCTCAGGGTGGGCGTGCGGCCCGCGACGCTGCTGACCGCGGGGGCGCTGTCGGGCGTCACCGGCACCGCGACGACCATCGGCGGCCCGCCGATGGCGCTGCTGTACCAGCACGAGCAGGCGGCCCGGGTCCGGGGGACGCTGGGCGCCTACTTCCTGCTCGGCATCCTGATGTCGCTGGCGGTCCTGGCGGGCGCCGGGGAACTCGGGTGGACGCAGGTGCGCACCGGTCTGTCGCTCTTCCCGTGCGTGGCGGCAGGGTTCCTGATCGGGCGGCCGCTGCGCCGCCGGTTCGGCACCGACGGGCTGCGCACGGCGCTGCTGGCCGTGGTCAGCGTCTCGGGGGTGCTGCTGGTCGCGCGGGCGGTGTTCTGAACCCGTCTCAGCGGGCCCCGCTCTCCGCGCGGTGGGCGATGTCGACGAGCACGGCGTCGTCCTTCATCCGGACCCGGAAACCGGCCGGGCCGTGGCCGGTGCCCTGCGTTCCGATGCCGACGGTCAGTTCGCCCTCGAAGACGCCGGTGCTGCGCACTTCGCGGACGGCTGCGGTGGGTTCGACGTCGAGAGTGGGCCGGTGACGGGCGACTCCCGAGAAGACGAGGATCAAGGGGTGCTCGCCGGCGAGCGGGATCCTGTTCCCGCGCCCCGGGTCGCGCAGGGCCTGCATGTACTCCGCGAACACGGTGCCGACGCCACCGCTGAACGTGAACCGGACGCGGTCGAACGTGCCGTGGCCGGTCACCTCGACGTCCCGCAGTCTCGGCTCGGACGCTCCGGAGGCCGGACGTCCCTCCACCTCGCGCGGGGAGGCATCCGTCGGCGCGGCGGAGCGGGACGGCGACGGGCTCGCGTGGCTGCGGCCCTTGGACTGTCCGGCGCCGTCCCCCGTGCCCTGGGCGCAGCCGGCGGTGAGCATCACGGAGGCGAGGGCGAAGGCGGCGAGGCGGTGGCGGTGCGGCAACGGAGGCTCCCGGGGTCGTGGCTGGGCGATCGGGAGAACGATCGTCCCCGGAGGCGGGCGCAGGGGTGCCGTTGCGCACCGTGTCGCGGCGGTTTCATCCGAGCGGGTCGACGGCTCGAACGTCGCAGCGACCGCGAGCGGGTCGTTCCTCCCGTGCCGGAGGGCCGAGGACCGGGCGGGCGGGCAGGTCCCGCGCGTCAGCTCTGGCCGCCGCGCCCGCTCTGCTTCCGGGAGCGTCCGCCCCGGCTCCTGGTTCCCCGTCGGCCCTTGTCCGCGGTGCTCCGCCCGCCGCCCTTGCCGGTGTCCTTGTCGGTGTCCTTGTCGGTGTCCTTGCCGGTGTCCTTGTCGCTCTCCCCGCCGGCGCTCCCACCGTGCTCCTCTTCCCCCGGCCCGGCCCCGCCGTCTCCGCCCGGAGCGGTGGCGGTGGCGGTGTCGGCGGAGACGTCGGCCGGTTCGGGCGCCGCGTCGTGGAGGCCGAACGCGTCGGCACGGGTCTCGTCGACGACCGGGGGCGGCGGCTGCGGGGTCCTGGGCATCACGGCGGCCTCGGAGTGGCCCCCGCAGCCGTAGGAGAGGGAGACGACCTGGCCGTCGGCGGGGCTGTACTCGTTGGCGCAGACGCCGAAGGCCTGGCGCAGCGATCCGGTCAGCGGTACCAGGAAGCCGCAGGAGAGGCAGCTGGCGGGGGCGGACTGGGCCATCGTGGTCCGGGGGCCGTGTGCCTCCTCCCACCGGTCGGCGGCGGCGTGCAGGCCGTAGCGCGAGAGCACGCGGGCGCGGCCCATGCCCAGTTCGGCCGCCACCGCGCCGAGACCGGCGCGGGCGGGTGCGGGAGACGGCCGCTCCGTGATGGGGGCGGCCTCCGCCTCGTCCTCCTCCTCCGCGACCGCGGAGTTGGGCGGCGGCGCGTCCTCGCCGGAGAACCCCGGCTCCAGACGGAGGTCGTCGCTCTCGGTGGGCAGCAGGTCGCCGGGGCCGAGATCGCCCGGGCGCAGCCGCTCGTTCCAGGGCAGCCACTCGGGCGCGAGGACGGCGTCCGGCCCGGGGATCAGCACCGTCTCGTCCAGAGTGACCGAGCGGGCGCGGGAGGCACGCGCGACCGTGGAGGCCCAGCGCCAGCCCCGGTACCCCGGGTCCAGGCACTCGAACAGGTGGGTCACCACACGGTCGTCGTCGGGGACGGCCTCGATCCAGTCACCGACCCGGCCCGGCGAGGCGACCTGTTCCGCGGCCTCGCGTGCCACGTCGACGGCCTCCGCGCACAGCCGGTCCGGCTTGCGCGGCGTGCGCCGGCGTCGCGTACCGGCGCTCATGCTGCACTCACAAGAATCGTCTCCCACGCCACCGAGGCGACGTCGTAGTCGTGTGGCGGGCGCTGGCCGTGCGGCCGGGCCGGGCGAGGAATACGGACGGAGCGGAACCGAAGGCCGCTGCGACGTCCGCGCCCACACTCGGGCCGTGCGGGGCGCACCGTTTCAACCACGCTACCCCAACACCGGGGACGCAACTCCGCGCGGCCCCGGTGCGGGCGGAGCGATCCGCGGTGCCGCGCGCCCCGGGCGGCCGCTGTCCCTCGGGCACGCCCACCCGGCACCAACGCGGTAAGGGCGGACATCTGGGGCACACTGAACGTCGTGGCTACGGACGAGTCGTATCAGGGGACACCGCCCGTGCGGCGCCCCGTCCGGCCGCCCGTCGAGGGTGCGGGTCCCGGGCCGGGCGCGCCGGGCGGCGGCACGCACGGCTCCGGGGCACCCGACACCGGGGCACCCGGCGCCGGGGGTGGCGTCCGCACCGCGCGACGGCGGCTCCCGGCGGCACGGATGGTGCGTGCCGTGGGGCGCTCGCCCGCGACCCTCGGCCGACGCATCCGGCGTGCCACGCACGCGCACGGCGCCGGAGAGTCGGGGCTCGGCAAGCTCATCGAACTGCATGCCGTGAACTCCGCGGGCGACATGCTGATCACCATCGCCCTGGCCTCCACGATCTTCTTCTCCGTGCCGACGGGCGAGGCCCGCGGCCGTGTCGCCCTGTACCTCCTGGTGACCATGGCGCCGTTCGCGCTGCTCGCCCCGGTCATCGGCCCGCTGCTGGACCGCATACCGCACGGCCGGCGGGCGGCGATGGCCGGAGCGATGCTGGCCCGTGCGCTCCTCGCCATCACTCTGGCGGGGGCGGTGGCGACCGGCGGCATCGAGCTCTATCCGGCGGCCCTCGGCGTCCTGGTCGCCTCGAAGGCGTACAACGTGGTGCGTTCTGCCGTCGTGCCGCGTCTGCTGCCGCGCCGCTTCCCGCTGGTCCGGGCCAACTCGCGGGTGACCCTGGCCGGATTGCTGGCCACCGGCGCGGCGGCGCCGGTGGGGATCGCCCTGCACCGGCTGGGCCCGTCCTGGCCCCTGTACGGCGCGATGGCGCTGTTCGTCCTCGGCACCTTCCTCGCCTTCTCGCTGGACCCGAAGGTCGATTCCGCGAAGGGCGAGCGGAAGGCCTTCCTCGCCGGCGAAGCCGTGCACCGGCGCCGGCCGGGGCTGCGCACGGTTGGCGTGTCGGTGCGCAGCGGCCTGCTGGCAAACGCCTGCGTACGGTCGCTGTCGGGCTTCCTGATCTTCTTCCTCGCGTTCCTGCTGCGCGAGGAGCCGCTCTCCGGGCTGAGCGCCTCGGTGTCCCTCGGGATGGTCGCCGTCGCCGCGGGCACCGGGAACGCGCTGGGGACGGCTCTGGGAGCGTGGCTGAAGGAACGGGCCCCCGAAGTGATCATCACGACCGTGCTGCTCTGCGCGCTCGCCGCCGCGGTGGTGGCGGCGGCGCTGTACGGCACGGTCATGGTGGCCGTGGTGGCCGGCACGGCCGGTGTCGTGCAGGCGCTGGGCAAGCTGTCGCTGGACGCGCTGATCCAGCGGGACGTGCCCGAGCAGGTGCGCACCTCGGCCTTCGCACGGTCGGAGACCCTGATGCAGATGTCCTGGGTGATCGGCGGCCTGATCGGGATCTCGCTGCCGCTCAACGGGGCACTGGGCATGTCCGTGGGGGCGGTGCTCGTGGCGTTCGGTGCCGCGACGGCGGGGCGCGGTCTGCTGACATCGGCCCGCCGGGGCACCCCCCACCCCCGCGTGGCCTGACCGGGAACGGCGGGTAGATTGCGGCGCATGAGCTATGCCTTCTCCGTCTCGCGCCGCGGCGTGCGGACCGCTGCCGCACTCGGCGCCGCCACCCTGGGCCTTCTCGCCACCGCCGGCTGCGGCATGACCGAACCGACCGCGCTGACGACGGTGACGGTCGGCAGCGAGACCGTGACGACCGAGGCCACCTGTCTGCCGGAGGGCGACGGCGGACTGACGCGCAAGGAAGGCTTCGCGTGTCTCAAGAAGAAGCCCGACGCCACGATCACCGTGAAGCAGGGTGACCGGATCCACCTCGGTGTCGAGCCGGACATGGCGGAGACCGGGTGGATCTACTTCGTGAACCAGCGCCCGATGTCCGCCGAAGCAATGAAGAGCACGTACCAGACGGTCGACTCGAACGACTGGTTCCAGCCCAACCCCAACCAGCCGTCCCCGCCGAAGAAGGTCACGCTGAGCGTCACCACCCTCGGGAAGAACGAGCTCAAGGGCATCTGGAACATCACCGTCGAGCGCGAGCAGTAACCGTGCCCGCAGCCGGCGCGGAGGCCGCCGGGGCCCGCGCCACGGTGCGCGTCCTGCTGGTCACCGCCGTCGCCGCGGAGCGGGACGCCGCCGCGGGCGGCGGCACGGCCCACCCGCTGCCCGGCGGGCGGTTCTCCGTCCTCCGAAGGTCCGTGGACACCCCGGGCGGGCCCGTCGTCACCGACGCGCTGGCGGCGGGCGTCGGCCCGGCGGCTGCGGCCGCCGGCACCGCGACCGCGCTGACCGCCGCCGCTGCTGCCGCGGAGCCGTACGGTTTCGTGGTGTCGGCGGGCATCGGCGGCGGGTTCCCCGGCGTTCCGGTGGGTGCCGCCGTGGTGGCGACCCGGATCGTCGCCGCCGACCTGGGCGCGGACACCGCGGACGGTTTCGTGTCGGTCGCGGGCCTCGACCTGGGACGTGTCGAGCACCGGCCGCCGCAGGACGTGGTGGAGGGCGTGGCACGGGCCGCTGCCGCGGCCACCGGGCCGGTGCTCACGGTCTCCACCGCCACCGGCACCGCCGAGCGTGCCGCGGAACTGATCCGCCGTCACCCCGATGCGGCGGCGGAGGCGATGGAAGGCTTCGGCGTCGCCGAAGCGGCATCGGCCCACGGCGTCCCCGTGCTGGAGCTGCGCACGATCGCCAACGCGGTCGGGCCCCGGGACCGGGCCGCCTGGCGCATTCCCGAAGCACTGCAGGCCCTCGGCGAGGCGTGGCACCGGACGGTGCCGGTACTCGCGGGCCGGAAAGGCTGACCACGCGTTGACGGACTTCGACAGCCCGGTGCGGATCGCGTACTCCCCGTGCCCCAACGACACCTTCGCCTTCGACGCATGGGCGCACGGACGCGTCCCGGGCGCGCCCCCGCTGGACGTCTCGTTCGCGGACATCGACGTCACGAACGGCATCGCCGAACGGACCGCGACCGGGCGGGCGGACCCCGGGGACGACCTCGACGTCCTGAAGGTCTCCTACGCGGTGCTGCCGTGGGTGCTGTCGGAGTACGCCCTGCTGCCCTGCGGGGGCGCCCTCGGGCGGGGCTGCGGGCCGCTGGTGCTGACCCACACCCCCCGTACGGACGACGGGGCGTCGCTGGGCGGCGCCACGGTCGCGGTGCCGAGCGAACGGTCGACGGCCTACCTGCTGTTCCGGCTGTGGGCGGCGGACCGGGTGCCCGGCGATGTCGGCGAGATCGTGGTGCTGCCCTTCCACGAGATCATGCCGGCCGTGCGGGACGGCCGGGTCGACGCCGGCCTGGTCATCCACGAGGCCCGGTTCACCTACGGCGAGTACGGCCTGCACTGCCTGGCCGACATGGGCCGCCACTGGGAGGACACCACGGGACTGCCCATCCCGCTGGGCGCGATCGTCGCCCGGCGACGCCTGGGCGCCGCACGGCTGCGGGCGCTGGCCGAGGCCGCCCGCGCCTCGGTCCGCATGGCCTGGGACGACCCCGAGGCGTCACGGCCCTACATCCTGGAGCACGCCCAGGAGATGGACCCGGCGGTCGCGGATCAGCACATCGGGCTGTACGTCAACGAGTTCACCGCCGATCTCGGGGAGACGGGGTACGCGGCGGTACGCGGCCTGCTGACCAGGGCGGCCGCCGAGGGCCTGGTGCCGGCCGTGCCGCCGGCGGCCCTGCGCTTCCCCTGACGCCCGAGCCCGCCCCTCCGTGAGGCGGCGGCTCGGGACAGCGCGGGAGGCGGCCCGTCGTGTTCCGCGGCGTCAGACGTCGAGCTGGTCGGCCACGTGCCGCAGCATCCCGGCGATCTTGTGGCCGTGTGCCTTGTCCGGGTAACGGCCGCGCTCCAGCCCTTGCGAGACGCCGTCGAGCAGCGTGGTGAGGTCCTGCACGATGCCGGCGAGCTCGTCCGGCTTGCGGCGCTGCGCGGCGGCTACGGACGGCGCGGGCTCGAGCAGGGAGACGGAGAGCGCCTGGTCACCGCGCTGCCCGGCCACCACGCCGAACTCGACGCGCTGGCCCGGGCGCAGTGCGTCCACTCCCGCGGGCAGGACGGAGGAGTGGACGAAGACGTCACCGCCGCCGTCACGGGAGAGAAAGCCGAAGCCCTTCTCGCTGTTGAACCATTTGACCTTGCCGGTAGGCACGTCGTCCTCGTCCTCGTTTACTCGTCCGCGCAGCCGGACCACGTCCGGCTGCGCGCTGCTGTGTGGGGATCGGATGTTGTCCGGGTGTCCGCCCGACGGCAGGAAGCGATGCACACGGCCCTGAGAGCAGTGCGGCGGGCCCACGGCCCGCCTCCCACAAGGCTGATGCTCCCGGCGGGGGTGGCTTGCGCCCCGCGTTCCTCCTCCGTTCCTCGGCACCTTGCTCAGCGATCTACCCTTTCGGGGTGAACACTGAAACTCCCCGCGCCGGAGATCTGCTGGTACGGATCGGGGGCGTGGTCTTCCTCGTCGGCGCCGTGGCGACCCTGGTCACCGTCGCCCCGTTGTTCCTCGGGACCGAGCCGTTCCCGGCGCCCGCCTACGTCGTCTGCATGCTGATGGGCGTGGGCTTCGCCCTCGCCGCCGTCGGGGTGCTCCGCTCCGTCGCGGCCCAGCGCCGCGCGGCACGCGCAGCGGCCCCGCACGCCCCGTCCGAGCGGGACTGACGGGGCCGCGCAGGCCCACTCGGCACCTGCGGCCCGGTCAGTCGCGCTCCGCGAGGTGCCGGGCGAGCCACCCGGGGAAATCGTCCAGTCCGCCCGTCAGGACGACGTCGGCGCCCGCTGCCCGCAGTGCGTCCGCGGAGCAGGGCCCGGTGGGGACGGCCACCGACACCGCGTCCGCCGCCCGCGCACCGCGCACGTCCCCGACGTGGTCGCCGACGTACACCTGCGCGTCCTGGGCGCGCAGCGCCTCCGCCTTGGCCTCCGCCCACAGCCCGCCCACCAGGGCGTCCGGTTCCAGCCCCTGGTGCTCCAGGTGCAGCTTCGCGTTGGCCTCGTGCTTCGCGGTGACGACCAGCGACCGCCCGCCGGCGTCCCGCACGGCCTGCAGCGCCTCCCGCGCGCCGGGGAGGACGAGCGCCGCCGTGATCGCGTACTGCGGGTAGAGGGCGCGGTAGCGCTCCCCGACCCCGGGGACCTCCTCGGCGGGGAACCAGTGCGCCAACTCCTCCTCGAGCGGCGGCCCAAGTCGGGTGACGGCCAGGTCCGCGTCGATGTGGACGCCTGTTTCCACGGAAAGGGCCCGGTAGGCGGCCCGGATACCGGGCCGGGAGTCGATGAGGGTCATGTCGAGGTCGAAGCCGACCGTCGGATGGTGCACAGACATGCCCCCCATTCTGCCGGTCACCCTCCCCCGTACACTTAGGTCTGCCTTACCTGGCTTGTCGGATCGTCCGACACCCCGCCCGCCCTGTACGCCCGACCGAGCGCCCGGACGCCGAGGAGCCGATGCCAGCCGTCACCCCGACGCCGCCGCCGTCGCTCACCACGCGCCGGACCGCATGGCTGCTCGCCGCGCTGGCCGTGCTGGCCTGCGCCGCCCTGCTCAGCGTGGCGCTGGGCAGCCGCCCCGTCCCCCCGTCGCAGACATGGCAGGCGCTGTGGGGCGGCGGCACGGGCGACGACGCCCTCGTCATCCGCACGATGCGCGTCCCCCGCACCCTCGTCGGCCTGATGGTGGGCGCCGCGCTGGGAGTCGCCGGCGCGGTCATGCAGGGTCTGACGCGGAACCCGATCGCCGAGCCGGGCATCCTCGGAGTGAGCCAGGGGGCGGCGCTCGGCGTGGTCGTCGCCCTGGCGTTCGCGGGAGTCCACACCCTCACCGGATACGTCTGGTTCGCCTTCGTGGGCGCTGCGGCCGCCTCCGTGGCGGTGTACGCCATCGCCTCCCGCGGCCGGGGCGGGGCCGGGCCGGTGAAACTCGCGCTCGCCGGGGCCGCCGTGAACGCCCTGCTCGCCTCGCTGAGCGCCGGCGTCCTCACCACCATGGCCGCGACACTCGACGCCTTCCGCTTCTGGCAGGTCGGATCGCTGTCCGGCCGGTACGCCGACATCGCCGACCAGGTCTGGCCGTTCCTGCTGGCCGGGCTGCTGCTCGTCGCGCAGGCGGCCCGCGGACTGGACGCCCTGGCGCTCGGCGACGACGTCGCCCGGGGCCTGGGACAGAACGTGGCCGCGGTGCGGATCGTGGGCGGCCTGGGCGCGACCGTGCTCACCGGCGCCGGGGTGGCGGCCGCCGGACCGGTCGCGTTCGTCGGGCTGGCCGTGCCGCACCTGGCGCGCGCCCTGGTGGGCGGCGGGCACCGCTGGCTGCTGCCGATGTCGGCGCTGCTCGGGCCGGTCGTGCTGCTGTCGGCGGACATCGCCGGCCGTCTGGTCGCGCGGCCCGGAGAGGTGCCGGCCGGCGTGATGACCGCGCTCGTCGGCGTGCCGTTCCTCGTCGCTCTCGTCCGCCGCAGGGGAGCCGTCGCATGACCGCCGCGCCCGCACCGGCGCCCGCGGACTCCACCCGCCCCCGCCGCACGACCCGGCCCGCCGGGTACGCCGCCGTCCGGTGGGGCCGCGCCTCCCTGCTGCTGCACCGGCGCAGCGCCGGAGTGGCAGGGGCGCTCGGGCTGCTCCTGTTCTGCGCGGTGGTGGCCGGCCTGACCTTCGGCCGGAGTACCGTCCCTCCCACCGAGGTGGTCAGGGTGCTGTTCGGTCTGCCGTCGCCCGACGAGCTGGTCGTCGGCACCCTCCGCCTCCCCCGCGTCGTCCTCGGCACGCTGGTCGGCGCCGCGCTGGGCGTCGCCGGCGGCCTCGTCCAGACCGTCGCCCGGAACCCGCTCGCCAGCCCGGACATCATCGGCGTCACCCACGGCGCGGCCGCGCTGACGGTCGGCGCGATGACGTTCGGCCTCACCTCCCACGCCGTCCTGCCGTACGTGTCGGTCACCGGCGGTCTGCTCGCCGCCGCGCTGGTCCACGTCCTCGCCTGGCGCGGTGGCCTGCAGGCCGGCCGGTTCGTCCTGGTGGGCGTCGGCGTGGCGGTGGCCCTGCGGTCCGTCACCCAGCTGTTCCTGACCAAGGGCGACCATCTGCTCGCCCAGCAGTCGAAGGTGTGGCTCACCGGCTCCCTCAACGGCCGCGGCTGGGACCAGGCGGCGCCCCTGTCGTGGGCGCTGCTCGGGCTGCTGCCGCTGGTGCTGTGCGCGGCGTACGCCCAGCGCAACGTGACGCTGGACGACGACACCGCCACCGCGCTCGGGGTGCGGCTCGGGCGGACCCGGCTGCTGCTGGTACTCACCGGTGTCGGACTCGCGGCCGTGGCGACCGGAGCGGCGGGACCCGTCGACTTCGTGGCGCTGCTCGCCCCGCAGGTCGCGCGGCGCCTGACCCGTACCGCGCAGATCCCGCTGCTCTCCTCCGCACTGGTGGGCGCGTGCGTCGTGGTGACCGCCGACCTGCTGGCGCGCAGGGTGTTCGCGCCCGTCGAGCTGCCGGTCGGCGTGCTCACCGCTGCCGTGGGCGCGCCGTACCTGATCCGCCTCCTCGTCCGCAGCCGCCCTGGAGCCACGGCATGACAGACACCGACCTCCCCACCGGCCCCGCCGCGAGGGCTCCGGAACCGGGCCGCTCCGCCGGGCCCGCCGGTCCCGAAGCCGCCGCGCGGCTGACCGCGCGCGGACTGACGCTCGCCTACGAGGAACGCACCGTCGTCGACGGGCTCGACCTGGACATGCCCGACGGGCGGGTGACGGTCGTCGTCGGGCCCAACGCCTGCGGCAAGTCGACGACCCTGCGGGCGCTGGGCCGCCTGCTGCGGCCCAGCAGCGGCGCGGTACTCCTCGACGGGCGGGAACTGGCCCGCATTCCCACCCGGGCACTCGCCCGCACCATCGGACTGCTGCCGCAGACCCCCTCGGCCCCGGAGGCGATCACCGTCGCCGACCTGGTCTCCCGCGGGCGGCAGCCGCACCAGCGCTGGTGGCGGCAGTGGTCCGAGGAGGACGAACGCGCGGTCACCGACGCCATGGAGCGTACGGACGTCGCGGTGCTCGGCGCCCGCCCGGTGGACGAACTCTCCGGCGGGCAGCGGCAGCGGGTGTGGCTCGCGATGGCGCTGGCGCAGCAGACGGACCTGCTGCTGCTGGACGAGCCGACGACGTACCTGGACATCGCGCACCAGGTCGAGGTCCTGGACCTGGTGCGCGAGCTGGCCACGCCGGGCGCCGGCGCGCGCACCGTGGTGATGGTCCTCCACGACCTCAACCAGGCCGCCCGGTACGCCGACCACCTGGTCGCCATGGAACAGGGGCGGGTCGTCGCCCAGGGCCGTCCCGCGGACGTCGTGACGGCCGACCTCGTCCGCGAGGTGTTCGGACTGGAGGCGGTCGTCGTCGAGGACCCCGTGACCGGCGGCCCGCTCGTCGTGCCCGGCGCTCCCGGGCAGAACCGTCCCGGCAGGGGCGGACCCACCGCGGGGGCCACGCCACCCGCCCCGCCCGCACCACGAAAGGAAGAAACATGACACTCACCCCCCGCAGAAGAACCGCCGCGGCCGTCGCACTGGCCGGCACGCTGGCCCTGACCGGCTGCGGCTCCGACACCGGTTCCGGTTCCGGCTCCGGATCGGCCGACGCGCAGGCCGACGGCACCACCCACGCGATGGACACCGCCATGGGCAAGGTCGAGGTGCCCGAGGACCCCGAGCGGGTCGTCGTCCTCGACACGGCCGAGCTGGACTCCGCCCTCACCCTCGGCGTGACGCCGGTCGGCGCGACCGTCGCGGACGCCTCGCAGGGCTTCCTCGACTACTTCCCCGAGAAGAAGCTGTCCGGGATCGAGCAGGTCGGCACGATCGCCTCCCCGAACCTGGAGAAGATCGCCTCCTTGGAACCGGACCTGATCCTCAGCAGCAAGATCCGGGACGCCCAGCGCTACGACGAACTCTCGGCCATCGCGCCGACCGTCCTCACCGAGACCACGGGCTACCCGTGGAAGGAGAACTTCCTCGTCCACGCGAAGGCGCTGGGCCGGACGGACGAGGCGGAGGAGGTCGTCGACGCGTACGACACGCACGTGGCGGAGACCCGGAAGGCGCTGGGCGGCAGCAAGGAGGCCGCGGGGACGACCGTGAGCATGGTCCGCTTCATCGAGGGCGCGGACACCCGCCTGTACGGCCGCAAGAACTACATCGGCACGATCCTCGACGACCTGGGGGTCGGCCGTCCCGCGATCGTCGACAAGGCCGAGGACGGTTTCGCGTACGAGGTGAGCCCCGAGCAGGTGGACAAGGGCGACGCCGACGTCGTCTTCTACAGCTCCTACGGCGCGGCCGAGAAGTCCGGCGAGGCCGAGGCGGTGGACAGCCCGCTGTGGAAGAACCTCTCTGCCGTGCGGAACGGCAACGCCTTCCACGTCGAGGACGACCTGTGGTTCATGGGCATCGGCTACACCGCCGCCGACCGGATCCTCGACGAGATGGCGACACACCTCGCCGGGTGACGGCCCACGTCCGTCACCGGAACCCGGCCGTCACCGCGTCAGCCCGGCCGTCGCCGCGCGCGCCACACGAGGTAGGCCGCCGCGGCGACGGCCGCAACCCGGAACGCCACCGGCCAGATGCCGGTCAACGCCTCCTGCATCGCCTTCGGACCCGCACCGAGCGGTGAGCCCCAGCGCCCCTCGGTGCGGCCCCACAGCCACACCACGCAGCCCGCGGCGGTCAGCCCGGGGATGCCGAAGGCCGCCCACTGCCCCTCGCTCGGCGTCAGCCGGGGCGACCAGTAGGCGGCCAGCCAGCCGAGCCCGAGCACCGGCAGCGACCCCGTCACGGCAGCGGCCACCAGCAACCCGGCCGCCGCGAGTTCGACGAATCCGCCGACGGCCGGCCCCGCCTCCGCCGCTTTCCTGCGCCGGGCCTTCAGGGCGCCGATCACGGAACTCCGGCCACCGGACGCCCCGGCTCCGCCGACGGCGGGCGGCGCGTCCTCCGACTTCTCCCCGGGGGGACGCTCGAGTACCTCCGGCAGCTCGATGCCGCCGCTGAACGCGTCGGGGATGTCGTAGCCGAGTTCTCTCCCGCTGCCGCCCTGTGCGCGGCGGGACACCCGCCACCACTCGGGGTCGCTCTCCTCCGGGCCGAGTTCGTCGATACCGGCGAGGTGCGGCGGCGACGCGCCGCGCGACGGCGGCGGCGCCTCCGGGGCCTCCGCCCGCCGCATGCGCGGCAGTTTGGTGAGCCGCACCCGGGGCCGCGGCTCCGCCTCCTCCTCGGAGGGGCCGGCGGGAACGCCCACGGGGGTTCCTCCGAGAGCTTCGGAGACGACCTCCTCCGGCGTGCCGAGGCGTTCGAGGACCTTCCGCACCGCCGCCGTGCTCCCGGCGCCACCGGCCGCGGCCCGCATCCGCTCGATCTCGGTCCGCAGCCCACCGACCAGCCTGCCCCGTTCTGACGCCGTCATCGACGTGCCGTGCGCGAGGTCGCCGACACGGCTCAGATAGTCGAAGACGAGCTGTTCGCTCTCGATCCCCACCGCTACCTCAACACCCGCTCCACCACCCGGTGATGTCCGATCATGCCGACCGTACCGCGCCTGCGCCCGGCGCACGGGCGGTTCACCGTGTGCCGGGCCGGGCGTCGCACCTCAGATGGCGGGTGACGCCGCCCTGCTCCTCGGGGATGTCGCGCACGTGCCGGAACCCGAGGCGCTCCAGGAGCGCCAGCGAGGCCGCGTTCTCCGCCGCCACCGTCGCGTGCAGCGCCGGGAGGCCGAGGGCCCCGAACCCGTAGGCCACCAGTTCCCCGGCCAGCTCCGTACCCATGCCGCGGCCCCAGCAGTCGGGGCGGAGGGCGTAGACGATCTCGTGACCGTCGGCCGCGTCCGTCCGCTTGACCTCGGCATGCCCGACGGGACGCCCCCGGTGCCGCACGACCCACACGGCGAACCGGCGGGCCGGGTATACCGCGGAGAAGATCCGCCCGAAGAGTGCGCGGTCGTCCTCCTCGCTCTGCGGCCCGTCGCCCATCCACCGGGAGACACGCGGGTCCTGGAACAGGGCGACGAAGTCCTCCTCGTCGGCCGGTGCGTACGGCTCCAGCAGCAGCCGCTCGGTGCGCAGAGTGGGACACGGGGCCTCGGCGTACGTCATGCGCGGACCGTAGGACGGGGCACGGCGGGTGCGCCACGGGATTCCCCGTCGACCCGCTCGCGCGGGTCCGGCGCACAGCGGAATCCACAGGCGGCGGTCGCGCCGCTAACGTGGGAGGGATGAGCCACGAGCCGCAGTCCGCCGCCCCGGCACCGTCCCGCACCCTCGCCGACGATCTGCGGGGCCGCGACGACGACGCACTGGCCGCCCTGCTGCGCGCCCGCCCCGACCTGCTGTCCCCGGTACCCGGCGACCTCACGCAGCTCGCGACCCGCGCCGGCACCCGGGCCTCCGTGGTGCGGGCCGTGGAACGCCTGGACCGGTTCGCCCTCCAGGTCGCCGAGGCGATCGCCGTGGCACCCGACCCCTGCCCGTACCCCGTACTCCGGGACCTGCTGCTCGGCACCGACCCCGACCCGGCGGCGACAGCCGCCGTCGACGCACGCCTCCCCGGAGCGTTGCGCACCCTGCGGGCCCGCGCCCTGCTGTGGGGCGGCGACGACCGGCTCCGGCTGGTGCGGACGGCGCGCACCGTCCTCGCGCCCGCCCCGCCCGGAGTCCCGCCGACCGGCCTCGGCCCCACCGTGACCGAGGCCACCGCTGGGATGTCCCCGAACCGGCTCCAGGAAATCCTGCGTCACAACGGCCTTCCCGCCACGCACGACCCGGTCAGCGCGCTGGAGGCGCTGACCGGCCTGTTCACCGACCGGGACCGGATGGCGGCGCTCCTCGCGGACGCACTGCCCGCCGAGAGCCGGGAGGTGCTCGACCGCCTGGTCTGGGGCCCGCCGTACGGCACCGTCGACCACCGGGCGCCGTCGCCGCCCCTGGCCCGGCTGCTCGACCACGGTCTGCTGCTGCCGTCCGCGGACCGCGCGGTGGTGCTGCCCCGCGAAGTGGCGCTGCACCTGCGCGGCGGCCGCGCGCACCGCAACCTGGAGCCGGACCCGCCGGAGGTGGCCGCACGCCGCGAACACCCCACCGGAACCGTCGACGCCACCGCGGCCGCCCAGGCCTTCACCGCTCTGACGACGGTCGAGGAACTCTGCGGCGTCTGGGAGGCCGACCCGCCGGGCGTGCTCCGCGCGGGCGGCCTCGGCGTGCGCGACCTCAAGCGCACCGCGGTCGCACTGGACCTCCCGGAGCCGACCGCCGCGTTCTGGATCGAACTCGCCTTCGCCGCCGGGCTGCTGGCCTCCGACGGAGAGGCCGACGAGGTGTACGCCCCCACGCCCGCCTACGACGACTGGCTGCGCGCCGCGCCCCAGCAGCAGTGGAGACGGCTGATCTCCGCCTGGCTGACGCAGACACGGGTGGCGGGCCTGGTCGGCGAGCGCGACGCGAAGGGCCGCGTCATGGCCGCCCTCGGCCCCGGCCTCGACCGGGGACTGGCACCCGACGTACGGCACCGGGTGCTCGTCCTGCTGGCCGAGCTGCCGCCCGGCACCGCACCGGTCGAGGAGTCCGTGCCGGAACGGCTCGCGTGGGAGCGCCCGCTGCGCGGCGCGGGCGTTCCGGCGGCCCCCGGCCGCAACGCCGCCTCGACGCCCGCCGAGGGGACGCCCCTGCGGACGCGGCTGGCGCGCTGGGCGCTCGCGGAAACCGAACTCCTCGGTCTCACGGGGCGCGGCGCCCTCGCATCGTACGCCCGTGCACTGGCGCCCGAGGCCGCCGAAGGCACGGACGCGGACGACCCGGCCTGGGGACGGTCGGTGACCGCCGCACAGGGCGCCACCCAGGCGGACGAGGCGTCCGCCGGCCTCGTCCCGCTGCTGCCGGAACCACTCGACCACGTCCTGCTCCAGGCCGACCTCACCGCCGTCGCACCCGGTCCGCTGACCCGCGAACTCACAGCGGCCCTGGGAGTGCTGGCCGACGTGGAGTCCAAGGGCGGCGCCACGGTGTACCGCTTCACCCCCGCCTCGGTGCGCCGCGGCCTGGACGCCGGACGCAGCGCCTCGGAGATCCACGCCTTCCTCGCCACACACTCCCGCACACCGGTGCCGCAGCCGCTGTCGTACCTGGTCGACGACGTGGCCCGCCGCCACGGGCACCTGCGGGTCGGTGCCGCCGGCTCGTACCTACGCTGCGACGACGACGCGCTGCTCACCGAAATCCTCGCCGAGAAGCGCGCGGCACCGATGCGGCTGCGGCTGCTCGCCCCCACCGTGGCCGCCTCCGAGCTGCCCCCGGACCAGCTGCTCGCCCGGTTGCGGGAGCTGGGATACGCCCCGGCCGCAGAATCGGCCGAGGGCGACGTACTCGTGGCTCGCCCCGACGCCCGCCGCACACCACCGCGCAGCGCGCCGGCCCCGGTGCCGGACGGGCCTCCGGTGCCGGACGCCGCGCTGCTGTCCGCCGCCGTGCGGGCCGTCCGCGCCGGGGACCACGCGGCGACCGCCGCGCACAAGCCCCGGATCCCCGCCGCCTCGCGGGAACGCGACGGCGAACCGCCGCGCACCACGTCCGCCGACACCATCGCCACGATGCAGTCGGCGGTGCTGACGGGCACCGCGCTGTGGATCGGCTACGTCAACGCCGACGGGGCCGCCTCGCAGCGGGTGATCGCGCCGGTGCGGGTGGAAGGCGGATTCGTCACCGCCTACGACCACACCGCGGACGAGGTCCGCACCTACCCCCTGCACCGCATCACGGGCGTTGCCGAACTGGCCGAGGACTGAAGCCGGTCAGGCCCGCGGGCTCAGCAGGACCAGTGGCACACCGCCGCGCCGGTCGGCGCCGAGGGCGCGGTAGTCGGCGGCCGATGCCGGGGTGTGGCCCAGCGACGCCATCAGCTTCGCAGCGGTCCGCGGGTGCCGGGCCGCGTAGTCGGCGAGTCGGCGCCCGGACTCCTCGGGCGGCAGCGGTACGGCCGTGCCCTCGTAGGTCCGGGTACCGACCTGGTAGCGGACGGCGGGCGTGGCCGTGACGTTGCGGAACCACTGGGAGCGCTCGCCGTAGCCGGAGGCGATGACGTAGCTGCCCGGTCCGTCCCCGCGCGCCACCACTTCCAGGACGACCTGACGGGGCAGTCCGGACTTCCGCCCGGTGTGGGTGAGCAGGACCATGCGGGAACCCAGCAGACCGCCCAGCCCCATGCGGTACAGCCCGATGGGCGCGCGGAGCACCCGGCGTCGCCAGCCGCCGCGCGGCGGCCCGCCCCTGAGCGGATTCATCGGCCCACGTCCCTCTCCTCCGTCACGCTTCGCCCTTCACGTGCGTCTCAGTTCGTCCACCAGGACATGGATGTCAGCGTAACGGTGGTGGTGGGCGGTCGTTCCTTCAGGAACGTGGCAGCGTCGAGGTGGGAAACCTGCCCGGAAATGCAGAGGAAAACGAACCTGACGAGTGGTTACCGTCGAACAACTCGCATTTCCGACAGGAAGTTGGTTCGTGCATGAGAGCATCCAGAGCTTCGATCGTGATCATGGCAACGGTTCTCGCCCCGACTCTTCTCTTCTCCGCACCGGCCGTCGCGGCCGAACGGAGCCCCGACGCCACCGGCCAGGCGGCGTCCACGCTCGCGGACGAAGAGCCCTCCGCGGAGGAGGACCGGATCGCGATCCTGCGCATCCTCGCCGACGAGGACACCGGCAGGGCCGTACGGGAGGCCGCGCAGGCCGCCCTGGACGGAACCCCCGAGGACATGCGCCACTTCCTCGAGGTCGGCTTCTACGAGGCCCGCGCGGAGGACGACCGGGTGGCGGTGATGAGGATCATCGCCGAGGCGGAACCGGGCAGTGCACTGTACGAAGCGGCGCAGGAGGCGATGGACGGGACCGATGAGGATCGGCGGTACTTCCTCGAGGTCGGCCAGTACGAGGTCGGTACGGGGGATGCCGCAACGGCATAGGCGGCGTACCGGTTGCCGCACCCCGGCGTGCACAGCGCCGCGCTGATCCTCGGGTTCCAGGGGTCGTCGCAGGACCGTGTTGCACCTGGTGGGCTGATCATCCGGAGGCGGGGGGGGGGGGGCCCCCGCCCCGCCCCCCCCGGGGGGGGGCCCGCGGGGGGGGCGGCCCACCCCCCCCGCCCTCCCGACCCACCCCCCAAGCGGGGGCCAGGGGGGGGGGCCCCCCGGGCGGGGGGGGGGGGGGGGGCGGCGGGGGGGGGGGCGGCCCCCCCCCCCCCCCCCCCCCCCCCCCCCGCCGGGGGGGGGGGGGGCCCCCCCCCCGGGGGGCGCCCCCCCCCCCCCCCCGCTCGTGACCGTGTGCGTCAGGCCGACTTGCGCTTGGTGTCGCGCGGGTGCACGGCAATGTTCATGGTGCCGGAACGCAGAACCGCCAGCCGCTCGGCCAGCACTTCCTCGAGTTCCTCGCGCGTGCGGCGCTCCATGAGCATGTCCCAGTGCGTACGCGCCGGCTTGCCCTTCTTCTCCTCGGGGCCGGAGCCGTCCACGAGGAGTGCCTGTGCCCCGCACACCTTGCACTCCCACTCCGGCGGGACTTCGGCCTCAACCGAGAACGGCATCTCGAACTGATGACCGTTCTGGCATGCGTACTCCACGGCCTGGCGCGGAGCCAGGTCGATGCCGCGGTCCGTCTCGTAGCTGGTCACCACGAGCCGCGTGCCGCGAAGAGCTCGCTCACTCATGAATCGTGCCTCCCGGGCTGGTCGCCCACAGGACAGGTGTCGCTGTCGTCGTCTTCGAAGTCAACGTCCGGTCGGCGGTGAAGATTCCCGCGAAGGAACATGCGTCGCCCGTCGTGCCGCGTCGAAATACTCGATACCCGCCGACGCCCGGTTTGTCACCTGCGACAGGAGATGTCACCCGGCGTTCTTCGCCGTGCAGCGTGCAGTGTCGGTTCATGCAGCGGGCCGAAGGCGTATACTACCGCCCCCTCGTCCCATCCGTTAAATCCGCTCCGGGGCCGGGTTCCCCACGGCAGCCGCAGCCCGCGCCAGCGGCACGCGGGCCAGCAGTACGAAGCCCAGGACGAAGAACAGCACCAACGAGAAGATCGCGTCGCGGTAGCTGCCGGTCAGCTGGTACGTCAGCCCGAACAGCAGCGGCCCCAGCCAACTCGTCCCGCGGTCGCTGATCTCGTAGAGCGCGAAGTACTCCGCCTCCTTGCCTCCCGGGATCAGCTGCGCGAACAGCGACCGCGACAGGGCCTGGCTGCCTCCCAGGACCAGGCCGATACCGGCGGCGAGCACGAAGAACCACATCGGTGCGCCGGCCGGAAGGAAGTACCCCGCACTCACCGTGGCCGTCCAGGCGACCAGCGAACCCAGCACCGTGCGCTTCGCGCCGAACCGGCCGGCGAGCCACCCCATCAGCAGCGCGCCCGCAACCGCCAGCACCTGCACCAGCAGCACCGCCGTGATCAGGGTGGTCTGCGACATCCCCAATTCCTCCGCGCCGTACACCGAAGCCTGCGTGATGACCGTCTGCACGCCGTCGTTGTACAGCAGGTACGCGGCCAGGAACATGAGCGTCAACGGGTAGCGCCGCAGGTCCCGCAGAGTGCGGAGCAGCTGCCCGGCCCCTCCGCCCGGCGAGAGCGCCTTCCCGCCGGCCGCCGGGACAGGACGCTCCCGCAGTCGCCGGAGCGGCACCAGCGTGAACAGCCCCCACCACAGTCCCGCCGAGGCCAGGCAGATCCGCACCGCGGTGCCCTCGCCGATGCCCAGCGCCTCGTGCTGCAGGAACACGGCCAGGTTCGCCACCAGTACCAGAGCGCCCGCGGCGTAGCCGAACGCCCAGCCGCGGGAGGACACCGCGTCCCGCTCCTCGGGCCGGGCGATCTGCGGGAGGAACGCGTGGTAGATCACCACGGCCGCGCCGAACGCCACGTTCGCCACGATCAGCAGCGCCCCGCCCAGCAGGTAGCGGTCACCGGACAGGAAGAACATCCCGGTGGTCGCGCCCGCCCCCAGATAGGCGAAGAACCCCAGCAGCGGCTTCTTCCGCCCCGTGCGGTCCGCCACCGCCGCGGCCATCGGCATCACCAGCACCGCGAGCAGCACCGACGCGGAGACGGCATAGGCGAAGAACGAGCCCGCCCGCACCGGGATGCCCAGCGGGTGGACGTACCCCTGCGCGTCGGCCGCCGCCTGGGCCACGCCCGTCAGGTACGGGCCGAGGAAGACCGTCAGCACGCTGGTGGAGAACACCGAGTTCGCCCAGTCGTAGAAGTACCAGCCCCGCTGCTCCCGGCGACGCTCCGCGTCGCTCGCCGCCGCCTGCGCCTCGACCGTCTCCACCGACCGCCCCCTCGTACCGCCCTGCCGCGTCGGCCGGGTCCGCCCGGCGCGAGACCGCTGTCAGGCCGGCCAGCTTCCCCGGTCGACGAGTACCTCGCGCAGGAGTTCTATGTGGTCGGTCATGATGCCATCGACTCCCAGGTCCAGGAGTGCCCGCATCGAGTCCTCGTCGTTCACGGTCCACACGTGCACCTGCAGGCCCCGCCGATGCGCCGCCCGCACGAACGCCGCGTCGACGATCCGCAGCCGCCCGTGGTGCACGGGTACCTGCACGCACACCGCGCTGCGGCGCACCGCGTACGGCACTCCGTAGGCCCGCAGCCGCAGCCCCAGGACGCCGTGCGAGCCCAGCGACGTGGCCAGGCGCGGCCCCGCCCGCTCCTGCGCGCGGGCCACGCGCCGCTCGTCGAAGGAGCCCACGCACACCCTGTCCCAGGCGTCCGCGTGCTGCAGCTCGGCCAGCAGTGGGTCGAGCGCGGCCTCCGCCTTCACATCGATGTTCCAGTACGCCTGCGGGAAGGCGGCCAGGAGGTCCGTGAAGAGCGGTACCGGTTCCGAGCCGCCCACCCGCGCCCTTCGCACCCGGTCCCATGTCAGCTCGGCGATGCGCCCGCGCCCGTCGGTGACCCTGTCCAGGGTGTCGTCGTGGAACGCGACGAGACGGCCGTCCGCCGTGGCGTGCACGTCGGTCTCCAGATAGCGGTAGCCGAGGTCCGTCGCCCGCCGGAAGGCGGCAACGGTGTTCTCCAGCCCCTCCGCGGTGCCGCCCCGGTGGGCGAACGCCAGTGGGGCCGGACGGTCGAGGAAGGAGTGTCGTACGCCGGTCACCCCCGCAGTATCGCGCGCCCGTCCTCGCCCGTGTTCCCCGCCGCTCTCCGGGATTCCGCCGCCGGTGCCCCGGGGACCTCGAAGATCCGCAGGAAGACCTGCGAGAGCGGCCCGATCGCCAGGGCATAGACCACCGTGCCCACCCCCACGGACCCGCCCAGCAGGTAGCCGGTGGCGAGCACCGCCAGTTCCACCGCCGTGCGCACCAGGCGTACGGAGCGTCCGGTCCGCGCGTGCAGACCCGTCATGAGCCCGTCCCGCGGGCCCGGGCCGAACCGTGCCGAGATGTACAGGCCGGTGGCGACACCGTTGAGCACGACCGCCCCCACCATGAGCGGGACACGGGCCCCGAGCGGCCCGGGGGCGGGCACCAGCCACAGTGTCGCGTCCATCGACAGTCCCACCAGGAACACGTTGGAGACGGTGCCCAGGCCCGGCCGCTGCCGCAGCGGAACCCACAGCAGCAGCACCACGGCCCCTGTCACCACCGAAACCGTGCCGATGGACAGCCCCGAACGATGGGACACGCCCTGGTGCAGCACGTCCCACGGCCCCAGGCCCAGGTCGGCGCGGACCATCAGTGCGGCACTCGCGCCGTACAGCGCCAGGCCGGTGTAGAGCTGGGCGAGCCGCCGACCCGGGCGGAACGCACGACCGGAAGCACGAGGGAACGACACCACAGGACCTCATTTCTGGCATCGGTGGCCGGACCGTGGCAGTCTGTGGCCTGTAGAATCCCCAAGTGCAGGGCCAATGCGAAGAAGGTGGACTGGTTTCCGTGGCGCCATGGACATCGACTGTCGGCGCGGCCCAACTGGCCCGCCTGCTCGCGCCCGCACCCGCCGCCGGCACCGGCGCGGAGTCCGTGCACGGTCCCGCCTACCGCAGGCTCTCCGACAGCATCCGGCTCCTGGTCCTCGAAGGGCGCGTCCCCGTGGGCGCCCGCCTGCCGGCCGAGCGCGAACTCGCGGCCGCGCTCCAGGTCTCCCGCACCACCGTCGCCACCGCCTACGAGACGCTCCGCACCGACGGCTATCTGGCATCCCGCCGCGGCGCCGGCAGTTGGACGGCGCTGCCCGACGGCAGCCCGCTGCCCACCGGCGGCCTGGAGCCACTGCCGCCCGAAGCCGCCGACACGATGATCGACCTGGGATGCGCCGCACTGCCCGCACCCGAGCCCCACCTGACCCGCGCCTTCCAACACGCCCTCGGCGACCTGCCGCCCTACACCCACACCCACGGCGACTACCCCGCCGGTCTCCCCGTCCTCCGGGAAGCGGTGGCACGCCACTACACCGCGCGCGGCATCCCCACCATGCCCGAACAGATCATGATCGCGACGGGCGCCATGGGAGCGGTTTCCGCGCTGTCGCGACTATTCCTCCCGCGAGGCGAACGCGTCGCCGTCGAACACCCCTCCTACGCCAACATCCTCCAGCTGCTCCGCGAGTCCGGTGCCCGCCTGATGCCCGTGGCCATGGACGACGACGCGGGCGGCTGGGACCTGGCCGCCTGGCGGCAGCTGCTGCGCGACTCGGCACCCCGCATGGCGTACGTCATCCCCGACTTCCACAACCCCACCGGTGTCCTCGCCGGCGAGGACGAGCGGCGGCAGCTTGTCGCCGCAGCCCGTGCCGCCGGCACGGTCCTCGTCGCGGACGAGACCATGACCGGACTCGTCCTCGACGAGGACACCGAGGTCCCGCGTCCGATGGCGGCCTTCGATCCCGGAGGCTCCACCGTCGTCACCGTCGGCTCCGTCAGCAAGACCGTCTGGGCCGGGCTGCGCATCGGGTGGGTCCGCGCCGCTCCGGAGGTGGTCCGCCGGCTGACCGCAGCCCGCGCCTACGCCGATCTCGGCAGTCCCGTCCTCGAACAGCTCGCCGTGGCGCACCTCCTCGACACGGACTGGCACCGGGCTCTCGACCTGCACCGGACCCGCGCCCGTGAGAACCGCGACGCCGTCGTGGAAGCCCTGCGCCACCGGCTGCCCGATTGGGAGTTCCGGGTTCCCCGCGGCGGCCTGACGCTGTGGGCGCGCACCGGTGGCCTGTCGGGATCCCGCATCGCCGAGGCCGGCGAGCGGCTCGGCGTGCGCGTGCCCGCCGGCACCCGGTTCGGGGTCGACGGGGCGTTCGAAGCCTATGTGCGCGTCCCCTTCACCCTCGCCGACCCCCTCGCCTCGGAAGCCGTCGCCCGCCTCGCCGCGGCAGCGGAACAGGTGCGCTCCGGAGCCGCGTCCGGCAGCCCCACCCCGCGCAGCTACGTCGCCTGAGCGACCTCGCCGTTCGTCCGGCGCAGCGGCAGGAGCCCCAGTACGGCCTGACGGTGCGCCTCGCTCGTCGACTCGTCGTACGGGTCGGGCGTTGCGGGCACCTGCAGCCGCAGTACCGGTCCGCCGCCGAGACGGGCGTACCCCCGGCCCGGCGGAGGCTGCGGTGCGGGGGCCGACCGCGGTGATTCACCGAGCACCGCCCGTACCTGTTCGGCCGACCCGGCCCCGAGCACCACCCGCGCACGCGTGCAGGCCCGCACCGACTGCGCCAGCTCCTGTGCCCCCTCGAACTGCTCGCCCACCGCCACCGTCACGTGCGCGGCCCGGCCGTGCCGCAGCGGCACCTCCAGCAACTCCTGAGGGTCGCGGCGGCCTTCGGCACGGGCCAGATGCCCGAGCAGCGCGGGGCGGTCCACGACGACCCACAGCGGCCGCCGTACATCGGAAGGAGCCGGTACGCCCTCCTGGCGTGCCCGGTGCACGGCCAGCAGCCGGCGTTCCGTCTCGTGCACGGCCCACTCCAGCGCGGCCGGCGCCCCCGCGGCGCCCGACTCCACGGCCAGGACACCCGGACGCCCCGAGAGGAAGGTGAACTCGTCCCCGCCGCCGCCGTCCACCACCAGCACGTCACCGTGGCGCAGGGCCTGCACGGCCAGGGACCGCAGCAGCGTCGTCACCCCGGACCCAGGGTTGCCCAGTGCCAGCAGGTGCGGCTCGGTCGAGCGTGTGCCGGTGCGCCACAGCACGGGCGGGACATCGCGGGACGCCCACCCCTCCGAGACCGGCATGGTCCGGTCCACCGCCCCGGGGTCGGTGAACCCCAGGACGGTCTCGCCCGGCGCGGTGACGAACGGCTGCGCGACGATGTCCAGCGACAGATGCGGCAGCACCGACACCTCGAGCATGTTGCGTTCCTCGTCCCACTCGAACCGGTACTCGCGTCCCCTGCCCGCCTTGACTGCCAGCAGCCGCTCCACCCGCACCCGCTGCTCGTCCTCGCCGTCGGGGAACCAGGCCGGGTAGCGGAGCAGCAGACGTGCGATCCGGCCCTCGGCCGAGAAGGCGTACTCCTCGAAACAGCGCTCCCACTCTCCGTCATGGGTGTACAGCGCCGAGGCAGCCGCGGCCTCGGGCGGCGCGAAGTACGGCACCAGCGCCTCGTACAGGGCCTGCAGCCGCGCGAGTTCCTCCGGCCCCGGGCCGATCTCCGTCTCTTCCGGCACCCGGTCCTCGCCGCGTCCGCGCCAGGCCGCCGCGGCCAGCAGGGCGACGAGGGCCGCGCCCGGACCGTAGGGCGTCAGCGGCAGACACGCGGCCCCCAGCACCAGCAGGCCGGCGACGGGGCCCCGCTGCTCCTGCGGTGCCGACCTCCACCAGTCGCGTGCGGAGACCGCCAGGCGGCGCAGGCCCCGTACGACCACGGTCAGTGGATGCAGGACGTCCGCCGCCGTGTCCGCGCCCGCGCTCACGGCCGCACGGCTGCGCCGCACCGCCTCCCTCGTGCCTCCACCGAGGCCGGACAGTCCCGCGAAGGGTGGCATGGACCGCAGACTCACACCGTGCTCCTCTCCGGACCGTGCTCCGTCGTCGGCGTCGTCAGAGCTGGATGCCTCCGATCAGACTCGCGAGGCTGGCCCCGCCCGCCTTGATGCCCGGCGCGATCGCCGTGCCCGCCAGGTAGAAGCCGAACAGGGCGCACACCGCGAAATGGGAGAGCTTCATGCCGTCCTTCTTGAACAGCAGGAAGACGATGACTCCCAGCAGCACCACGCCGGAGATGGACAGGATCATGGACACTCCTGATGTAGGGGACGTTCACCATGAGCTGTTCCACAATCACAGAAAGTATTATAAGGAGGAAAGCCGCGAATGGGTGATTCACGGTCCTACGAGCCGGTCACCGGCCGCTCCGACTGCGCCTTCTGCCGCGTGGTGAGCGGCGCCGCACCCGCACACCGCGTCTTCGAGGACGGGACGGCCGTCGCGTTCCTGGACACCCGGCCCCTCTTCCACGGCCACGTCCTCGTGGTGCCCGTCCGGCACGCCGAGACCCTCACCGACCTCACCGAGGACGAGGTCGGCCCCCTGTTCGCCCGGGTCCGGCGGACCGTCGGCGCCGTCGAACGGGCCATGGGCGCGGCAGGCACCTTCGTCGGGGCCAACAACCGCGTCAGCCAGTCCGTGCCCCACTTCCACGTCCATGTCGTGCCGCGGAACCGGAAGGACGGTCTGCGGGGTTTCTTCTGGCCCCGTACCCGGTACGCGGACCAGGCGGAGGCCGACGACGTGGCCTCCCGGATACGGGCAGCTCTCCCGGACTGACAGCGGCATCGGGCCGACCCGACACGGCATGCCCGTGCCGCCCGCACGATCACGTCGAGCGGCGGGCAGGAAGGCGGCGCACCATGCTCTTCACCGACCGTGCCGAGGCCGGCCGGCTCCTCGCCGAACGCCTGCACCATCTCCGCCACGCACGGCCCGTGGTGCTGGCCCTCCCGCGCGGCGGGGTGCCGGTCGCCCACCCGGTCGCCCGTGCGCTGGACTGCCCGCTCGATGTCGTCCTCGTCCGCAAGCTCGGCGTCCCGTCCCACCCCGAAGTGGCCTACGGCGCCGTCGGCGAGGACGGGGTGCGGGTCGTCAACGAGGACGTGCTGGCCGCCTCCCACGCCTCCCCCGCAGACCTGGAGGAGACCGAGCGGGCAGCCCGCGCCGAACTCACCCGCCAGGCGGAGCGCTTCCGCGGCGACAGGCCCCCCGCGCCCCTCGCCGGGCGCACCGCCGTCGTCGTCGACGACGGTATCGCCACCGGAGCCACCGCCACCGCCGCCTGCCGCGTCGTCGCGGCTCACGGCGCCGCACGGGTCGTGCTCGCCGTCCCCGTGGCACCCGCCGACGCCGTCGCCCACCTGGAACGCGTCGTCGACGAGGTCGTCTGCCTCTCCGTGCCCGACACGTTCTTCGCCGTGGGGGAGTGGTACCGCGATTTCTCCCAGACGTCCGACGACACCGTCGTCGAGCTCATCGCACGCTCCCGCCACCCCTGAGCCCCGCGGGCAGTCCGTCACCGCACCGCCGCGCCCCGCCGTGTCCGGGGCCCGGACGACCCGCGGGAGGCAGCCCGCGCTCCTAGACTGGCCGTGTGGCCCGACCGAACAAGGACGTCGCGGCACTGCTCCAGGAATACGCCGAGCTCGTCCGGATCACCGGCGGAGACGCGTTCAAGGCACGCGCCTACGAGAAGGCCGCACGCTCCGTCTCGGGCCACCCCGCCGATCTCTCCACCCTCGACGCCACTGCCCTCCGCGAGATCCCGAACGTCGGCCGCTCCATCGCCGACAAGATCGAGACGTGTCTGGCGACCGGCACCATGCCCGAACTCGAGAAGGCCCGCGGACAGATCCCCGACGGCGTGCGCCGCCTCATGTCCGTACCGGCCCTCGGCCCGAAGAAGGCCCTCACGCTCTACGAAACGCTCGGCGTCTCCTCCGTACCGGAACTGAGAGAGGCGATCGAAGCCGGGCGGCTGCGCGACCTCAAGGGGTTCGGCGTCAGGACGGAGCAGAACATCCTCCACGGCATCGACATCCTCCAGGCGGCCACGGGCCGTATCGGCCTGGGAGAGGCCACCGACACCGCCGAAGCCGTCGTCGAGGAGCTCAGCGCCCTCCCCGGGTGCGCCCGCTGCACCTGGGCGGGCTCCCTGCGCCGCATGCGCGAGTCCGTCGGCGACATCGACGTCCTCGTCGCCTCACGACGCTCCGCGCCCTTCATGGACGCGCTCACCGGTCTGCCCTACGTCGCAGACGTCATCGCCCACGGCACCACGAAGACCTCCGTCCGGACCGTCGACGGCGTACAGATCGACCTGCGCGTCGTCCCTCCCGGATCCTGGGGCGCCGCACTGATCTACTTCACCGGTTCCCGGGCCCACAACATCCGCATCCGGGACCGCGCACACCGCCGTGGCCTGAAGCTCTCCGAGTACGGACTGTTCCGCACCGGGAGCGGCCGCAGAACCGCCGCGCGCACCGAGGAGGAGGTCTACGCACGGCTCGACCTTCCGTGGATACCGCCGCCACTGCGCGAGGACCGCGGCGAGATCGAGGCGGCACTGGCCGGAGAGCTCCCCGCGCTCGTCACCTCCGCGGACCTTCGGGGAGACCTCCACACCCACACCGACCTCACCGACGGGCTCGCTCCACTGGAGGACATGGTGGACGCCGCCGCCCGAGTCGGCCTCGAGTACTACGCCGTCACCGACCACGCGCCCGACCTCGTCATGCAGGGCATGACGGACGAGAAGGCGCTCGCCCAGCGCGACCGGCTCCGGGAACTGGACGGGCACCGAGGCATGCGCCTCCTTCACGGCACCGAACTCAACATCGGCCCCGACGGCGGTGTCGACTGGCCCCCGGACTTCCTCCGAGGATTCGACGTCTGCGTCGCCTCCGTCCACTCCCATTTCCAGCAGGGCCCCGAAGCCGCCACCCGGCGCCTCGTCACCGCCTGCGAGAACCCCCACATCCATATCCTCGGCCACCCCACGACCCGCATTCTCGGCAAACGCGGCCCCCTCGACGCCGACCTGGACGCCGTCTTCGCCGCCTGCGCGCGCACCGGGACCATCCTCGAGATCAACGCCCACCCCCACCGCCTGGACCTCGGGGACGAGAACATCCTCCGGGCGAGGCGCCACGGCGTGAAGTTCGCCGTCGACACCGACGCCCACTCCGTGCCCGACCTCGACAACAGGCGTTTCGGCGTGGGCACAGCCCAGCGGGGATGGCTCACCGCCGACGACATCGTCAACACCTGGCCCCTGGCGAGGCTCCTGCGTCACCTGCACAGCAGGTGACGCGGTGCAGGCCCCACCCTCGTCGCACCGCGGGAGACACACCATGGAAACCCGCTTCCTCGCGCCCCTGCTGCACCGCCCCGATCCCCTGGGCCTCCGTCCTCCTGGACACCTCGCGCACCACCCGTGAAGCCGCCGAACAGCACCGCCTCGCCGAGGCGCCGGATCTGTTCCGCGCGGAGCGCGGCAGCCCCGGCGCACACGGCTCACCAGGGCCGGAGACCCTGCTCCGGGCCTGCGGCCGAAGGCATCCCCGCCGTGGTCGAGGCCGCCTGCGGCCACCGGCTCGCCACTGCGGTTGACGCGCGGGCCGCGGGGAACCCGGGCGCCGGCCCGCACCCGCACGGCACCGAGGAGGAACCGGCCGTGCCACCCATCGCCACCGTCGACCCGACCACGGGACAGACCCTCAAAACCTTCGACCCGCTGGGGCAGGACGAGACCGATCGGCGTCTCGCGGCCGCGCACGACGCCTTCCGGCACTACCGCACCCTGCCCGCCGCGCGGCGCCAGGAACTGCTGCGTGCCGCGGCCGAACTGCTGGAGCTGGAGGCCGACGCCGCCGCCCGCACCATGACCCGCGAAATGGGCAAACCGCTCACCGCCGCACGTGCCGAGACAGCCAAATGCGTCAAGGCCCTGCGGTGGTACGCCGACCACGCCCCACGGCTGCTCGCAGACGAACACCCGGCCCCTGACGACGTCGCCGACTCCGGGGCCGTCCGCGTCGCCGTCCGCTGCCGACCGCTGGGACCTGTGCTCGCCGTCATGCCCTGGAACTTCCCCCTGTGGCAGGTCGTCCGCTTCGCCGCCCCCGCGCTGACCGCAGGCAACGTCTGCCTGCTCAAGCACGCGTCCAACGTGCCGCAGACGGCCCTGTACCTGGAGGATCTCTTCCACCGCGCCGGCTTTCCCACGGGCTGCTTCCAGACCCTCCTCGTCAGGTCCGGGGACGTCGCCGCCCTGCTGCGCGACCCCCGCGTGGCTGCCGCCACCCTCACCGGAAGCGAGCCGGCAGGCCGCTCCGTCGCCTCCATCGCCGGCGATGTGATCAAGAAGACCGTTCTCGAGCTCGGCGGAAGCGACCCGTATCTGGTCATGCCCTCCGCCGACCTGGGCAGGGCCGCCCGCACCGCGGTCACGGCACGCACGCAGAACAACGGCCAGTCCTGCATAGCCGCCAAGCGCTTCATCGTCCACGAGGACGTCTACGACGACTTCGTCCACCGCTTCCTGCGCGGCATGGCAGCACTCACGGTGGGTGACCCGATGGACGAGAACACCGACATCGGCCCGCTCGCCACCGAACAGGTCAGGAACGACCTGGAGGAGCTCGTCGAGGACGCCCGGCAGCAGGGCGCCGCGGTACTGCTCGGCGGGGCACGCCCCGAGGGACGCCGCGACGGCTGGTTCTTCCAGCCCACCGTCCTCGCAGACATCACGCCCCGGATGCGGCTGCACCGTGAAGAGGCCTTCGGCCCCGTCGCGGCCCTCTACCGGGTGGCGGACCTGGAAGAGGCCGTCGCCCTCGCCAACGACACGCCGTTCGGTCTCGGCGCCGACGTCTGGACCCGCGACCCCGTGGAACAGGAACACTGTGTACGCGACCTCGAGGCCGGCGGGGTGTTCCTCAACGGCATGACCGCGTCCCACCCGGCACTGCCGTTCGGCGGCGTGAAGCACTCCGGATACGGCAGGGAGCTGGGCGGGTACGGCCTGCGCGAGTTCTGCAACATCACCACCGTCTGGTACGGACCGCAGGAGGAATGAGCGCGCGCGGCCGCCGCCTCACTTGCGTTCCGTGAGGGTGAACAGGCCGCCCTGACGGTCGCGCATCATGGCGCTGCGCCCCGCGGGCGCGTCCTCGACCGGCGCCGCGACGCTTCCGCCCGCCTCGACGCCGTTCCTCATGGCCTCGTCGACGTCGTCGACGTAGAACGACACGTGCCAGCGCGGCCTGACACGGGGGTCGGGAGCCGATTCGACCCCCCCGCCCCGGATCGTCGCCACGATGTTCGGTCCGTACTCCACCGTGACCGCGTCGTTGCGATAGTCCACCTCGCACCCGCCGGGACGCTCCGAGGCCCATTCCAGTACTTCGCCGTAGAACATCGCGGCCGCGAAGGCGTCGCGGGTGCGCAGCTCCAGCCGCGCCGGAAGGCTGCCGTGCATGACGTGCCAGCTGGAATGGACCGCCCCCTCCCAGAGCCCGAAGGTGGCGCCGCTCGGATCCGCCGCCAGCGCGGCACGGCCGTCACCCAGCGCGAGTGGTCCGACCGCGAGCGTCGCCCCCCTCTCCCGGATGCGGGCGGCGGCCGTGTCGGCGCTGTCGACTCCGAAGAACGGCGTCCAGGCCACGGCGACGCCCAGCTGTCGGCTGACCGCCCCGATCCCCGCCACGGGTACTCCGGCGGCCATCGCCACGCAGAAGTCCTCCCCGAGCCGGCCGGGCCGGAACGTCCAGCCGAGCGTCGGACCGTAGAACCCCTGCGCCTCCGCCATGTCCCCGGTGGCCAGACTCACCCAGCAGGGCGCCCCGAAGACCGGACGTTTCGCAGCCGCCACTCCGCTCGCCTCGCTTCCGGTCCGACAAACAGGACAAACATCCATATTCGGGTGACGTACACCCTAGCGGAATGCGGCGGCGCCGATTGCCGTGCAGCCCGCCGGATCAGTCGGTGGGTTCCTCGGGCTCCGGCGCATCCGTCACGTCCTCCTCCGGGGCTGCTCCGGCGCGCCGCTGCTCCGGCCTCTCGCGGTCGCTGTTCCGCCGGGCCGGCTCGCGGGCCTCCTGATCGGGGAGGTCCCGCGGGATGCCCGTCCGCTGTGCCTGCGGACCGTCTTCTTCCGTATTGCTCATACCGGCATGGTCCCTCGCGGAACCGTCGTACGAAAAGGAAGCCGCGACACGCGGTGGTCGAAGCTCGTCGGAGGGACCTCCGGCGGCTCCGTCGCGTGCGCTTCCGGATACCGGGTGAACAGGGCGTGCAGGACCGCACGGATCTCCTGCCGCGCCAGATGGGCTCCCAGGCAGTAGTGCGGCCCGCCGCCCCCGAAGCCCAGATGCGGATTCGGACTCCGTGTCACGTCGAAGGCCTCCGGTTCCGGGAACACCGAGGCGTCGCGATTCGCGGAGCCGTAGAAGAGGATCACTGTGTCACCGGGAGCGAGCGCGTGCCCCTCGCCCCCGGCGTGCTCGCGTGCCACCGTCCGCCGGAACTGGTGGATCGGCGTGCTGTGCCGCACGATCTCCTCCACCGCCGGATCCAGGAACCTGTCGGGATCCGATGCCACCAGTTCGCGCTGCTCGGGGTGCGTGCTCAGCAGGTGCAGTCCGTGTGCCAGCGCGTTCCGCGTCGTCTCCACGCCGGCCACCAGCAACAGGGAGAAGAAGGCTCCGAGCTCCCTGCCCGTCAGGTGGTTCCCGTCCCGGTCCGGCGAGACGAGCCGGGTGATCAGATCGTCGCCCGGGCACGCCTGCCGCAGGCGGCCGACACGGGCCACGATGCGGTGCATCCGCGCCAGCGCCCGCAGCCCGCTCCCGGGGCTGCGGAGCCGACGGGCCAGGGTCCGGTCCAGCCCGGTGTGCTCGGACGCCCGATCGATGAGCGACCGGATCCTGTCGCGCTCCTCGTCCGGGATGCCCATCATCCTGCACAGCACCTCGAACGGCATGGGGGCCGCCACGGCCTCCACGAAGTCGACCGGGCCACAGTCCGGGATCCGCTCCACGATGCGCTCCGCGGTCCGCAGGATGTCCTCCTCCGCCCGCGCCAGGATGCGCGGCGTGAAGGCGCGCGCCACCACCCCGCGCAGCCGTGCGTGCTCCGGACCGTCGAGGTTCACCATCGACGGCCCGAACACCGTGCGCACCCACCGCGCGGGAGGCGGAGTCGTGGCGCCCGGAGCATTGCGGAAGACCTCAGGCCGCCGGCTCGCCGCGGACACGTCCCGATGCCGCACCAGCCCGAAGGTGCGTCCCCGCGCCGTCTCCTCCAGGAGCACCGGTCCGTCCGTCCGCCGCAGCCGCGCGAACGCCTCCCGTTGCGCCGCGCCCGGTTGTCGCCAGAACTCCGGCTGCAGCGGGTTGTCCGGCCCGGCAACGGCGACGGTCTGGGACGTCATGGCGCACCCCCGTGAGGCAATGAGTGGAATTGCCTCATTATGTCGCTTTCTGATCGTGTGGCGGTGCCTCGCGCGCCGACACGCCCACCCCGCCCCTCCCGCGGCCCACACCCCGCCTGCCGGCCGTCACCCCGCCGCAGTGAACCGCACCGCCGGCCTCCGCCCCTTCGGCTGACGCGGCTCCGCGCCCGCCTGCACCGGAGGCACCGGCCGCTCCACGGTCGCTCCCGGTTCCAGAACCACCGGCTCGCCGTGATGACGGACCTCGAACCGATCCCCCTCCAGCAGGGTGTAGCGGGCGGTCGAGGCATCCACCTCGACACGCAGCCGCCGCCCCCGGATCCGCACCGTGAAGGCCAGCCGGTCCAACGGCTCCGGAAGACGCGGCGCGAACCCGTGGCTCCGGCCCTCGCGGCGCATCCCTCCGAAACCGGCCACCAGAGCGATCCACGTTCCGGCCAGCGAGGCGATGTGCACCCCGTCGCGCGTGTTGTGCTCCAGGTTCTCCAGGTCCATCAACGCCGCCTCCGTCAGATACTCGTAGGCCAGCGCCAGGTGACCCGTCTCGGCGGCCATCACCGCCTGCGAGCAGGCGGACAACGACGAGTCCCGGACCGTCAGCGGCTCGTAGTAGGCGAAGTTCCGCGCCTTCTCCTCCGCGGTGAAGACATCACCCCGCACCTGCATGGCCAGCACCATGTCCGCCTGCTTGACGACCTGCTTGCGGTACAGATCGAAGTACGGGAAGTGCAGCATCAGCGGATACTCCCCGGGCCCCGTCCCCTCGAAGTCCCAGTGCTGCAACCTGGTGAAACCGGCCGACTGCTCGTGCACCCCCAGGGCCTCGTTGTACGGACACGACATCTCCGCCGCCGCGCTGCGCCACGAAGCGGCCTCCTCGTCGTCCACCCCCATGTCCCGCGCCCGCTGCATGTGGCGCACGGCGGCGTCCGCCGCGGCGCGCAGATTCTGCTGCGCCATCAGATTCGTGTACAGGTTGTCGCGCGCCACCGCGCTGTACTCGTCCGGGCCGGTCACCCCGTCGATGTGGAACGCGCCCTCGGTGTCGTGGTGCCCCAGCGAACGCCACAGCCGCGCCGTGTGCACCAGCAGGTCCAGTCCGGGACCCTCCTCGAACGCGGAATCCCCGGTGGCGTCGACGTAGCGCAGCACCGCGTCCGCGATATCGGCGTTCACGTGGAACGCGGCAGTCCCCGCCGGCCAGTACGCCGAACACTCCTCCCCGGTGATGGTCCGCCACGGGAACGCCGCTCCCCGAAGCCCCAACTGATGCGCCCGCTCCCGCGCCGCCGGCAGCACGGCATGGCGCCACCGCAGCACGGGCGCGACACACCTGGGCGCTGTGTACGTCAGCACGGGCAGCACGAACGACTCGATGTCCCAGAACGAGTGCCCGTCGTACCCCGTGCCGGTCAGGCCCTTCGCCGGGATCGCCCGCTCCTCGCCCCGCGCGGCGGCCTGCAGCACGTGGAACAGCGCGAACCGCACCGCCTGCTGGATTTTCGGATCACCGTCCACCTCGATGTCCGCGCTCGACCAGAAGTCGTCCAGGAAAGCCCGCTGCTGCCTCAGCAGACCCTCCCAGCCGGTGTCCCGCGCCGCCGCCAGGGCCGCCTCCACCTGATCCTGCACCGCAGGAAGAGACCGCTGCCCCGACCAGCCGTGCGCCACGAACTTCAGCACCCGCAGGCACTGCCCCGGCTCCACCGTGCCGGTGACGGTCAGTCGGCTCAGATCCTCCTCGCTCTCCGCCGACCAGCGCGTGCCCTCCGGCCCCTCCACAACGTGCCCCGCCGCGGCCGCGACCCGCAGCCCGCTGCGACGGGTCCGGTGCACCAGCCGCAACCGCGTGTCCTGGGCGAAGTGCCGTTCCGGTTCCAGTGGCCGCTCCATCACGGACGCCGCCCGCGGATCGCCGTCCGTCGCCGGCAGCTGCTCGTTCGCCACCAGTTCGGACTGGACCGCCAGCGACACCGGCTCGTCCAACGGCTCCACCTCGTAGCGCACCGCCGCCACGGCACGCTGCGTGAAGGAGACGAGCCGCGTGGAGGTGATGCGAACCCGGCGCCCCGTCGGCGAGCACCACTCCGCGGTCCGGTGCAGCGTGCCGGCGCGGAAGTCCAGAACCCGCTCGTGCCCGACCAGTTCGCCGTACCGCAGGTCGTACGGCTCGTCGTCGACCAGCAACCGCACGATCTTCCCGTTGATCGTGTTGACCATCGTCTGGCCGGACTCCGGGTAGCCGTAGCCCGCCTCCGCGTACGGGAGCGGCTTCACCTCGTACACCCCGTTGAGGTACGAGCCGGGCAGACCGTGCGGCTCACCCTCGTCCAGGTTCCCCCGCCACCCGACATGCCCGTTGGCCAGGGCGAACAGCGACTCGCTCTGGGCGAGAACATCCAGGCTGAGATCCGACTCCCGCAGGCACCACGGTTCCACGGTGTAGGAACGGTGCTCGATCACGACTGCCTCCACAGGTCGCCCAGGTCCTGCACCACGATGTCGGCACCGTGCTCCCGCAACGCTTCGCCCTGTCCCACCCGGTCCACACCCACCACCCACCCGAAGCCGCCCGCCCGGCCCGCCTCGACGCCCGCCAGCGCGTCCTCGAAGACCGCCGCGCGCCCCGGCTCCGTCCGCAGGGCCGCCGCCCCCGCCAGGTAGCCGTCGGGCGCCGGTTTCCCGCGCAACTTCCGTGCCTGCGCCGTCCGACCATCGATTCGGACGTCGAACAGAGCCTCGATACCGGCGGAGACGAGCACCTCGCGGCAGTTCGTGCTCGAGGAGACCACGGCGCGCGGCAAGCCCGCCTCCTTCACCGCGCGCACGTAGCGGATGCTGCTCCCGAAGGTCTCGACGCCCTCGTCGCGGATTCCGGCCAGCAGTAGACGGTTCTTGCGTGCGCCCAGACCGCGCACGGTGTCGGCGCCGGGCGGATCCTGTCCGGCCCCCTCGGGCACCTCGATGCCGCGGGCGGCGAGGAACGTGCGAATGCCGTCGTCACGCGGCCTGCCGTCGACGTACTCGTCGTAGTCGTGGACGCGGTCGAACGGCACGAACGGGACGCCGAGCTCTTCTGCGCGGCGCGCGAGGAACTCGTCGAAGGTGCGCTTCCAGGCGGCGGCGTGCAGGGAGGCCGTCCGGGTCAGGACCCCGTCGAGGTCGAAGAGGCAGGCGTGCACGTGGTCAGGGAGCCCCAGCATGGCGACAAGACTATCCATATTTGTCCGTAATGTCGCAAAGCGTGTGTGCTGCGAGTTCCCGGGGTGCCGGCAGTCACCGGCGCGCGTCGAGCCGGTGCAGCCCCCGTCCGGACCGAGGACGTCGGTGCCGCGGGCCCACACCACGAGCAGGTGCGTACCCGCACCGACGAGGGGACCGTGCCAGGCGTTCCGGAGTGGCTTCGGCGATCTCCGGCGGGAGCTCGTCCCGAGTGGGTATGCGGGGCAGGTAGTCCCCGGCACATTCGGCAGGGGCCACTGGGACCCCGTCGAACTGCTCTGCGGTCAGCCGTGCGGTCCGTGCCACCCGGAGGGGCGGCCCGTGGCGCACCGCACCGCCGGGGGAGTGCTGCGGAATCGCTCACCGTGCAGCGCTGCTGGCGATGTCCGCGCCGGTGAGCGTGCTGTCGTCGGGCGTTGCCTCGCCGCGAGTACAGCTAGCGCGTGGCGGGCGCAGACTCCTCCGGATTCTTTCGGGGCAACGGAGACGTCCAGGCATCGCCCGCCGGTTCCGCGGAGGCCCCGTGGTCCTCTCCACGCCGATCCGGAAGTGTGGCTGCGGGAGACGTGCCGCCGGGGTGGAGTCCACGTGCGCGGACTCCACCCCGGTCCCCCCGAGCCGGGCTGTTCACCCCCGTGCAGCGCCGGCCCACCCCCTGGCGCGAATCCCGTGCCGGGCAGCGCGTCACCCAACCTAACGGCAGTGCCTGCTCCGTTCCGTGGTGCATACGACGCACGCCTGGTGCATTCGACGGCTCCGTCCCCGGCGTGATGCAGCTCCGCTCGTGGTCCCGGAATCACTCCTGTCAGGCAGGCACTTCTCGGGGCAGCAGGTCGGTGCTCAGCCTGCCGGTCAGCATCAGCGCCCACAGCGGGTCGTGCGGCCCCTCGCCCGGACCGCGCAGCTCGCGCGCCAGCAGTACGGACGCCTCGCTCAGCCTTCTGGCCACGCTGTTGCGGCCGATGGACAGCCGGTCGGCCGCTGCCAGAGCATGACCGTCCGCGGCCAGCCATGCCGTCAGGGCGTCCAGCTGGTGATCCGTCAACGGGGCGAGGAACTCCTCCGCCCAGGCGCGGGCTGCGGAGCTTTCCGTGAGCAGTGGGGCCAGTTCCGCCGTATCTCCGCCGTCCGGAGGAGACGCGTCGTCCTCGTGGAGCGAGGCGAGCTGCAGCGCCAGGTCCGCGACCGCGCGGTGGATCAGGCTGCCGCGACGCAGGCCCAGCGCCGCCATGAGACCGTCGAGGCGTCCCCCGGCGGTGGTGCGCGGCACGCCGAGGAGTTTCGCGGCCTTCGCGTCGCCGTGGGCGAGAGCGATCCGCGCAGTGTGCACGGTGATCTCCCGGTGTTGCGCCGGCAGGGTTTCCAGGCGCCGCTGCATCTCCCTCCCCCACGCGCGGGCCGCAGGGGGCAGGAGTGCGGCGAGAGGCTCGCCCCGGCCGATCGCGACCCCGGCTTCGCTGCCACGGGCGGCACTGAGCGCGTGGAACGCGGCCTGGTACGCCAGTACGGTACGGGACCACGGGCACGGGGGGCTCACACCGATCGCCCGCCCCTCGCTCACCAGTTGCCGCAGTGCCGGACGTTCCGGTCCGGCGTGCTCCCCTCCGGGCAGTGCCAGGATCAGGTGCCGGTCGTAGGCGGGGCACGGTGCGACAAGCGCGGGGGAGAGCGTGGCGAGGCAGTCCTCCGACACGGCACTGCGATCCTCACCCGGTCCGCACTCGAGAATCGCCACGCGGCCGGTGTCCGCAGTGAGCACTCCCGGGGCGAGTCGCTCGGAGACGCGTGTCGCGGTGACCGTCTCGCCCATGAGCAGATACTGCAGGACCGCGGTCCGGGTGGCGGCCGCCGAGGCGGACAGTTCCGCCCGCCGCCACGCATCGCGCAGCATGCCGGCCTGGACTGCCGCCTGGGACAGCACCTCCGCGGTCCGGGAGGTGAAACGACCCGGAGTACGGGCCACCATGACCGGGTGCGGCCTGATCCCCTGCAGCGCGTGGAGCGACACGTGCCACTCACCTGTCTCCGATGCCGCGACGGCGTCGGCCGCGGTAGGAGGGTGGGGAACAACGAACGATGTGCTTGCTATCGAGCCCTCTGCAAGCTGGGCCAGCAGCGGTTCGTGGTCACCCAACTCTGCCCACAGGCGATCGCCGCGGGTGAGCACGTCGATGCGCGCACCGGTCCGACGTGCCACGTGGTCGAGCAGCCGGCGCGGTCCCTCGCCGCGCCGGTAGGCACGGTCGGTCAGCCGGAACATCTCACGCGCCGTCTCGTGGTGCTGCCGGTGCACAGCGTTCTGGCGTCCCATCAACAGCCCCATGGTGTCCACCGGTGACAGCGACTCGGGTGCTGCCAGCACGACCAGACCCGCTGCTCGGGCAGCCGTTCCCAGCGCATCCCGATCCAACGTTCCGCGGGGGCCGACGAGGGCGATGGCCACCGCGCCCTGGCGCCGCAGGCTCCGCAGCGGGGCGTTCAGATCCTCGGGAGCGTCCGCCGCGGGAAGCAGCGCCATGAACCGCCTCCCCGGCCGACCGCCCCGGGGCGTGTTCCAGTCGCCGCACCAGGCGAGATGTTCGACGGCTTGCCCCTCCGGAGCAACCGGAGCGGCACCCACGAACTCCAGGCAATGCCCCGCCACGTAGTCCTCGACGGTGGTCACCATCGCCCCACCCTCCGCTCGTTCGCCACCTCCCGGCTCCGGGACTTCGACCTCCGATTGTCCACGACTCCGGGACCGGCGTGGGTCCCACCTCTCCTTCCGGTCGCGACAGTCTTCGGGGAGGCGAACACGGCTTTCGAAGCAAGGGTGAACACCTGAGGCAGCGCGCAACGTGTCCTGGGCCGAGGGGGCTCCGACCGTCGGAGAGATGTACGGCGACGCTCTTTCGGTCCGTGAGGGCGGGGGGCCCGGCTCTGTGGAGATCTCATACGTCACTTCGGGAGCCGAAGCCGGTCGCCCCGTGCGCATCGCCTACCCGGACCGGGAGCATCCGGGTGGCTACACGGAGTGCCACACCATGGAGGACTTCACGTCCGCCAGGTGACCCGGGGCCGGCCCCCGACGGGCAGGCTTCCCGTCCGCCTCCGCCCTCGTGCTCTGCATGCATGGAACGAACGCAGGAGGGCACATGTCGGGCCACGACGAGGTAGCGCCTGCACCGCGTCCGCACACTTCCGAATCCGGCGTAGGGAAACCCATGATCATTCTTGGTGCCGTTCTGCTTCTCCTGGGCCTCCTGCTCGGCGTATCCGTGCTGACGACCGTCGGCAGCGTGCTCCTCGTGGTCGGCGTTGTCCTCTGGCTCCTCGGCTCCACCGGTCGCAAGGTCGGCGGACGCCGCCACTTCTTCTGATTCCTGCCGGTGGAAGACGCCGCTCCACAACACCACTTCGGCGCGCATCCTCGTCTTTTGGCCAGGTGACGGTTTGTCATTAAGGTCAGACGATGATCACAAGACCTGGGCTGGCGGCCGTCACGTGCGGTCTGCTGGCAGCTCTGCTCGCCGGATTCACTCCGGCCGGCGCCGCGGCCGATGAGACGGCACCGCAGGAATCCCCCAAGGTCGAGCTCGTGCTCGACGCCAGCGGCTCCATGCGCACCCGTGACATCGACGGGCGGTCCCGGATGGCCGCGGCCAAGCAGGCTTTCAACGAGGTACTGGACGCAGTGCCGGACGACGTGCAGCTCGGCATACGCACCCTCGGTGCCACCTACCCCGGCAAGGACAAGCAACTCGGCTGCAAGGACACCAAGCAGCTCTACCCGGTCGGCCCGCTCGACCGCACCGAAGCGAAGACAGCCGTGGCCACCCTGGCCCCCACCGGCTGGACACCCATCGGCCCGGCCCTCCTCGAAGCAGCCGACGACCTCGAGGGCGGCAAAGCCACCCGCCGCATCGTCCTGATCTCCGACGGCGAAGACACCTGCTCGCCTCCGGACCCCTGCGAGGTGGCACGCCGGATCGCCGCACGCGGTATCCATCTGGTCGTCGACACACTCGGCCTGGTGCCCGACGCCAAGATCCGCCGCCAGCTGAGCTGCATCGCCGAAGCCACCGGCGGCACCTACACGGCCGTACAGCACACCGATGAACTGTCAGGACGCATCAAACAGCTCGTCGACCGTGCCGCAGAGCCCGTCGTCCTGCCCGAGAAAACCGAAGGCACCCACCGCTGCACCGACGCCCCCCAGCTCCAGCCCGGCCTCTACACCGACCGTGAGGAGTTCGCCGAGCACCGCTGGTACCGGGTGGATGTCCTGCCGGGGCAGGAGCTGCGTGCCTCCGCGAGCATCGCCGCGGACCGCGCCGTCGACAACGACTACGGCGTGCTGCTGCGAGCCGTGACCACACACGGCCGCGAGATCGTCCGAGGCTCCGAAGCAGGCGACGGACGCACCGACATGATCTCCACCGGCCTGCGCTACCCCAAGGCGCCGGTGGACGACACGGACGAGACGGAGGCAGAGACGGTCTGCCTGCAACTCAGCAACTCCTTCTCCGCGCCCGACACGGTGAAGACCGACCCCGGACTGCCGGTCGAACTCAGCATCCATCTCGTGGGAGCCCCCGACGAGGCCACCGACGTCGCCGCCTTCGGCCTCGGCCGCGGCTGGTGGCTGCTCGTACTCCTGCCCCTCACCGGCCTGGCAGCAGGCCTCCTGACGGGCTGGCTCTCACGCTGGCGCATCACCGTGAGGAGGACCCACTGATGCGGACCGCACGCATACTGATCGGCGCCATGATGGCCGGCAGCGCCCTGTTCGGCGCAGCAGGAACGGCCGCTGCCGACACCGCGTCCCCGAGCCCCACCGCTTCCGACGACGCCACCCCGACCGAGGCCGGCACGACCTTCCGCACCGCCACGGCGATCCCGCAGGACCAGCGCGCCCTGGCCCATGCCTCCACCGGCGACTATCTCTACTGGTCGTTCCCCGCCGACGCCGCGCAACGAGCCACCGTGAACGCCACGGTCACACTGCCCGACTCCGCGACCCGGCACGGGGCCTCCGCCTGGCGGCTCGACGTCTACGACGGACTGCGCCGTCGCCAGGCCTGCATGTACGGCGCACAGACCAGAAGGGCAGCCACGGACACCCGATCCGTGGAACTCTCCTGCACTCTGCGCACTGTGCGGGCCTGGGCGGAACCCTGGGCCAACGACCCGCTGCCCGGCACCTACTACGTCCGGTTGACGGTCGTCGACCTGCCGGAACAGGACCTCGGGCTCCCCGTACAGGCCGCCGTCGAGGCCACCTCGGTGGACACCGGCGGCGCCCAGGCCGTGGACGGCTCGTTGGCCGCCCCCCTGACGCCCCGCACCACAGATCCCTCCTCCTCGGACGAGCAGACCCCGTCACCCACGCGCACTGCCGCCGCCGAGAGTCCGGAGGACACCTGGTCCTCCGGCTGGTGGTCCGATCGCTGGATCTGGACCGTTGCAGCCGGTGTGCTCGCCGCACTCGCAGGCATCGCCGGATACACCCTTGCCCGAGGCCCACGCCACGCCACGCGCATGCAGCAGCCGGGCGCCTGACGGGAAGCCATCCACCCCGTCGCTCGCCGCAGCGTCGGCTTCCGCCGCTTCCCCGAGGCTGCGGAAGCCGACGGCCCACTCCGCCACCCGGCAGCGGCACGGCGGGGAATCCGGTGGTGCTCGGGATGCGATCCCTTCTACGCTGCGCCGGCATGACCCGCATCCCGTGCCACGCCATCCGTTCGACACGTGCCGAGGAGTGGCCGGAGCTGAAGGAATTACGGCTGGCAGCGTTGCAGGAATCCTCTGCTCCGATCGCCTTCCTGGAGACCTACGAACAGGCTGCCTCGGAGCCGGACTCCTTCTGGCAGGAGCGGGCACGCGGAGCGGCCGCAGGGACGCGGGTGCGTCAGTTCGTGGCCGAGGGCCGGGACGGGTCCCTGACGGGCACGGTAACCGTACTGATCGAGGACCCCGGCAGCGAGGACGTGTTCGGCGGCAGGGTCGCGCAGCGCCAGGCCCACATCGTCGGGGTCTTCGTACGCCCCGAACACCGCGGAAGCGGCCTGATCGACGCGCTTTTCGACGCGGCTCTCGCGTGGGCCCGGTCCGTGACGGACGTCGCACGGGTGCGTCTGTCCGTGCACGAGGACAACGCGCGGGCGGAAGGTGCCTATCGGCGATACGGATTCGTCCGCTCCGGAGCGACCACCCCGATGAAGGGCGACGCCTCCAAAATGGAGCACGAGATGGTCCTCGACACATTCTCCCCGAGCTCCCGAACACGTGCCCTGTAGACGCTGCCCCCGTCCCGCCGAAGCCCGGACGGGAACAGCCCGCCCATGCACCGCTCTGCCGACCGCAGTGCTGTCCTGCTCATCCGCCGCCCCCGCCGTCGACTGCTCCCCGGTCCCCGGCCCCGGCGGACGCTCACCCACGGCTGAGCGCCCGTGCGAGGTGAAGCGGTCTTCCGGACAACGCGGGGTCGGGTGCGGGGAAGCCGGTCGGTGGATGGCGTGGCCGCTGTTCTCGGTATCCCCTACGCGGCCGTCGCGTTCCCTCCTCTGCGGCCGGGATGATGCCGAGCGACGGGCCGTCGCTCGGCCACCGGGCGCTGCGGTGCCCCTCCCTCGCAGGTCTGACGGCCGGCGAGAGCGCCCTCAGGGCACCACCAGGATCTTCCGGCCCCGGCCGGATGCGAAGCGGTCGAGGGCGGCGGGGTACTCGTCCAGCGCGAGGCGGTCGGAAATGAACACCTCCGGGTCGAGAACGCCGCCGGCGAAGAGCTCCGCCGCCCGTTCGTAGCTGTGCAGGACCGCCATCGAACCGGTGATGGTGATCTCCTGGTTGTAGATCCGGTAGGGGTCGATGGTCGCGGTGGTCGCATAGTCGGCCACGCCGAACTGCAGAAACGTCCCGGCCTTGGCGACCCTGCCCAGACCGTCCTGGATCGCGGCCGCGTTGCCCGTGGCGTCGATGACCAGGTCCCAGCCCTGCGGGCGGTCGAGTTCGTCCGCATGCGCGGCGGTTGCCGAGCTACCCAGACGGCGGGCCGTATCCAGCCGATCCGGGTTGAGGTCGAGGACGTCGACCCGCGCCGCCCCGGTCCGCTTGGCCAGCTCCAGCATCATCAGGCCCATGGTGCCGGAACCGTAGATCAGCACGTGGGCGCCCAGCCGGCTGCGCAGCACGTCGTAACCGCGTACCGCGCAGGACAGCGGTTCGATGAGCGCCGCGTCCTGGGTGCGGACGTGCTCGGGCAGACGCACGCAGTTGGCGACCGGCGCAACGGCATACTCGGCGGCGCCCCCCGCCGTCGTGACGCCGATCGCGGCCCAGCGGTCGCACAGGTTGTTGTGACCGGTGCGGCAGTAGCGGCACTCGTGGCAGTACAGCGACGGGTCCACGGCCACCCGGTCACCGACCGCGACCTCGGTGACCGCGCCCCCGACACCGACGACCTCACCCGCGAACTCGTGCCCCGGAACCAGCGGCAGCGAGGGCGCGAACTCGCCCTGGAGGATGTGCAGATCCGTGCCGCACAGTCCGCACGCGGCGACATCCACCACCACCTCGCGGGACCCGGGAGCCGGATCCTCCACCGTGGTCAGAGAGACCTTTCCGGGGGCTTCGACGAGGGCGGCCTTCATTTCACGGCTCCTAGCGACAGGCCCTGGACCAGCTTGTCCTGGGCGGCGAATCCGGCGACCAGCACCGGGAGGGAGATGACCAGCGAGGCTGCGGAGACCTTTGCCAGGAACAGGCCCTGGCTGGTGACGAAACCGGTGAGAAAGACGGGCGCGGTCTCGGCCCGCACACCGGTGAGCACCAGGGCGAAGAGCAGTTCGTTCCAGCTGAAGATGAAGCAGATCAGCGCGGTGGCCGCCATGCCGGGCCCGGCGATCGGGGCGATGACCCGCCACAGCACCGTCGGCAGGCGGGCCCCGTCGATCTGCGCGGCCTCGATGACGGAAACGGGGATCTCGGCGAGGAACGACTGCAGCATCCACAGCGCGATCGGCAGGTTCATCGCCGTGTACAGCACGACCAGCAGCCAGATGTTGTCCAGCAGGCCGGCGTTGCTCGCGAAGAGGTAGACCGGCAGCAGCCCGGCGACCAGCGGCAGCATCTTGGTGGACAGGAAGAAGAACATCACGTCCCGCCACTTGCGCACCGGGCGGATCGACAGCGCGTACGCCGCCGGGAGCGCCAGCACGAGCACCAGCAGCGTGGAGCACACCGAAGCCGTCAGCGAGTTGATCAGTGGGGGCCACGGACCGTCGGCGCCGCCGGCCCCGAAGAAGGTGCGGTAGGCATCGAGAGTCAACGGCGCAGCGAGCGACGGTGGGTTGGCCGCAGCATCCGGCTCGGAGTGGAAGGACGTGAGCCCCATCCACACGACCGGCAGGACGAACAGGATGCCGACCAGCCAGGCCAGCAGACCCAGCACGGAGTTGCGCCGGCGCGTCCGCCGCACCGGGGGCGGAACCGCTTTCGCAGGCGCACTCCCCGTGCGCTTCACGGGAGCGGTGAGCGTGGTCATCCGCGGGACACCTCCTCACTGAACAGCGACGACACCACGCGCAGCGCGAAGGTCGCGATCACGATGGAGCCGATGACCACCAGCACACCGGCGGCCGAGGCGAGGCCGTACTCGTGGGCCTTGTAGAAGGTCTGGTAGATGGCGTACGGCAGGTTGGCGGTACCCAGCCCGCCGGAGGTGAGCGTGTAGACGGCGTCGAAGTGCTGCACGATGAAGACCGACCCGAGCAGGGCGCCCAGCTCCAGGTAGCGCCGCAGGTGCGGCAGCGTGATGTAGCGGAAGATCTGCCAGCCGCTGGCGCCGTCGATGCGGGCCGCCTCGACGACGTCGAGCGGCCGGCTCTGCAACCCCGCCAGCAGGATCAGCATCATGAACGGCGTCCACTGCCAGATCAGCGAGGCCTCCACGGCGAGGAGCGGCATCTCGGAGATCCACTCCGGCTGTGGCGGGTTTTCCACACCGAAGAGTCGGGCGAGCGCCGTGGTGACGCCGTTGAACAGCCCGTACTCGGGGTTGAGCAGCATGTGCTTCCACAGCAGCGCCGCAGCGACCGGCACCAGCAGGAACGGGGCGATGAGCATCGTCCGCACCAGGCCGCGGCCCGGGAACCGACGGTCGAGGAGCAGGGCGACAGCCAGACCCAGCACGAGAGTGACCAGGACGACGGCTGCGGTGAGCAGCGCGGTGGTGAGAACCGCGTCTCGCAGAGCCGGGGTACTCAGCACCGTGCCGAAGTTGGACAGACCGGTGAACTCCCGGGCCTCCGGGTACAGCGAGTTCCAGTCGAAGAGCGAGATCACCAGGGTCGCCGCGAACGGCAGCTGCGTGATCACGATCAGGAAAACGAGGGCGGGCAGCAGCGGCGCGCGAAGCGCCCAGGCATGCAGCCGCCGGGTGCCCCCGGCCGGTGTTCTGGCCGGCCGAGAGCCTCCGGCGACCGTCCGGGCGGTCGCCTCGGGAATGGTCATCGGTTCCGGTACTCCTCGGCGACCTTCTCGGCCAGCTTCTGGGACTTCGCGAGCGCCTGCTCCACCGACTGCCTGCCGGCGATGGCGGCGCTGATCTCCTGGGAGACCTCGGTTCCGAGCGAGGTGAACTCCGGAATGCCGGCGAACTGGATCCCGCTGTACGGCCGGGCCTGCACGCCGGGATCGCGCGGGTCGGCGGAGTCGATGGCGCGAACCACGTCCTCGCCGAACGGGGCGGCCCGAACGTACTTCGGGTGGTCGTAGGTCGACTTCCGCTTCCCGGCGGGCACACTGGCCCAGCCTGCCTGCTCACCGACGAGTTCCTCGTACTCCTTGCCGGTGGCCCAGGAGATGAACTCCCAGGCGTCCTCCGAGTTGTCGGAGGCCTTCTGCATGCCGAAGGCCCAGGTGTACAGCCAACCGGAGTTCTCGGTCCTGTTCACCGGAGCGGGGGCGTAACCGATTGCCCCCTTGACGGGAGAGCCGTCCCGTTCCAGCTCTCCGGCGCCCGCGGTAGCGTCGTACCACATCGCCGTCCTGCCCTGGGTCATGCTGTTGAGGCACTCCGCGAAGCCCGCTTGTGCCGCTCCTGCCTCGCCGTGTTCACGCACCAGGTCCACGTAGAACTTCGTGGCCTCGGTGAACTCGGGCGAGTCGAGCCGGGCGTGCCAGTTCTCGTCGAACCACGTTCCACCGTAGGTGTTCACGACGGTGGTCAGCGGGGCGATCAGCTGTCCCCAGCCGGGCAGACCGCGCAGGCAGATCCCCTTCATCTTCTTCTCGGCCCCGTCGACCTTGGCCGCCAGGCGGGCCACCTGCTTCCAAGTGGGGGACTCGGGCATCGTCAGATCGTGCTCGGCGAAGACGTCCTTGCGATACATCAGGAACGAGGATTCGCCGTAGAACGGTTCGGCATACGTCTTGCCGTCCTCGGCCCGGAGGGAGTCCCGCATCGGCTTCAGCACGTCCTGCTGGTCGTACGCCGGGTCCTTCTCCACGAACGGGTCGAGCTGGTAGAGCCAGTCGCGCTCGGCATAGATGGGTGTTTCGTAGTTGCTGATGGTGGCAACGTCGTACTGGCCGGACTGGGAGGCGAAGTCCTGGCTGATCTTGTCGCGCACCTGGTTCTCGGGCAGCACGGTGAAGTCGACCTCGATGCCGGTCCTCTCGGTGAAGTGCTCGGCGGTCAGCTTCTGCAGGGTCTTCATGGGTGGGTTGTTGACCATCAGCACGCTGATGCTGCGGTCGCTCGCGTCTCCGCCGCCGGCGCCTGCGCAGCCTGCCAACAGCGCGCCGGCTGCCACCACGGCGACGACCGTTCGGGCGGCGCCTCTCGGGGAAGTACGAGTGGAATGCGGTATGCGTGTGCGCATGTGGGCTCCGGGTTCTCGTGCCGGGTCTCTGGGGTCGGGTGGTGCTGCGTGCCGGGCGCTCCGTCAGACCCTGACGACCTGTGGTCCGAGGAGCGAGTACCGATGGGCCTCCGGTGCGGGCAGTGCGGTCGTGGTGACGATGGACTCGAAGTCGCCGACCTCGGCGAAGCGGCAGAAGCTCGCCGCGCCGAACTTGGTGTGCATGCCGACGAAGATTCTTCGCCGGGAGATGCGGACGGCCTGTGCCTTCACTTCACTGACGGCGGGGTCGGGGGTGGTCAGGCCGTGTTCGCGGGAGACGCCGTTGGCTCCGATGTACGCCAGGTCGATGACGAAACCGGAGAGCATCGCAGTCGCCCAGTGATCCACCGTGGCCAGCGTGCCGCCGCGCAGCCGTCCGCCGAGCAGCAGCACTGAGAAGGAGGCGATGTCTGCGAGTGCTCCGGCGGCCGCCAAGGAGGCGGTGACGATTGTCAACGGCCGGTCGCGGGGCAGCGCCTCGGCGATGAGTTGGGGAGTGAAGCCTTCGTCGACGAACACCGTTTCGGCGTCACCGAGCAGGTCCACCGCGGCTTCGGCGATCCGGCGTTTCTCGGGCACGTGCATGGTGCCGCGGAAGGCGAGGGTCGTCTCGAAACCCGCGCTCTCCACCGGGTACGCACCGCCGTGCGTACGGCGAAGGAGACCGTGGGACTCCAGAACCCGCAGGTCGCGACGGATGGTCTCGCGGGCCACGCCGAGGTCGGCGGCCAGTGTGCCGACTTCGACCGAACCGGCGCGGCGGGCGGCACCGACGATCTCCCGCTGACGTTCCTCCGCGCTCATGGCACCCCGATCCCTCGCGTGCGTCGCACGCGGACACTCCCGCGCATGTGCCGAACGGGCAACGGTGGTGACCGTTCGGGCCTGTGGAAGAGTTCTACAGCCCCGAACGGGCAGCAACCAGGCTCAACACCGCGACGATGATGCCCGTCTTCGCCCGCTTCTCCGGGCGGCGCCGGTGCTCCGGGCCGGGGAGAATGCGCCTCGGTCCGTCCGTGGGCTGCCCGTTCGGATCGTGGTACTGCCCGGTTCGTGCCCGAGTGGTCCCGCCGCCGTCCCCGTGGACCACTTCCTCCCATGCCGTGACGCCGGGCGCAGGCTGTGCCTCCGGGTTTCAGGCGTGCCAGCCGAGGGAGGAGATGTAGGAGTAGGAGTCGTAGTCGCTTCCGAGGTCGTGGATGACGTCGTCCCACACCGCGTCGAGGGCTTCGTCGTCGTCTGCGAGCCAGGCGTCGACGGCCGCGTTCCAGTGGCGTGGCCGGACGGTCAGCCGCCTGGTGGCCAGGTCGCGGCGGTGCCTGCGGTCGACGGCCGTCTGGTCGACGGGGTCGATCTCGACACGTGTGCCGCCCCGGACCGCCAGGCGGCGCTTCAGGTCGGCGGCGACGTTGTGGCGGCGCAGGTCCCAGTACGCCGCGTCCAGTCTGCGACGGTTCGCGGCGTTGGGCATGCGCTCCTCAGCCAGCCACGCGAACAGCGTGCGGGGCGTGACGGTGACGCCGGCGCGTTCCATCGCCGCGTAGCCGGCCGTCGAGGCGGTGAGGTAGCGCAGGCGAGCGGCGATACCGCGGTCGGTGTTGGCGGGGGAGTGGATGCCGGTGACCATGTTCTCGATCCCCGCGCCCAGCGCGTCCGCGCCCCGCACGCCGCGGGCGTTGTACTGGCCCAGGTTCATCCACCGACCGGCCATCAACGCCCCCCGGCGGTGACCGTGTAGGTGACCGGAGCGCCGTCGCGGTCGCTCTTGACCTTCATCTCCGCAAGCCCGCGCCCCTCCCGCCAAGTGTCGCGCCAGTCGCCGCCGGCGAGGTGAAGTTCATCGGTACCCAACGCGCACATCACCGTCAGCCCGGCCTGGTGCGCCTTGTGGGCGCGGGACCACAGGTTCGCGAACGCCTGACTTCTGATCAGGTGCATCCAGTCAGGCCGGTTGATCTCCCGGTTGTGCGAGGACTCCCCCAGAGTGGAGACGAACTTGGAGTACATGGCTTTCACATACGCCGCCGTCACTTCGTCCCCTTCCTCCAGCGCATCGGCCCGGGCGCCGGCCAGCAACTGCCGGAGACTGTCGAGAAAGGTCTCCGTCGCGCTGGATGTCCACGACTCGTGAATGACCGGCGGCTGCATCAGCCGGTGCTTCGGCCCGGACAGCCGCAGCAGCAGCCGCAGCGTCGGCTCCGTCACCCACACGGGCCCGTGCTCCTCCCGGTCACCCATCGGTGAGGGCAGATGCGGGTGCTCCCACACCGCTGGGGTGATCAGGTGCACCCCCGCCCGCTTTCGGTCGTGCTCCCCACCTGTGCTGTGCGTCAGTTTCCCGATCGGCAGCCACGTCTTCAACGCCGACAAATACGCCGCATTCACATCCAACGCCGTCACCGCCACCTCGCCGTCCGGATGACGCCGGAAGTCCGGGTGCCGCCACGACGGACGCGCCTCCCAGACCAGGTCGGGATCCGTCTTCGACGGCTTCCGCAGTACATCGGGCAGAGCCGGGTAAGCCGTGTACTCGTACCGTGCCCCTGCCCGTGTCCGCGCGAACAGTCCCATCACGTCCGGAATCGCCCGCTTCACCAACGCAGCAGCCGCCGCATCCGCATCCCCACCCGCCTTCTCCAGCTCCTTCTCCACCGCCGCCGCGATCGCCTCCCGCAGTTCGGAGCGCACCTGGTCCGCCGAACTGCTCCGTCGCCGCGCCTGGTGCCGTGCGTGCCCGGTCCGAGCCTCCCGGGCGGCCGGACTCTCCGCACGGGCGGTCGCCGCGGCCGCTGGGGCACAGCTCTGCTGGTCGGCATCTGCTGCCGGAGTCGGAGGCGAGGACGTGGCTCGGGCTGGGGTGGGGTGGATCTGCGCGAGACCCTCCAGGAGCCGCAGGTACTTCCCCCGCGACGGCGAGGACGGCATCCCCCCGGCTTCCCAGTTCGCCACCGTCTGCCGGCCCACGCCCACGGCCTTCGCGACCTGTTCCAGGGACAGGCCCGCAGCCTTCCGCAACCGCACCCGCTCCCGGGGGTCGTCGAACGCCGCCGCAAGCTGCACCTCCGCCAGCAGCGCCGCGACCCCGTCGTCGTCACGCCTGTCATTCATAGCGTCAGAATACACTGATTCTGGCTCTGTAATGGATGATTGCTAGCACAGAAGTGGCGTTTTTGGGTGACGGCCTCGGGGGCGGCGGGGCCCGGCGCCCCCGAGGCCGTCACGGACTTGCCGGGGGAACCGGCGGCCGAGGCCAGGGCGAGGTGTGCTCATGCCGGTCGGGTACGTGCGGATCGGTGCAGCGGTGGGGGTCTGGCGTGGGGTAGCTCCGCCGGTCGCAGCGCCCCTCCGTGATCATTCGTTCCCCACGCATTCCGGCCGGTGGATCGAGGAACGCGTGGCGGGGGAGGGGGCGGCGCGTTGTGGAACGGCCGGACGAGAGGCACGTGTCACTGTTGGCCGTGGGCTGCCGCGCTGCTCGCGTCGACAGTCGTCGCGTTGCGGGGCCTGCGGTGCGGCGCACGGCCTGCGAGCAGAACGGTCCAGCGGAATGACGATAACGGGGAAGCTGCCCGCATCGGCACGGTCCGACAGTCGAAGGGCGAATCGGCACAGGAGTTGCAGGTGGGTACGCGAATCACGAACATGTGAACGAATTCATCCGGCCCCGGTGGAACGCGAGGTGACGAACCAGTCGATGCGCGGCTTCCGGCAGGAAGGACACGACCGATGTGGAGAGTGGGAGGGCGCCGAGGCGCTGTTGCTCCGACCTTCCTCGACCTGGGCGGGGACGACCGTGATGGGAGACCCCGATGGGCTCGTTCGATGTGTTGCTGGACGGCGAACGTAGGCAGCTGGAGGCGTTCCTGGACGAGTACCGGAGCGCCGTTGAGGCGACTCTCGAGGGCGTAACCGAGGAGCAGGCACGTCGTCCGCTCGTCCCGTCGGCGACAACACTGCTGGGACTGCTGAAGCACGTCACCTGGATGCAGCGAGTGTGGTTCGAGGAGTGTGTCGGAGGTGTCCCGCGTCGGGAGCTCGGCTTGGTGCAGGGCCCTGAAGAGTCCTTCCGCCTGTGCGACGACGACACAGTCGCTCTCGTCATTGCGGCTCATCGGGATGCCTGCGAACGGGCACGGGCGGCGGTCGCCGAGGTGTCGCTGGACACTGTGGTGACCGGACACCGGGCGGGGCCGCGCACGGTGCGCTGGGTGTACTTGCAAGTCCTGCGTGAGCTGGCCCACCACTGTGGGCACGCAGACATTCTGCGCGAGCAACTCCTCGCCGTCGGCTGAGCTTCGGGATGGGATGATTCCATCGCACCGAGGGGCTGCAATGTATGTGAACGGACGGTTACGGACCCGGAGGGCGGTCGGAAGACTGATGTGTCCCCAGTGTGCAGTGGGCGTGGCCCGTGTCATCCGCTGAGGAGTGCATATCCCGTACCGGCGCTTCGGTCCTGCCCACTCGGATCGATCCCGCACGAGTCGTGAACGGCGACCCGACGTCTTGTGCGCGGAACAGTGACGCACCGGTGCGGGCCCACGGGGATCGGACCGGGTGTCATCGCTGCCGTCGACCTGTCGGGCACCAGCAGCACCCCAACGGCCTCGATGCTGGTCCAACTCGCCGTCGCGATGGGTGCTCGGGGTCCCGAGCCTGCTGGAGGCCGAACGGCTCCAGCTTCGCCATCCGCTAGGAGCCGCGGGCTTCGGCCCGAACCCGTTTTGCGCGGGGCGGCAGGCCGGTGACCTGGGGCAGGCGGGGATGTCCATAAGACGGTCCGTCATCGCGCAGGTGGCCCGGTCGGCTTGGCATGCGGCTTTCCAACGAGCACCACACCCTGTCGGTGCAGGTCGGCCCTGGGTCTGAAGGGTGCTTGTGAGTCGCTACGCAGTGGGGGAGCCGCACAGGGGTGGAGCCGTGCATCCGGTCCTCGGCCCGACGGGTATTGGCAAGACCGCCTACGCCGTGGAGAAGGCCCGCCGCCGGCGTCTCCCGGTGCTCGCGCTGGATCGCATCCAGCGCCATCCGGAGCTGGCCGCCGGCTCGGGCCGGCCCGAGCCGGGCGAACTGCGCGGCACCCACCGCCAGTACCTGACCGAGCGGCCACTGTCCCAGGGCACGGTCAGCGCCGAAGAGGCCGTGGACCTGATGGAGACCTGGCTCGAGGACCACGGTAACCACCCGGTGCTTCTCGAAGGCGGATCGACCTCGATGCTGCACGAACTGGCCCGTCGCCCTGGCTGGTCCCCAGACCGTGAGGTGAGCGTGGAATGCCTGGTGGACCAGAGCCCCGAGCACTACGACACCGGGGCGGCCCGCCGGGCGGCGGCCATGCTCGGCTACGGCACCTCCAGCGCCCCGATCCTCGACGAGGCGGCCCGCCTGCGCCACGAGCCCGCTCTGGCCTCGATCACCGGCTACCGCGAGATCCTCCAGGTGTGCCGACGCCACCGGCTCGACCTGCCCACGCTGCTGGACGACGAGGACTCCCGGGAGGTCGTGCGGTACCTGTTCGCCTCACCAGATCCGCCGCACCCACCTGCACTACGCCCGCGAGCAGCGGCACGTCATCGCGGCGGTGCTGCCGGCGTTGAAGCGGGCGGGGTGCCGCTGCTGCGGGTGGTGGCGCGGTGAGCGGCCGGGTGACGGTGTTGCGCGGCTCGGAGGCGGGGTGCATCCGCGCTACCGGGCCGCTGAGCGTGCGGTGGGCCGGGCCGCGGCCCGGCGGGGGCTGCAGGTCGTCTACGGCGGGGCGGCCCTGGGGCTGATGCGTGAGGTCGCGGACGCCGCCCTGTGTGAGGGCGGGGCCGTGACCGGTGTGCTGCCCTCCAGACCTGCCTGGCCGTGGCATCATCATCGGCTTCGCCTAC